>JAEXQJ010000176.1 GCA_023438785.1 Pseudomonadota bacterium
GAAGTGGCGCGCGCCCCGGTCGCCCGACCGAAGCGGGTGCCTGGTCGACCAGTCGAGTCGTAATCGCGGCTTGGGCTGCGCGTCGAGGCGACAGAATCCTTCGCGTTTCTGCACGGGAACGAATCTCCCCTCCGGCGTCAAGCCCAGTTGGGGCGGCTTGCTGCCCCAGCTGCTCAGTTTCGAGCTGTGTCAGCGCATCCGCCGCATCCTGAGCGAGGAGACCGCCTACCCATACTGTGATCCCGCCGCTGCAGCGGCTCTTCAGGAGCAGCGCGAAAACCTGGGACCACTGCTGGCGCGCAGTGGTGCGCTTGGCATGCAGATGGACGACGACGTGGCGCGTGTCTGGACCTTCGCTGGCGGCCGCATCAACCACACCCTGAAGTACGCCCTGGAACTGCTCGGCGGCTGGAAGGTGGTGGCCGACAACTTTCAACTGCGCATCCACGGGGCCGGCATCTCGCACGCCACCGTCGACGGGGTGATGGCCCAAATGCGCAGCCCCGAGCTCTGGTCCGACCCCGAGCTTCGCGGCAAGCTGCTCGCCCGCGTGCCGCCGTTCCGCCTAGGTAAGTTCCAGCCGGCGCTTCCAGACGCCTTCGCCACTGAGGTGGTCGGCGCTCATCTGTTGGATTTCGAAGGCGCGGCCCGCCTTCTGAGTCGGACGGGGTAACCCGGCCCTGCTGAGTCCCAGCTCTGCATCGACGCGAGGGAAATGCGCCCGCGGAGCCGGGCGCTTCGCGGGCTGGCCCGGTCCGCGGCCGCCCGTACGCTTGGATTCATGGACACACGTGAGCGAGAGCGGACGCGGGGCGGAAGACATGGGGCGCCAGGGCTGGGCCTGGCGGTCCTGGCCACGGTGGGGCTGGCCGACTTCACTTTGATCTCGCTGCGCCAGCTCGGGGTCATTCGCCACCTGCCCGAGATACCGGTGCGCAGCTTCGATAGCGACCACGTGAACACTTCGGCGCAGGCCTACACGCTCGGGATTCCCGACGGGCCGATGGGGGCCGGCCTGTACGTCGCGATCCTGGGGCTGCTCGGCGGGCGCGGGTCCCGAAGGCCGATTTTCGACGTGCTGTTGGGGGCAGCGGCGCTGGCGGGCGTGGGCGGGGCAGCCAAGCACCTCGGCGACATGATCCGGGTGGAGAAAAAGGGCTGCACCTACTGCCTGGTCGGGGCCGGCATCAACTTCGCGATAGCCGCCCTTGCCATGCCTCGCCTCATTCGTGCCGTTGGTGGGCTTGCCCGGCGGGGAAGGTGAGCAGCACGGCCAGGCAGTCCTTGAACTCGGTCGGGGCGGCGGGATTCGAACCCACGACATCCTGCTCCCAAAGCAGGCGCGCTACCAACTGCGCTACGCCCCGTCTCCCGTCCGGCGACGGAAGGGGCGCGACTATAGCAGAAAACGGGTGCGCGTCAGCGCGTGGGTGAAAGGGCGCGGGCCAGGGCGCGGAAGGCTTGGGCCCGGTGCGAGAGGCGGTTCTTCTCGTCGAGGGTGATCTCGGCCATGGTGCGGTCGAGCGACTCGATGAAGAACAGCGGATCGTAGCCGAAGCCGCCCGTGCCGCGCGGGGCGTCCAGGATGCGGCCCTCGCAGGCGCCCGAGCGGGTCACTTCCAGGCCGCGGGCGGGGTCCACGAAGGCGGCCACGCAGCGGTAGCGGGCCGTACGGCGGGGCGCGGGGACGCCTCCCAGCTCGCGCAGCATCTTGGCGTTGTTGCGGGCGTCGTCGCAGGGCTCGCCGCTCCAGCGGGCGGAGTACACGCCGGGCGCGCCGGCCAGGGCGTCCACTTCGATGCCCGAGTCGTCGGCGATGGCGGGCAGGGCACACGCGGCGGCGGCTTGGCGGGCCTTGGCCAGGGCGTTGCCCTCGAAGGTGGCCTCGTCTTCGTGCAGCTCGGCGGCCGGGGCCACCTTGTCGATGGTCAGCAGGTCCCAGTCCAGGCCGGCCTCGGCCAGCAGAACGCCGATCTCGTGCACCTTGTGGTGGTTGCGGCTGGCGACGACGACCTTCATGGCTGACGGGCCGCTTTGAGCGCCTCCTGCTGGAGGGCAAAGAGCTGCCTGGCCCCCAGGTTGGCCAGGTTGACCAATTTGCCGTAGTCCTCGGGCGAGAAGGGCTCCCCCTCGGCCGTGCCCTGGATTTCGATGAATTGGCCCGCGTCGGTGAGGACGAAATTGAAGTCCACGTCGGCCTTCGAATCCTCTTCGTAGGCCAGATCCAGGCGCGGCTCGCCGTCCACGATGCCCACGGATACCGCGGCCACGGCGCGGAGCATGGGATCCTTCTTCAGGCTTTCGGCCTTGCACAGGCGGCGCACGGCCAGGGCCAATGCCACCCAGCCACCCGTGATGGCCGCCGTCCGCGTGCCCCCGTCGGCCTGAATCACGTCGCAGTCCACCGTGATCTGTCGTGGTCCCAGGTGGGCGGTCTTGACGGCCGCCCGCAAGGCGCGACCGATGAGCCGCTGAATCTCCTGGCCTCGGCCCCCCGGGTTGCGATTCGAGCGGGTGTGGGTGGAACGCGGCAACATGGCGTACTCGGCGGTGACCCAGCCTTTGCCTTGTCCTTCGAGGAAGGGCGGAATCTTGTTCTCCACCGAGGCGGTGCAGATCACCTTGGTCTCGCCGAATTCCACCAGAACGGAGCCTTCCGCGTAGCGGTTGAAGTCAGGAGTGATGCGCACGGGGCGCAGTGCATCGGGGGTACGGCCGTCGGGACGCATGGTCGGGGGAGAATCCACGTCGGCACGCGCGCTGTCAACGAGTGCTGCCGTTGATCAGTGGTGCTTCGCATGCAACATTGAGCGCCCCGATGATCGCAGAGGAAGCACAAGCGCGACTAGGCACCCGGCTGGGCAACTATGCCCTGCGCGAGATCATCGGGCTGGGCGGCATGGGCGTGGTCTACCGCGCCACGCATATCTACATTCGCAAGCCCGCGGCGGTGAAGGTTCTGTACCGGCACTTCTTCGAGCAGCCCGGCGCCAAGGCGCGCTTTCTCCGTGAGGCCCAGGCGGCCAGCCTCATCGACCACCCCAACATCGTCAGCGTGAGCGATTTCGGCGAGGCGCCCGACGGCACGATGTACATCGTCATGGCCGAGGCCAGCGGGGTTGGTTTGGACGAGGTGCTGGCCGACGAGGGCACCCTGCCGCTGCTGCGCGCCCTGGGCATCCTCAACCAGGTGACGCAGGCCTTGGGCGTGGCGCACGCCCAGGGCGTGGTGCACCGCGATCTCAAGCCCGAGAACCTCATGCTGGCGCGTCGCGAGGGACGGCGCGAGATCGTGCGCGATGTGCGCGAGGACGACGTGGTGGTCGAGCGCATCGAGCCCGAGGGATCGTTCGACTTCGTCACCATCCTGGATTTCGGGGCGGCGGGCTTCATTAAACACGTGCCTGGCGCCCAAGCCGAGACGGGCAACATGATCGGCACGCCGGCCTATATGGCGCCCGAGACGGCGCGCGAGGGCGTGGCGGATGCACGCTCGGACATCTACTCGGTGGGCGTGATCTTCTACGAGATGCTCACGGGTACGGTGCCCTTCGACGGGGAGCGGCCGGTGGACGTCATGATGAAGCACGTCAACGAGATCCCCGAGCCGCCGCGGTCTCGAAACCCCTACGTGGAGATCACGGCCGCCGCGGGAGAGGTGATCCTGCGCGCCCTGGCCAAGGACCCCGCGCAACGCCACGCCAGCATGTCCGAGCTGGCCGCCGACCTGCAGCGCTGCTACGGCAGTATGCGCTTCCGTCGTTCGAACGCGGCCCTGGGCAGCGGCCTGGCTCTCGACACCATTCGCAATCCGATGCGCCGCTTCTCACCACCGTCGCGGCCCGTGCAGCCCGAGGCGTGTGTGGATGACGACGGCATCACGCCGCCTCCTCAGGTCGTGGTTCACGGGCCCGCGGGCTCGCCGGGACCGATCGTGTTGACCACGCCGAAGCGAGAGCGGAAATCAGGGTGAACCGCGCCGTACGCACTGGCGGTAGGGCACGCCGCCGGGCGGGGCAGGGACCTCTCGGCATTCCTCGTCGCGCGGGCAATCGGGATCCTCTTCGCAGGAAATGGAGACGGCCAGCCAGCCGCCGGCCGCGATCACGGCGGCCACGCCGATGGCGGTGGTGATGAGGCCCGCGGTGGCCAGGTTGTCCCTGTCCTGGCGGTCGCCCACCGCCCACGTGGTCCCGCCTCCGACGAGCAGGGTGGTCCCGATAGCTGCCAGGGTTTTGGGACCCGAGTAGGGGCGCGCGCACCCGCTCGACACCAGGCCGGCGAGGCCGAGGACGAGGAGGGCGCGCGACAGGGCAGAGAAGCGCGGCATGTGCGAGCATTTTGCCATCGCGGCCTCGGGTTCCGGGCAGGTTTTCGTGCTCCTTCTTTGGCCTCCCGCGGGGCGTCGCGTATGCTCCCCGGGTGCGTGTCATTGGCCTCTTGCTCGCTGCGCTTCCGCTCTTCGTCGCGTCGCGTGCCCGTGCGGAGGGTGACGAGCTTTTGCGCGGCCCCTTCCCCTTCCTGAACGAGAACGAGCTCTCGGTGCACGCGGGCTACGCCGTGGGCTTGGGCCAGGCGCCGAGCGGCACGCGGGCCCAGGTTGACTATGGCCTGGCCCTGCAGCGTGGCCCCTGGGTCGACATCCAGATGGGCATGGTGGCCGGGCACTGCGCGGGCGACTGCGGCGCCGAGGGGGGCAAATCCGTCGATGTGTTGGCCGGCCTCAAGTGGAAATTCCAGACCTCGGTGCCGGTCGTCCCCTACGGCAAGCTGGCCGTGGGGCCTGTCTTCCTGTTTCCGGACGACGCGTCGAACACGGCCGGTTTCTTGGTGCGAGGCGCGGTCGGGGCACACTACTTCTTCAACCATTGGCTGGGCCTGGGCGCCGAGATTTCGGGCGCCACGGGCTACGCCTCCGGCGCGCTGGGCAGCCTGGATTTCACGCTCGGCGCCGAGTTTCAGTTCTAATGACGCTCGCCATCGCTCGGGTCAATTCACACGGTCGTACGCGCATCGCGACGGGGCACCCCTGGATCTACCGCCAGGATGTGATCGAGGGGCCGCCAACCGACGCGCGCACGGGCGGGCCCTCGCTGGTGCAGGTGCTCGACGAGCGGCGCCGGCCCCTGGCCCTTTGCACCTGGGCCGTGCAATCCCCGGTGGCGCTGCGGGTGCTGGGGCGCGAGCCCGGGGCCCACGAGCCTGAGCTGTTTGCCCTGGTGACCGAGCGGGTGCGGGCGGCGCGGGCGCGACGGCTGGCCCTCGGGCTGTCTCGCGATGCCTTCCGCGTGGTGCATGGCGAATCCGATGCCTTGCCCGGCCTCTTCGTCGATCAGTACGCGGACGTGGCCGTGGTGCAGACCACCTCGGTGGCCATGGACGCGCTCCGCCCGCGCCTCGCGGATTGGCTGCGCGCCGAATTGGGCATGCGCCTGGTGATCGCGCGCGAGGATGGCTCGGCCCGCGATTTCGAGGGGCTGACCCGTCTGCGCGAGATCGCGGCGGGCGAGGGGCCGGCGGTCGTGGAATACCGCCTGGGCGAGAACCGCCTGCAGGCCGATCTGTTGAGTGACAGCAAAACGGGGGGGTTCCTCGATCAGGCCGACAACCACGCCTTCGTGGCGGCCCTGGCGCCCGCCGGGGCGCGCTGCCTGGATGCCTTCACGTATCACGGCGGGTTCGCCCTGGCCCTGGCCCGCCGGGGCGGTCCGGTGCTAGCCACCGACGAGGACGCCAGCGCCGCCGGCCGCGCCCGCGCCAATGCCGAACGCAACGGCCTGACCAACATGCAGGCCCGCCAGGCCAACGCCTTCGACCTGCTGCGCACGCTGGAAGCCGGGCGCGAACGCTTCGACGTGGTGGTTCTGGATCCACCCGCCTTTGCCAAGCGCAAGGGCGGGGATGCGGCCGCGGATCGGGCCTATAAGGAGATCATGCTGCGCGGCCTGCGGTTGACCGCGCCCGGAGGCTTGGCCGTTCTGTGCTCGTGCTCGGGCCGGGTGTCACGTGCCCATTTCGATGAGCTGGTGGCCGAGGCCGCCGCCGACAGTGGCCGCCTGGTACAGGTCCTCGACCGCCGGGGCGCCGGCCGCGATCACCCCGAGCTGGTGGGCGTTCCCGAGACCGGGCACCTCAAGGTCTGGGTGTTGCGCGTCCTGTGAGCGTCGGGGTCAGCCGAGACGCCGATCGGGAATGCCCCAGCTTTGCTTGATGGCAAGGAGCTCGCGCATCTGGGCGGGCGGGATGGGGTTGGGCTGGCCCACCTGGCCGGCCACCAGCACGGTCCGGCAGTAGGACTCGAGAATTTCCACACGGAAATAGGCCTCTTCCAGCGTGGGGCCCCAGGCCACCATGCCGTGGTTGGCCATCAGGACGGTGTTGTGCTCGACCATGAGCGCGGCGACCGCCTGACCGAGCTCGGGGCTGCCGGGCGTCAGGTAGGGGGCCAGGGGAACCTCGCCGCACACGAGCTCCATTTCGGGCAGCAGGCAACTGGGCGGGCTCACGCCGGCCGTGGCGAAACCGGTTGCGGTGGGCGGATGGGCATGCACACAGGCCAGAGCACGGGGCTGGGCCTCGTAGATTTCCAGGTGCATGAGCACCTCGCTGGTGCGCTTCTTTGCGCCGGCCTTCTGCTGGCCTCGCATATCCACCAGGCACAGGTCGGCGGGCTTCATGAAGCCCTTGGAGGTCAGCGTGGGCGTGCACAGCACCAGGTCACGCGCCACGCGGGCCGAGAGATTGCCGCCGTTGCCGTCGACGTAGGCGCGCTGCCACAGCCGGCGCCCCATTTCGCAGAGCTGTTCCTTGACCTCGTTCAGCGCGGGCGAGGCGAAGAAGGCGGCGATCTCCGATTCGTTCACTTCAGGCAGGACCATGCCCGCATCTGACCTGGAATCAGGGGGCGCGCGCAAGGCCGCAGCAGCGATCGGTCCTTACGACACGAGCAGGAACGAGGCGCGGGCGTGTTGGAGGAGCCGCGGGGTCACGCTGCCGGCCCAGAAGGCTTGCGTGGCGCTCAGGCCGTGGGTGCCGAGGACGATGAGATCGGCGGGCAGCTCGGCACTCACCCGCAGCAGCTCCTCGCCGGGGGTGCCGCGCGTCACGAGGCCCGAGGCGGTCAGGCCCGCGTCACGCAGCTCGGTGATGCGCGCCGCCAGATAGGCGGACGCTCCCTGTTCGGCCAATCGCAGGAGTTCGTCGGTGGCCCGGGGCATGAGCGTGGCGGTGAGCGAGTTCGCGCCGCGCAGGCCGTGAGGGGTGGGCACCACGCGCACCAGGGTGAGCGGGGCTTGGAGCTGGCGAGCCAGGTCGCCGGCCACAGGCAGTCCCTTTTCGTGCTCGGGCTCGCCGTCCAGAGGCACGAGGATGTGGTGGAACGGGAAGGACACGCAGCCGGCGTCACCCGGCTGGGCCAGCAGCACCGGAACGCGTGGCCGACCACGCAGATCGTGGACGAGCTGCTGGCCCAAGTTGCCCAGGAAGCGCTCCTTCCACCACTGGTCACCGTGCGCGCACATGACGACCAGATCGGGCCGCAGCTCCTCGGCGTGAGCGGCTAGGCTGTGGGCCACGTCATGCACGGCCTGCTCGTGCACGTGCCAGTCCACGCTGATTTCGCGGGGGAAGGCCGTGGCCGCTACTCGGTGCAGGTAACCCTCGGCCGCGGCCGCATCGTGCAAATGGGCTTGGCCGTGTTTGGCGATGGGAGCGTCCTCTTCCAGCACGTGCAGGAGGGTGAGGCGTGCGCCACTCGCCTGGGCCAGCCACCGCGCCACGGGCAGGACTTGCTCGGCCAGCGCCGTGCCGTCGAGGGGAACCAGCAGATGCCGAAAGGCCATCATGAACCTCCCAGGGTTTGCACGAGTAGGTAGGCGTTCAGCCCTACGATGAGGGCCGCAATGGCCAGCGCCACGACGGTGGTGGCCTTGTGGTTCACCAGATCACCCATGATGGTGCGACGACTGGTGAAGACCACGAGCGGCACGATGGCGAAGGGCAGGGCGAAGCTGAGGACCACCTGACTGATGATCAAGGTTCGCGTCGGATCGAGACCGAGCAGGATGACCACCAGGGCCGGGGCCATGGTGATGCCTCGACGCAGCCACAGCGGAAGCTGGCGGCGCAGAAAGCCCTGCATGATCACCTGGCCGGACATGGTGCCCACGGTGGAGCTGGACAGCCCGGCAGCCAGCAGCGAGATGGCGAAGATGGTCCCCGCGGCGCGACCGAGCAGGGGCTGCAAGGTCAGGTAGGCGTTCTCGATGACGTTGCCACCGTGCACGCCGCCGGCGGGGAAGACCGCGGCGGCCATGATCAGAATGGCGGCGTTGATGGCCCCCGCCAGCCCCATGGCCAGCAGCACGTCCACGAACTCGAAGCGCAGCAGGCGCCGCTTGGCACGCTGGTCGTGCAGGACGATGCGCCCTTGCGTCAGCGCCGAGTGCAAGAAGACCACGTGAGGCATGACGGTGGCACCCAGAATCCCCGCGGCCAGGAGCAGCCCTTGCGGCCCGCCGAAGCTGGGCACCACGGCGTGACGGGCGATCTGCCGCCAATCGGGGCGGGCCAGCACCAATTCCAAGAGGTAGCAGCCCGCGATAAGCACCACCAGCACGGTGATCACCGCTTCGATGCGGCGAAAGCCGTAGCGCTCCATGCCCAGGAGGAGGAAGGTGGCGACGGCCGTGAGCACGCCGGCCAGCCCCAGCGGTATGCCGAAGAGGAGGTGGAAGCCCAGCGCGGCCCCGAGGAATTCGGCCAGATCGGTGGCCATGGCCGCGAGCTCCATGATAGCCCACACGATCCCGTTCAGGGATCGCGGCAGGTGCAGACGGCAGTGCTCGGCCAGGTTGTGGCCGGTGGCGATGCCCAGCTTGGCCGACAGCGTCTGGATGACCACCGCCATCACGTTGCTCACCACCACGACCCACAGCAGCCGGTAGCCCAGCCGCGCGCCCGCCTCCAGGTTGGTGGCGAAGTTGCCCGGGTCCACGTAGGCCACGGACGCGACGAGGGCGGGGCCCAAGAAGGGGGAAATGCGCCGGAACCATGGGCGCTGCTGTCCGTCGCCCGAGAGGACCTGCACCGCCGCGGTCACGGTCGAGCGATCACTGTCGGTGGGCTGCCCGCGTGCGCTCATGCGCGCCAGTGTAGCAGGCGCTCCTGAGGGCCGGAGCGAGCCGATCGGCGCGGGCACCGAACCGCCGCGCCTGGCCCTGCGCGGTGGCCACCTATGGTACGGTCCGGCCATGCTCCGTTCAGCCATGTTCCCCGTTCTGTTCCTTGCCGGGTGTGCGACGCCGCAAGCGTCGGTGGCCAGCTCGTCGGGAGCGGGCGCTGCCGTCTCTTCCGGCCCCACCCTCATCGAGGAGCGGCCGCTCTCGGTGCCGCGGCGGGCGCGCACCACGGATGCGGTGGACCTGGTCCTGCGGCCAGATGTCATCACGGCTGACTTCGCGGTTCGCGAGCTACGCGCCACCTCGTCCGACGCTTTGACAGCGGCGCGACAGACCTTCACCGGGGTGACCGAGCGGCTGAGCAAGTGGGTGGGGCGCCCCGTCCGCGTCTCGCCCCGTGGCGTGGTGGCGGAGCCGATGGCCAAGGGCGTGGCGGTCACCGTGGATGGCGGCCTGGAATTCGATCTGCCGGCTGAGCTGGATTTCTGGGGCCGCAGCCAGTTCCTCACCGCCATTCAGGAGACCACGGCTGCCCTGGCCATCTCGCTCAGCTCCCCCGGGGTGAGCGCGCTGCGTTTCGAGGGCATCTCCCCGGGCGTGAAGAACCCTGAGCTCTATCGGCCGCTGCTCGTCGAGCGGTGGGTGGCCCAGGCCCGTGGGTTCGCCTCGCAGGCGCAGACCCAACAGGCACCGCTGGTCTTGGTCGACTGCGCGCCGCCTGGCTCGGTCACGCAGGTCTTTGTCTCGGTGGAGGAGGTGAGACTGCAACTGGCCGTGAGTTGCCGCATCGATGTGCCACCCGCCCCGGCCCGCCTCGACGAGCCCGTTACAACCGGCTCTCGCTAGCGCGCGGGTCCAGGTCCTTCGCCAGCTCGACCACGGTCGGGCGGAAGCCGAGCGAACGGACCAGGGCCTGCGAGGGCTCGTTCTGCCAGGCCGTGGTCGTGACGATCAGACGGACCTCCAGGGCGGAGAGTCGGCAAATGCATTCGCGCAGCATGGCCCTGCCCAGCCCCTGTCGGCGGGCGCTCTCGACGACGAAGAGATCGTGCAGACGCCCGCAACGATCGCGCAGCTCGGCCCAGTTGCGCTCTTCGACGGCAGCGTATGCGTACGCGACGATCTCGCTGCCGTGGGTGGCAACCACGAGGACGGTCTCCGGCTGTCCGAGTTGGCTGGCGAAATAGCGGGCGTAGCCAGCCTCTATCCCGTCGGGCATCATCCAGCGCCGCGGGTCGTAGTCATGATGAAGTCGAACCAGGCGGCCCGCCAGGCGACCGACGGCCTGCAGATCTTCGGGGCGCATATCGCGAATCGTGAAGGCCATGCCTCATTCATAGCACCGTCGCTGCGCTGTTCTTTGCCGCTTCCGCCCGCAGGCGTGGCTTGAGCTGAGTGCGTAGTTATACTGGTTTCGAATAGCGGGGGGCGAGACGTGCGACGGCTGTTTCATGTCCCGGGGTCGTGGGAGACACGTCGCCAGATCCCTGCTCCGCCCCGCGAGGGATTTGGCGGGTCTTGTGAGCTTCTCACAAGGAAGGAGGCAGTATGCGGAGTCGTAAGGGGTGGATGGTGGTGGCGGTTGTGACGCTCGGCTTGTCGGCCGCGGCGTGCAGCGACGATGATGACGAACCGACGGTGATAGGTGACGGTGGCGTCGACGCCATCACGTCGAACCTGAACCAGAACCAGGCCGTAGGTCTGATGATGCAGATCAATTCGAGCGAGGTCGCCGAGGCGCAGGTGGCCCAGGCCCGCGGTCAGGCGGCTACGGTGCGCGCCTACGCGGCTCGCATGATCACCGATCATCAGGCCTCCAACAATCAACTGACCGCCGACCTGGTGACGGCGGACGTGGTCCCGACCGACAGCGACGAGCGCAGGGAGCTGCAGAACGATACCGACAACCAGGTGCAGTCACTGTGGTCCGCCAGCACGGCGAAATTCGACCAGCAGTACATCAACAGCCAGGTGAACGAGCACCAGGACACGCTGTCGCTCATCGACACGAAGATCCTGCCTGCCATTACGAACCCGACCCTGCTCAATGATGCGCTCGCCTTGCGGGCCGTGGTGGTGCAACACCTGCAGCTGGCGCAGTCGATTCAGACTCTGCTGGGTACGCCCGAGGCAAACACGACCTCCAGCGAGACAGAGACGGGCACTGGCACCACCGGCAGCGAGACCAGTACGGGGACCGGCACGGATACGGGGACCGGCACGAACACGGCGACCGCGACAGGCCAGCCCGCCATGTAGCGCGACGGCCGAGCGCACAGCGCCGCCCGCGTGGTCCGCTGAGCGGACTGCCGGGCGGCCTTCGTTTGGCCCTGCGCACAGCCGTGACTCGGGCGAGCCCGCGTGTCAGGCTTCCCGCTCCGCGGGAGGGGGACATGTTTTCGGTGGCGAGCAACTTCGACGACGAGCTGCCGGCGCAGCTGACGGGCATGGAAGTCGACGAGCTGTTCGGCTCGTGTGACGACGCGCCCGTGGGCCACGGCCGACCGCGGGCCATGGTCCCGCCCGTCACCTGGCGCACGCTGGCCCGTCATGTGGCCCGGGGTCGGGCGGCGGGCCTGGGCTTCAATCTCCTGCTCAATCCCTTGTGCCTGAGCGGGTTCGAGGAGAACACGCGTCTGGAACGCCGTCTCCGCTCTGCCCTGCGCCGGGCCGAGGCCATGGGCGTGACCGCGGTGACCGTGGCCCATCCGTGGTTGGTGAGCCTGGCGCGCGAGACGGCCTTGCGTGTGCGCGTGGGCGTGTTCGTGGGCATCGCGACCGTCGAGCAGGCGCGCTACTGGGAAGAGCTGGGCGGCCACGTGCTGGCCCTGGACACGCACGTGCTCAGTCGGGATCTGTTGCAGATTCAGCGGATCGTGCAGGCGGTGCACGCCCAGGTGGAGGTGCCGGTGAACATCGGCTGCCTCCTGCGCTGCCCGCTGGCCCGCACCCACGTGGCCCGCCTGTCCCACGCTTCGCGCCCCGGTGTTCAGCCCATGGACCCGTGCGTGCGCTGGTGCATGGATGAGAAGCGCCGCGATCCCGTGAACCTGATCCGTGCCGACTTCATCCGGCCGGAGGATCTGGATCGCTACCGGGAAGTGGGCGTGAACAGCTTCAAGATCGTCGACCGCTCCTGCGCGACCGAGGTGCTGGTGGAGAGGGTGCGCGCCTATCACCAGCGGCGCTGGGACGGCAATGTCTTGCATCTGCTGGGCCCGCGCGGGGATCCGCCGCGTCGGCGCCGCTTGCCCATCTTCGATTCCCTGCGCCACCTGGGGCTGTTCGGCTCCCTACGCTTGCTCCGCCAGGCGCGCGAGTTCATGCGACTGGAGCTGCCGTGGAGCGTGGACAACCGTGCCCTCGACGACTTGCTCCTGCCCAACGGTTGCCAGGCCACCGAGTGCGAGGATTGTGGGCACTGTGCCGACGTGGCCACCCGAGCCGTGTGTCGCATCGCGGTCCCGTGAACCATGGCCAGCGCCATTCTCCACGTGGCCACGGCGGTGCCCGCGCACCTCCTCGATCAGAAGAGCGTGAAGCGGGCTCTGGAGCCGCACTTCCCCGTGGCCGAAGCGCGGCGGGCGGCGATCCTGGCCCTCTTCGATCGCGCCCTCGTCGAGCGGCGTTTCAGTGTGTTGCCTCTGGAGCTGCTGCTCCAGCCGCGCGGCATCGGCGAGGCCATGGCGCTCTATCGCGAGCACGCCGTGGGATTGGCTTGCCAGGCCGCGGCCGCCTGCCTGGAGGGCGCGGGCCGGTCTGCCGAAACCGTGGATTTGGTCATCACCACGTCGTGCACGGGGTTTTTGATTCCTTCGTTGGAGGCCCACATGGTGAACCGCCTGCGTCTGCGCCCCGACGTGCGCCGCTTGCCCATCACGGCGCTGGGCTGCAGCGCGGGGGCGGCAGCCCTGGGGCGGGCGCACGACTTCCTGCGCGCCTACCCCGACGCGCACGTCTTGGTCGTGGCCGTGGAGTTGCCCTCTCTCAGTTTCCAGCCGCGCGACGGGTCCATGGGGCAGATCGTCTCCACGGCCATCTTCGGGGACGGGGCCGGCGCCGCTTTGCTCGGCGATGGAGCTGGCCTGCACCTCGTGGACGTGGAGTCGTGCCTCTTCTCCTCCAGCTTGGACGTGTTGGGGTTCGAGCTGCGTGACGACGGCTTTCACGTGGTGCTGGGAAAGGAGCTGCCCGCCGTCCTGCGCTACAACCTGGCGCCGGCGGTGGGCCGGTTGCTCGATCGTTCGGGGCTACGCCCGACTGACTTGCGTTTCAGCGCCCTGCACCCCGGGGGCCGTCGCATCCTGACCGCCGTGGAGGAGGCCCTGGGCCTGCCGCGCGCGGTGACCCAGCCGGCCTGGGACGTGTTGCGCGACTACGGCAACCTGTCCAGCGCGGCGGTGTTGTTCGTCCTGGCCCGTTGTCTGCAGCAGCCGCACGCGGGCTCGGGGCTGCTGGCTGGATTCGGTCCGGGACTGGCCGTGGATTTGGGCCTTCTGCGCTGGGGTTAATCATGGAGCCGACTGTCTCGTTGCCCCTCTACTCGGGTCTGGTGCTGCTCGTGTCGGCGATTCGCGGGGGCGAGTTGGTCATCTCCAAGCGCAACCGCCGCACGCTGCACGCCACGGGAGTCGGTGCGGTGGGTGAGCCGCACTTTCGCGCCATGGTCATCCTGCACGTGGCCGTCCTGGCGGGCGCGTTGTTGGAGGCGTGGGTCACGCGGCGTTCGTTGCGCATGGGCCTGGCGGTGCCGGCGCTGGGCCTGCTGGTCGGGGCCTCGGCGCTGCGCTGGTGGGTCATCGCCACGCTGGGGCCACATTGGAACGTGGCCATCATGGATTCCATCGGCAGCGCGCGGGCGGTGGTGACCCACGGGCCCTACGCGCACATTCGCCACCCCAACTACGTGGCCGTGTTCGCGGAGCTGCTGGCCCTGCCCCTGGTCCATGGGGCGTGGCTGACCGCCGCGGCGGGGGCGGTGGCTCACGTGTGGGTCCTGCGCCACCGCATCCGCGCCGAGGAGAGCGTGCTCCTGGCGCACCCGAGCTACCGCGCGGTCATGGCCCAGCGCCCTCGCTTCCTGCCCCGTCCCCTGCTCACGAGCCTGGAACACGCCTGGGACGTGGTGCGATTGGGACGACCGTTGTTCTTGCTGGGAGGTCTGGCGCTCTACGGTCTGGGCGTGGCGGCCAGCCCTGGGCTCATACGTGGCCAACTCTTCTGGCTGGGGCTGGGCGCGGTCTGTTGCCTGCAGCTCATGACCCACTACTCGAACGAATATTTCGACTACGCGGCCGATTCGGCCAACCGCACGCCTACAGCCTGGTCCGGCGGCAGTCGCGTGCTGTGCGAGGGGCGGCTGCCACGCTGGGCGGCGCTGGTGGCGGCCCTGGTCGCGGCGGGGTTGGGGCTGGCGCTGGCCGTGGTCATCCGGCGGGTGGCGGGCCTGCTGCCGGCCGCCTTGCTCGTCGGGATTGCGGCGCTGTCGTGGACCTACAGCGCGCCGCCGGGCCGCCTGCATTCGCGCGGCCTGGGCGAGGTGGACGGCGCGTTGGTGGTCACGGTGCTGGTGCCGCTCTTCGCGCTTGCCCTGCACGCGCCGGGGTTGACAGGACTGCGCCCCTTGCTCCTGGCCACCGTCCCGCCCGGCTGCCTGCAATTTGCCATGTTGATGGCCGTGGCCATCCCCGATGCGGCGGCTGACGCGCAGGTGGGCAAGCGTACGCTGGCCGTGCGGTTGGGCTCCACCTGGGCTTGGCGCACGCACGCCGCAGCCACAGCGCTGGCCTACGCCACGGTGCCGGTGCTCTACGTGGCCGGTCTGCCGCGCGCGGTGGCCCTGGCCGCCCTCGTCGTCGCGCCCTTCGCTGCTCGCCACCTGGCGCGCATGTCCCGCGGCCGCGCGCTCCAGAGCCCGAACTGGCCGGCCCTCACCTTCTGGCCCGCTGCCTTGCTCATCCTGACCACGGCCGCCGAGGCGGTTGCGTTCCTCTTGCTCTAGCCTCCCTTTGTGAGGTCGACCGGGTGCAAGGAGGCGCGGGTGCTGGGGCGGATCAGGGTTCGGGGGAGGCGTCGAGCTCCCGAAGGGTCTTGGCGGCGCGCTGGACGATGGCCGCGCGGACCTCGTCGTCGAGTTGTTTCATGCTGTTCAGCGAATCTGTGAACGCTGCGGTGTCGAGGACGACCAAGGCCCAGAAGGTCCCGGTGTCCGAAACCCACGTGTCCTGCAGGCGCGCGCTGGAGAGCGCGCCGTCGGTGATCTGCTTGGAGAGGTCCTCGACGTGTTGCTCGCCGGCCACGTCCGACCGCGTGGCCGTTTGGTATTCCCTGAGCATGGCCTTCACGCCCATCTGAAGCCCGCGCGCTAGATCGGCGCGCGCGCGTCCCTCGGCGGCGGAGCGAGCCAGAGACACGTTCGTCATGCCCTGCACGCTGCCGACGCCGCAGAGCCCCTTGTGGTCGGGCAAGCCGGCCAGGCAGCTCCCCTTGGCCCACGCGGGCGCGCCGGCCAGTTCGGCTTGCAGGGTGGGCTTGGGCTTCTCGGGGCCGCCACAGCCCAGCCCGACGGTGCCCGCAACCACCAAGCCAACCAGATTCAGCTTCGACATTCGGCTTTCGCTCCTTTCGGCTCAACCCTGGCCTCTTTCGGCTGGCCGAGGTGGCGGAGTGTCCCAGATGGTGCGCGCGAGCGTCAAGGCAACCCGCGACGTCGAAACGCGCGCGTCAGCGATCGTCCTGCGACTCGAAGACGAGGGGGACGCTGATGCGGGCGGGACCGCCGCTCACGCGCGCCTTGCCCAAAAGGGTGGCGGCGCAGGTGGCCAGGGCGTCGTCGCCCAGGGTGGACAATTCGGTGCGGGCCTCTTCGATGCGGCCGTCGCCCGCCACGCGCAGGGCGACGACCAGCGTGCCGCGCAGGTTGGGCCGTGTGGCCAGGGTCTTTTGGTAGCAGGGCAGGACGGCCGCGCCCAGCGCCCGTGCCGATTCGGCCATGGCCTCGGCCACGGCGCCACCATCGGCGAGACGCGGGCGTTTGACGGTGACCTGGGGGCTGGTCACCGGCGAATCCAACTCGGGGCTCGCGTCGCGTGTGCCCCCGCGGGTCAGCACGCGTCCGTCGCCGTCCAGCAGAGCGATCGCCTCCACGTCGGCCCCCATGCGAACCACGCCGCCGCCGCTGACCCACTGGCAGGCTTCGTTGCGCATCTTCGAACGCAGAGGCCGGAAGAGCACGCGCAAAAAGAGCCTGCCCGCGGCCCGATCGGCCAGCATGCGTTCCGCGCCCTCCGGCGACAGCGGAAAGCCCAGCGGGTCGTCGTCTAGGCCGGTCGTCAACTCCGCCCCTTGCGAGAGCCGAATTCCCTGTCGCAAATCGAGCAGCAGGCGGCGTTCACTCAGCTCGTATTCGCCGAAGGCGAATCCCGCCGGCGGCGCCACGGTCACATAGCGTCCTGTCTCCGCTGACTGACGCCGCTGGGCGTGCTCCTCGCGGGCGCGGGCCTGGGCCACCGCACTTCCGGGGAAGTCCATGCGCCCCTCGTCGCGCATGGAATCGCACAGCCGAACCAGACCCTCGCCGCCCTCGATGGAGATGGCCCCGGTTTCGTCCGCGTGGTGGGGCAGGGGAACGGCCGCGGGCTCGCTGGGTAGCGGCGGCGCGGGCTCCCTGGCCATGTCCGGCTCGGTCGGGGGCACGGTCGCACAGCCGCCGAGCGGACTCACCATGAGCAGGATCAGGGCAATGCAACGTGGCCTCATGCCGTGATGGTACCTCAGTCCGGCGGCAGCGCGGCGCGGCGGAGGATCCGTCAGTGGATCCGCATCTGGAAGATCCAGTTGACCAGCGTGATAGCCCCCGAGGAGTAGAAAAGAGCGCGGGTCGACCGGAGCTCGAAGGACTTGAGGAGCTTGTCCGTAAGCCAGAGCAGGGCCGTATTGACCAGCAGCGAGGTGAAGAGCAGCAGCAAGCCCAAGGTCAACAGGGTGGGCACCACGAGGAGCAGGCGCAGGAACCACCCGAGGCCCCAGTTGAGCGCGCTGAAGACCACGGCCACGAGGGCCGCCGTGGTCGGGGTCTTCAGGTAGATGCCGTTGTGCAGTCGACTGAGTCCGAGGACGGTCAGCGCCAACAGTGCCACGTGCAGGATCGTGTACATGGCGCAAGCATAGCGCTGACCGCGCGGCGCGCCCAGGTCGTGCGCCGGCCTCCGGTCATCTCGACGTCAGGGCGTCGCCTTGCCTAGCCGACGGCCGCATGCAAAGAGAGAACGGCATGCACGAGACCGCGGTCGCCCAGCGCATGGTCGAAGTGGCCCTGGCCACGGCGGCCGAGCACGGCGGTGGGCACGTGGTGGGCATGCGGCTTCTGCTGGGCGAGCTGACCTGCCTGGATGCGGAGACCCTGACCTTCGCGTTCGAGATCGCCGCGCGCGGCACCGCCGCCCGCGCCTGCAAGCTGGACATCGAGCGCATCCCCACGCGCATCCGTTGTACGGAATGCGGGCAGGAGCGGGGTGGCGATCTGCTGGAGCCTTGTGCGGGATGCGGGCAGCCGGGCGGCGATGTGGTGGCCGGACGCGAGCTGCACATGCTGACGATCGACGTGGACGACGCGCTCGCGGCGGGATTGGATGAGGGGGGAACATGAGCACGCAGATCGAGGTGGTGCGAGATGTCCTGCAGGACAACAGCGACAATGCCGAGGCCAACCGCAAGCTGTTCGCGGCGCGCGGCGTGTACGTGGTCAACCTCATGTCCGGACCGGGCGCCGGCAAGACCACGCTGCTCGAACGCACCGCCGCGGGACTGGGCGGTCGGCTGCGCATGGCCGTCATCACGGGCGATATCGACACCACCCGCGACGCCGATCGCATCGCCCGCCACGGCGTGCCCGCGCTGCAAATCAACACGGGCGGAGGCTGTCACATCGAGGCTCACCAGATCACCCGTTCCCTGCGGCAGCTCCCCGGCTCACTCGACCTGCTGGTCATCGAGAACGTGGGCAACCTGGTGTGCCCGGCCGAGTTCGATTTGGGCGAACACGACAAGGTCATGATCCTGTCCTGCACCGAGGGGCACGACAAACCGGCCAAGTACCCGCTCATGTTCAAAGAGTCGCGGGCCATGGTCCTCAACAAGATCGATCTTCAGCCCTACACCAACTTCGACGTGGACGCGGCCGTGGCCGATGCCAGGGCGCTCAATCCCGCCATCGACATCATTCAGATGTCGGCCTGGAAGGGCGAGGGCCTGGAGGCCTGGTTCGCCTGGCTGGAGGCGCGCGTGGCCTCGGTCAAGCGCGGCTGAGCCATGGCCGAGCGTGCGGGCCAGCGTATCCGGCTGCGCGGCATCGTGCAGGGGGTGGGCTTCCGGCCCTGGGTGTGGCGTATGGCCCACGCGGCGGGGGTGAGCGGGCGGGTGTGGAACGATGGCCAGGGCGTGACCATCGAGGCCTTCGGAACCCCGGCGGGGTTGCAGGATTTCCACGAGCGCCTGGCCACCCCGCCGCCTGCAGCCTCGGTTACAGCGCGTGAGTGCGAGGACATCGCGCCCCAGCCGGCGGGCGAGTTCCTCATCTCGTCCAGCGCGGACAGCGGCGACGAGCCACGGGTTTCCATCCCCGCGGACATCGCCACCTGCGACGCGTGCCTGGCGGAGATCGCGGATCCCCGGGCGCGTCGCTTTCGCTACGCCCTCACCAACTGCACGCAGTGCGGGCCGCGTTTCTCCATCGCGCGTGCCATCCCCTACGATCGCGCCCACACCACCATGGCCGCCTACGAGCTGTGCCCGGCCTGCCGAGCCGAATACGAGGATCCGGCGGACCGCCGCTTCCATGCCCAACCCATCGCTTGTCCCGTGTGTGGCCCGCGGTTGCGGCTCTTGGATCCCGAGGGCCGCATCCTCGATGGCGAGCCCCTCGGCCGCGCCGCCGAGCTGCTGGCCGAGGGACACGTGCTGGCCGTCAAGGGCATCGGCGGCTACCACCTGTGTTGCGATGCCACCTCCGGGGCGGCGGTGCACAAGTTGCGCCAGCGCAAGCGGCGCGACGAGAAGCCCCTGGCCCTGATGGTGAAGGATCTGGCCGCCGCTCAGGAGCTGGTGGAGTTGGAGGCGGGTGAGCCGGCGCTGCTCACGTCGCCCGAGCGGCCCATCGTTTTGGCGCGCCGACGAGCCACGGCCCAGGTGGCGCCCGAGGTGGCGCCCGCCAATCCCCTGCTCGGCATCTTCCTCGCTTATTCGCCGCTGCACCACCTGCTGCTCTCCGAGGTTCGCCGGCCCCTGGTCATGACCTCGGGCAACCTGTCGGAGGAGCCCATCGCCTTCGACGACGGGGATGCGCGCCAGCGGCGGGGGCGCATCGCCGACGCCTTCCTGATGCACGATCGGTCGATCGAGAACGCCTGCGATGATTCGGTGGTTCGCGTGGTGGCGGGGGCGCCCTCGCTCTTGCGGCGCTCGCGTGGCTACGTGCCTCGGCCCATCCACTTGCCGGTGGCGCTGGCGCGTCCGGTGTTGGCCTGCGGGGCTCATCTGAAGAACACCTTCTGCGTGGCCCGCGGCGGGCAGGCCTATCTGGGGCCGCATATGGGTGATCTGGACAACCTGTCCTGCATCAACGCCTACGAGCGCGCGATGGAGCGCCTGCTGCGCTTCACGGGCATCGTGCCCGAGATCGTGGCCCACGACCTTCACCCCGACTACGCGTCCACCCGTTTCGCGCGCGGGCGGCCGGAGCCGCTCAAGGTGGCCGTGCAGCACCACCACGCCCACGTGGCCGCGGCCATGGCGGAGCACGGGCTCACGGGCCCGGTGCTGGGCGTGGCCTACGACGGCACGGGAATGGGCCCCGACGGTACCGCTTGGGGCGGCGAGATCCTGCTGTGCGAGCTGGCGCGCTTCGAGAGGTTGGCCACCCTGCGGGCCCTGCCCTTGGCCGGGGGCGAAGTGGCCATTCGACAGCCCTGGCGACTGGCCCTGGCCCTACTCGACGACGCCTTTGCCGGTGATCCGCCGCTGCAGGCGTTGGCCCTGTTCCAGCGCGTGTCCTCCGCGGAGGTGGCTCTGGTGCGCCGGATGATCGCCCAGCGCCTCAACGCGCCTTTGGCCCACGGTGCGGGTCGTTACTTCGATGCCCTGGCGGCCCTGGGCCTGGCCGCTCCGCACGCGCGTTTCGAGGGTCAGTTGGCCATGGCCTGGGAGTGCGTGGCCGATCCGCTGGAAGAGGGGCGATACCCCTTCGTCATCGAAGGAGAGGCTCCCTTGGCCGTCGACCTGCGGCCGCTGGTGCGCGAATCCGTGCGCGAGTTGATCGCGAAGACCTCGCCCGCCGTGGTCTCGGCGCGGTTTCACAACACCCTGGTGGTCGCCACGGCGGAGCTGATTCGTATCATCTTGCGGCGCACGGGGCCCTTGCCCGTGGTGCTGACCGGCGGTTGTTTCCAGAACGCGCGTCTGGCCGAGTCGCTGCTGCGTGAGCTGCGCGGCCCGGTGCACTTGCACCGGCAGGTGCCGCCCGGTGACGGCGGCTTGGCCTTGGGCCAGGCCGTGGTGGCTGACGCCATGTCTCGGTAGCGGCCTGCCCCCGCGCTGGTTGCGGCGTGGCGTCCTCCTGCTATGACCTCGCGATGTGTCTCGGCGTGCCCGGTAGGGTGGTTGCCATCGACGGCTTGGTGGCCAGGGTGGACTTTTTCGGTGTGCAGCGCGAGGTGCGCTTGGACATCGTGGATGAGCCCGTGGCCCCCGGCGACTACGTGCTGAACCACGTGGGTTTCGCCATCCGGCGGATCCCGCCCGAGGAGGTGGGCGAAACCCTCAAGCTGTTCGAGGAACTGGCCGCCGCCGCGCAGGACGAGCTGCTGGCGGCGGACCGGCAAGCCGAGCTGACGGCCGCCGACGAGGCGAAGACGTGACGGGTGCGGCGGAGCTGAAGTTCCGCGACCCGGACCGGGCGCGCGCTCTCTATACGGCGCTCCATCGCTTGATGGCGGCCATGAGGCGGCCCGTGTCGCTCATGCACGTGTGCGGCACGCACGAGCAGGCCATCGCCCGTTTCGGCCTGCGCGCCGGCCTGCCCAGTGGCTTGCGCATCATCATGGGCCCGGGCTGCCCCGTGTGCGTGACCGACCGCCCCGAGGTGGACGCGGCCGTGGACCTGGCCCTACAGGGCGTGCGCCTCGCCACCTACGGCGACATGGTCCGGTTGCCCGGAAGCCGCATGTCCCTGGCCGATGCCCAAGCCGAGGGCGCCCAAGTTCACGTCGTGTACAGCGCCCTGCAGGCCGTGGAGTTGGCGCGCGTTCGTCCCGAGCCGCTGGTCTTCTTCTCGTCGGGCTTCGAGACCACTGCGGTGGCTACGGCGGCCATCGTGCAGGCCGAGCCGCCGTGCAACTTCTCCGTCTTGTCCGCGCACAAGTACGTGCCGGCCGCCATGGAGGCGGTGGCGCGGCTACCGGCCGCCCAGGTGGAGGGCTTCCTGGCCGCGGGGCACGCGGCGGTCATCACGGGTTGGGGCCTCTTCGAGGACTTCGCCCGACGGCACCGCAGGCCCGTGGTGGTGGCGGGCTTCGAGCCGCTCGACATCCTGGCCGCGCTGATCAAGTTGCTGGAGATGGTCAGAAACGATGATGCCCGCGTGGCCAACGCCTATCCGCGCTGTGTGACCCGCGAGGGAAACCGCAAGGCGCAGGAAGCCCTGTGGCGGGTGTTTCGCAAGGCCGACGGCCCCTGGCGCGGCATCGGTATCATCCCCGACGGGAATCTGGAGCTGCGCGATGAATGGACACGCTTCGATGCGCGCCAGCGTTTCACGGTGAAGAGCAACTGGCGCGCGGAGCCGCCATCGGAGGCGGCCGGGCGCTGCCTTTGCGGAAAGATCATGGTCGGCTTGGTGGAGCCCACCGACTGCCCGCTGTTCGGCCACGCGTGCACACCCGATGCCCCCGTGGGGGCGTGCATGGTGTCCAGCGAGGGCACCTGCAGGATCTGGCATCGGTACGGGGGACGCCCCGACCTGGGGAGCAGCACATGAGTCACAGGCTCAGCGATCGAGTGGCGCTCAAACACGGCGCGGGCGGGCCCGCCATGCGGGCGCTCATCGAAGAGGTCTTCGTCGGCGCCTTGGCTCAGCCCGGGCCCGGGGTGGGCCTAGACGCCATGGATGACGGCGCGGTTTTGCCCGTGGGCGATCAGTGGTTGGTCCTGACCACCGACTCCTATGTCATCAAGCCGCTCTTCTTTCCGGGCGGCGACATCGGGCGGCTGGCGGTGTCGGGCACGATCAACGATTTGGCCATGATGGGCGCCACCCGGCCCCTGGGCCTGACCTGCGCCGTGATCATCGAGGAGGGCTTCGCCCGCGCCGATCTGGAGCGCATCCGGGATTCGCTGCGGGCGGCGTGTGCCGAGGCCGGCGCGCGCATCGTGACCGGCGACACCAAGGTCATGGGCAAGGGCGAGTTGGACGGCGTCGTCATCAACACGGCGGGCGTGGGGCTGGCCGAGCGGGTGGTGCGCGATGCGGGCCTGCGCGTCGGCGATCGCATCATCGTGACCGGCACGATCGGCGATCACGGCTTCGCGGTCATGGCGGCGCGCCACGACTTGCACCTGGAGGGCCCGCTGGCCTCCGACGTGGCGCCGCTCAACGGCCTGGTGCGCGCGGGGCTGGCCGCAGGTCAAGTGGTGGCCATGAAGGATCCCACGCGTGGCGGGGTGGCCAGCGCCCTCACCGAAATGGCGGGCAAGGCCCAGGTGGGAATCGTGCTCGACGAGACGGCGTTGCCCGTGCAGCCCCAGGTGCGCGCCGCCTCCGAGTTGCTGGGCGTGGATCCCTTGCATGTGGCCAACGAGGGCAAGGCGCTCATGGGCGTGCGACCCGAGTCCGTGGAGCGCGTGCTGGCGGCCTTGCGCGCTCACCCGCTGGGCCGCGCCGCCGCCGTCATTGGCACGTGCGTGGCCGAGCGCCCCGGCTCCATCGTCCTCGACACCGGCTTCGGCCGTCGCCTGCTGGCGGAACCCGAGGGGGAGCTGCTGCCGCGTATCTGCTGACTAGTTCGCCAGGCCCGGCTTGCTCGGCCTGTCGCCGAAGGTTTGCTCCCAGTTGCGGCGGTATTCGTCGGTGGCAACCTGGACCGGGCCGCTGCTCTGGCGGTCGGTCTTCTCGGCGGGGTGCAGGGTTTCCACGTCGCACAGGGCGGGGAACTTCTCGCGAGGTCGCAGGCGCACCAACTCTTGGCCGGTCAGGGCACGGCCCTCGGGCACCGGCCGCACCTCGCCGGTCTCCAACACGCCTTCGCGGGCGCGAATAATGCGTGCACCTTTCTGGTCTTCGGTGGGCGCGTAGAGCAAGGCCACGTCGGTGGGGCGGCGACTGGTCACGACTCATAGGGTTGCGCTTTCTCGACGACAGTGCAACGACGGTCAGGTCGAGACGGCCGAATCTCCGAAGGGACCTTGCACTGGTGCGGCGCGGTTGAGGCGCCACGCCAGATAGAGCCCCGCCACCGTGCTCAGTGCGCCCGCCACCGAGAAGCCCGCTACGAACGGGCCAGCCAGCACCAGGCCCCATGCCACCAGGGTGAACAGGAAATAGGCCAGCAGGGTGGACGCGACCGAGGTGTCAGTCGGCGGGCTGGCGCGCGGGGGCTCCGTCGCGGCCTGGGCAGGCATCTGGCCCACGGTGGGAGCGGGCGGGGCGCTCGCCGGCGCGTCTCTCACCTGGCTGGTGCGAATGGCGTCGCCCATGCCCTGGAAGACCGAGGGAACGAAGCGCACGCAGACGGCCAGATAGGTCAGGGCCAAGGCCAAAAGCTGCACGCGCCAGCCACCGCGGCCGGCCACGCTCCGCCGCACGGTCAGGCCCACGATAATGCCGGCGACCACGGCCAGGGGCGCCAAATCGAGCGAGGTGATGCGGGTGGCCAGGTACCAGGCCAGCGCCACGCCCATGGACGCGCCGACGCCGCGGGACAGGGCACGGCGGAGCCAGTCGGCGGCCGCGGCGGGCCGGGCCAGATCGGCGGCGCACTCGGCGCACACCAGCAGGTCACGCACGCGGAAGTGCTCGCCGGCCAACGGGCGGTGGCACAGCTCGCAAGGCCGTAGTGATTCACCCGAGGCGGATTCGGTGCCTGTCTCGTCGCCCACATGGACGAGTGTAGGACGGGCGATCGAGGCCGCAAGGCGCTGTCCTGGCGTGGGAACACGGGAGCCCCGGCAGATTCCGCGTGTACAGTGGACCCATGTCACCCACCGTCCATCATCTGGCCCTCAAGGCCATGGACCTGCCGCGCATGGAGCGCTTCTACCGGGACGTCCTGGGGCTGGCCGTCGTGCGCCGCTGGCCCGCGCCCGACGGCCAGGGCGATCGCTCCGTGTGGCTGGACCTGGGCGCGGGGACCTTCCTGGCCTTGGAGCGTGCCACTCAGCCGCGTCAGCCCCCGGGCGAGGAAGAACCCGGCCTGCACATGCTGGCCCTGCGGATCGCGCGCGCGGAGCGCGTGGACTGGATCCGCAAGCTAGGCGAGGCCGGGGCGCCGCTGTACCGGCACACCGATTACACAATCTACGTGAAGGACCCGGAGGGCAACCGCATCGGCCTGTCGCATTGGCCCGATCCGGTCTGAGCCAGCTCAGCGACCCGCAACCTGGGCCGCCGCTCGGTGCTTGCGGCGTGCGCGGATGTTGAGCAGCTCCACGGCCAGCGAGAAGCCCATGGCGAAGTACACGTAGCCGCGCGGCACGTGGTGGCCCAGCGCCTCGGCGACGAGCAGCACGCCGATGAGCAACAAGAAGGACAGGCCCAACAGCTTCAGGCTGGGGTGGCGGGAGATGAAGGCGGCAGTCTGATCGGCGGTCAGCATCATCACGCCCATGGCCAACACCACGGCACTGATCGTGATCCAAAGCTGCGGGGCCATGCCCACAGCGGTGATGACCGAATCCAGCGAGAAGACCACGTCGAGCAGGGCGATTTGGACCACCACGCTCGCCAGGGTGGCGCGGACCCGGCCACCCTCGCTGCCGCCGTGCTCCTCCTCCGTCTTGCCGTGGATTTCATGCGACGATTTGGCGATGAGGAACAGGCCTCCTGCGGCCAACACGAGATCGCGGCCCGAGAAGGTGTGACCAGCCACGGTGAACAGCGGCGCCACCAGGTGGCTCAGCCAGGTCAGCGTGAGCAGCAGGGCCACGCGGGTCAGCAACGCCATGGCCAAGCCCAAGCGGCGGGCCTTGCTCGCCTGCGCCGCGGGCAGCCTCTGCGACAGGATGGCCAGAAAGACGATGTTGTCGATGCCGAGGATGATCTCCAGAGCCGTCAGGCTGAGCAGGCTGGCCAGGTTCTCGGCCGTGAACAGCGCGGACATCAGCGCCGCCTCGTGATCGCTTCGCGGGCCAGCTCATCGCAGCGCTCGTTGTTGGACACGCCCGCGTGGCCTTCCACCTTCACGAGGTGCAGTTTGGGAAAATCGGCGAGTTGGCGGCGCAGGCTGGCCACCAGCTCTTGATTGGCCTTGGCCTTCCAACCCTTGCCCAGCAGGCCCAGGGCGTAGCTCGAATCACTGTACAGATTCACGGCGCGATCGCGGTCGGCCATGAGCTCCGCGGCCACCTGCAGACCGCGCGCGATGGCCGTCAACTCGGCGATGTTGTTGGTGCCCACGCCAAGGTACTCGCCGCGCTCCACGCGTTTGCCGTCGGCCACCACGACCACGCCGATGCCCATGGGACCGGGGTTCCCCGAGCAGGCACCGTCGGTCCACACCTGAATGGCATGGGGATCGGACGCAGCCACCGACGGGCGCGACACGCCAGCCGGGCGCGGTGCCCGGGGCGGCGCGGCCTCGGCGGCGCCCTGGGCCAGGGGCGCCAGGTTGGAGGGTGCAGGGCGGTAGCTCTTGGGATCCTCCTGCCGGTACTTCATCTCGGCCCGGCCGTCGCTGTCGAGGGTGGGGCGGCCGTCGTCGCCCACTTTGACCCAAACGGGTTGTCCCTTGAAACTCATGCGTGACCAGGCCATCCGCGTACTATTGCTTCAGGCCGCGTGCCGTTTCCAGTAAACGCGCTGCCCGCGACGCGATGGTCCGCGGTGAATCGGGGCTGCGTCTTGGCGCCGGCGTTGTAGTCTGCGCGCCGTGAACGCAGAGACCAATCAATCCCCGTCGCAGCCTCAGCCCCAGCCCGACCGCGCTGTCGAGGTGGGGCGAGGCGTGCTGTTCATCGGTTTTGCCAAGGCCTCCTTCATGGTCTTCGGCGCCTTGCAGAAGTTCCTGCTGGCGCGCGTGGCCAGCGTGGCCGAGTACGGCGCCTTCTCCGTGGTCAACAACGCCGTGTCCATCGTGAACAACACGGTGGTCCAGGGGACTATCCAGTCGGTCTCCAAGTTCACCGCCGAGGACGACGCGCGCATGGGCGCCGTTCAACGCGCGGGCCTCAGGATGCAGGTCTTCTTGGGCGTGGCGCTGGCCCTGGGCTTCGCCTTGGCGGCGCCGCTCATGGCCGACGCGCTCAAGGCGCCCGAGCACACCAACCTCTTCCGTCTGGCCGCGGCTATCCCGCTGCTCTACTCGTTCTACGCGGTGTTCGTGGGGACGGCGAACGGCCAGCGGCGCTTCCGCGTGCAGGCCAGCTTCGACGTGGGGTTCTCCGTTAGCAAGACCGTGCTGCTCCTCGCGGGTGCCCTGGTGGGGCGCGGCTTGGGTCACCCGGTGGCGGGCGCGTTCGCGGGTTTCATCGCTGCGGCGCTGCTCATTCTCGCGGTGTCGGGCAAGAAGATGTGGGCCCCGGCGGGCGGCAGCTCGTTCGCGCCCTGGCGCCTCGTTGTCTTCATGGGCGGCGTGGTGCTCTACACGCTGCTGATCAACTTGGCGCTCAGCTACGATTCGTTGCTGCTGCGGCGCTTTGCCGGCGCGGCGATGGCCGGGCCGGGGGCTGATGCGGTGGTGGGCGCCTACGAGGCCGTGCGCAGCCTGGCCCTGCTGCCCTATCAGGCGCTCCTGGTGGTGACCTTCGTCATCTTCCCCCTGGTTTCGCGCTCCACGTTCGCCGAGGATCGCGAGGCCACCCGGGCCTACGTGCGCCAGACCCTGCGCTATGCGCTCATCTTCGGCGCGGCCCTGGCGGTGGTGCTGGCAGCGCGACCGGTCACCCTCCTGCGTCTCTTCTATCCCGCGGCGTATGGTGCGGGCGCGGCGGCTTTGCCCATTCTGGCGGGAGGCATCGTGGCCTTGGCGCTGCTTTCCATCGCGGGCTCGATCATCACCGCGTCGGGCCGACCCCACGTGGCCGTGATTCTGGTGGCGGTGTCCTTGGTGGTGGGCGCGGCCCTGGCCTTTGCGCTGGTGCCCAACGCGGCGCCCGGGCCCGCCATGTTGAAGGCTGCCGCGGGCGCCACCGCGCTGGGCATGCTGGCCGGGCTGTTGGTGGCGCTGGCCTACCTATGGAAGCGATTCGCGGCCTATCCGCCGGCCGCTTCCGTTGGGCGTGTGCTGGCCGCGGTGGTCCTGGCCTTGGCCGTGGCGCGCATCCTGCCCGATCGGGGCCTCGTCATGGGCCTGGCGGGCATGGCTGCGGCGGGCTTGGTGTTCGTCACGACACTGCTCATCCTGGGCGAGCTCGGCGCCACCGACCGCGAGAAGTTCGCCCGCGTGTTGCGGCGCAAGCGCTAGCGCTTGCGCAGGTCCGCGTAGATGCGCGGACCCAGGCTCGACACCATGAGCTTCTCGACCTCGCGCTCGACGGCGGCTTGCTGCTCGCCGTCGGCGTAGATGAAGCGAATGCCCATGCCGGGCTCGTCGGCGCCGTCGGGCCCTTGGCCCTGGCGCGTCTCGCCTTCGTGCAGGACCCAACGCACCTCGCCCAGCAGCACCATGGGCTCGCTCATGCTGGGGACCATCAGGCGGAACAGGAACCGCGTGCCCACATCGAGGGGCTTCGTGGTCTTGATGAACGTGCCGCCCTTCGAGATGTTCTTCGTGTAGTCGTAAAAGAAGCGATTGAGTCGCTGGTACTCGACCCGCAACTCGATAGGGGTCCGTTCCCGCTGGCGACGATCAGAGGGCTGCGGCATTCTGTTCCCGCATGAGCGTTGCACGCACGGTGCACCGGATCAACAAACGATTCGGACTGCGCCTCGTGATCTGGGGTGCCTTGCTCGGGCTCGTCGCGGCGGGCCTGTGTGTGGTGCCGCTGTTCGATGTGCTGGGTTACGACTACGCCTTCGTCATCGGGTTGCTGGCCGCCTTCGCGGCTGTGGATGTGGGGCAGGGGACGGTGGCCGCGGCGCGGTCGGCGCGATTGCCCGTGGGCCTGGCTCGCCTGGTCGGCCAGGCGATCGTCGCCAGCCTGAGCCTGCTGGTCCTGCCCCTCCTGCTCTCCGTGGCCAACGGGCTGCGGGTGCGCAACTGCAACTGGGGCGCGGGCTTGGCCTTCTTCGCGCTCCTGCCGGTGGGCACGGTGCTCTTTGCCGCGCCAGCGGGCGTGTTGGCCGGGGTGCTGGTGCGCGGGCGCCTGGGGCGCGTCGTGGCGTGGGCGTTGCCGGTCCTCTCGCTGGCCTGGTCGCTGGTGCGCGTGTACCGCGCCCCCCCGGTCTTCGCCTTCGATCCCTTCGGCGGCTTCTTTCCTGGCCCTATCTACGACGAGGCGCTGCGACCGTCGGCTCGGCTCTTCTGGTACCGGCTGGCCAACCTGACCTGGATCGGCGCCGCTCTGGCGGTGCTGGCCTGTGTGAGCGGGGGCGGGCGGGCCCGGGAAGATGGACCCCCGCGGCCCGTCTGGCGCCGGCCGTCGCTGCCCTGGCTGGCCGTGACCATCGCGCTCGTGGCCGGGGCTTGGGGCTGGCTCGCCGCGCGGGCCAGCTTAGGCTTTCACCTGGACCGTCGCGATCTCACGGCCGTGCTGTCCCGCCAGACGCGCTCGTCGCATTTCGTCCTGTACAGCGATCCCGAGGCCGATTCTCGCGAGGAGATCGAGCTGGTTCGCCGTGACCTGGAGTTTCGCTACTGGCAGTTGGCGCACATCCTGGGCACCGAGCCGCGCGCGCCCATCACCGTGTACCGCTTCTCGTCGGCCGCACAGAAGAAGGAGCTGACGGGCGCGGGCGGTACGCTCTACGCCAAGCCCTGGCAGCGCGAGATCTTCGTGCAAGCCGAGCCCTTCCCCGCCTCTCGCCTGCGCCACGAGTTGGCGCATGTCTTCGCCGGCGCCTTTGGGGATCACCTGTTCGGCATCTCCCTTGCGTGGCACCTGGGTGTGCCTCGCTTGGCCATGGGCCTGGTCGAGGGGCTGGCCGAGGCGGCCGACTACGGCGATCCCGACGGTCGCGCGACCTTGCACGAGCAGGCACGCGCCATGATGGAGCTGGACCAGGCCCCGCCGCTGAGCCGCATCTTGGGCGCGGGCTTCACCGCCCAATCCGGCCCGCGCGCTTACACCTTGGCGGGTTCGTTCTGCCGTTTTCTCCTCGACCGCTTCGGTGCCGCCAAGCTGCGTGACCTCTACGCCTCGGCGGGCGATTTTGCGGGCGTCTATGGCCATGATCTGGCGTCGCTGGAATCGGACTGGCGCGCCTTCTTGCAGGAACAGCCCCTCGACCCGGCCACCCTGGCGCGGGCCCGTGAACGTTTCCGTCGGCCGGCCATCTTCCAGAAGGTGTGCGCACGCGAGTTGGCGGCGCGGGTGGGCGAGGCGCGGGCGCGGCTGGGCAGTGCGCCCGAGGACGCGGCCCGGCTGCTGACCAGCGTGTGCCAGGACGATCCGCACGAGCCCGTGTTTCGCCTGGACCTGGCCGAGGCGTTGGCCGCCGCGGGGCAGGCGGATGCGGCCCTGCGGGTCCTGGGTGCATCGGACGACGACACGCTCACCCGTCCGCTGCGCGTGCGCGCCGCCAACTTGGCGGCCACCATTCACTTTCATGCGGGCCGCTTGGCCGAAGCCAGAGCGGATGTGCAGCGTGCCCTGGCCAATGCCACCGACGAGAATGAAGAGCGCCTGGCCCAGGTCAGGCTGCGCGCCTTGGTCGATGCGCCGTCGCGTGCCACGCTGGGACGCGTGTTCTTAGGCGACGAGGTGGGACGTCCCCCCGATGCGGGGCTGGCGGTCTTCCTGGTGGGCGAATTCGCGCGCGCCAATCCCGGCGAGGCGCTGGGATCCTATCTGCTGGGCCGCCAACTGGCGGCTCGGGATCCCAAGCTGGCGGTGCGCGAGCTGGTCAAGGCCTGCTCGCCTGCCGCGCCGACTGCGGCGGTGCCGGTGACAGAGAGGCCGTCCGCCACGTGGGGGCCGCCCTTCGCCAAGGAGTGCACGCGCCTGCTGGGCGAGTCGGCGTTTCTGGCAGGCGATCTGTCGCTGGCCCGCGTGGCCTACGAGGAGCTGCGCGATCACGCCACCCTGCAGGCCGACCGCCTGCGCGCCCAGGACTTCCTCGAGCGCATTGCATGGGAGAGCCACAATCCGTGAACGCGGCCCTCTCGCCCCGACGCGGCTCCGCGGCGGTGTGCGCTTGATGCGCTTCGCGTGCGGCCCGCCCGAGTTGTTCCGTCACAGGGCGGTGGGACGATCAATTCGCGGGCGCGATGTCGGTGGCGCCCTCCGCCTCACGCCCCCACGCATAAGGAGGTATCGATGCTGGGAGAAAAGATGGGAGAACTGGCCGGCAAGGTCACCGCGCGGCGGGTGTTGCCCGGAGAGGTGAGCGACCCCAGCCTGGAGATCTCGTTTCAGTCCTCCGGAAGAGTCCTGGGCATAGACGTCAGCGAGCTGGGCACCTTCTGGTCGCGCCCCATGCCGGGCGGAACGTATTACGGAGAGGGGCAGGGCCTTTGGGTGACGAGAGACAGCGAGGGCTGCACCTGGAAGGGCACGGGCGTGGGCAAGCCCAACGGACGCGGCGGCGTGAGCTACCGCGGCTCGGTTTGCCTGAGCACGAACTCGAACCGGCTCTCTCGGCTGAACGGCGTGTGCGCCGTGTACGAATACGAGCTGGACGAGAACGGGGACTGCAGGACCCTCTTCGCCGAGTGGAAGTGACGGCCGGAATCTTCTCCGGCTGAGAATCGAGATCGGGTGGGCCCATGGTCGGGGGTCCGTCCGGATTCCGCGCAGGCCTTGCGTCTGGAGCCTCGTTCCGCGCGGAAAAGCGATCCGCACGGGGCTTCGTTGCTACCGTTCCGCCACGCTCACCGCCGGTGTTCTGACGTTTGCGTGTGTGCCCAAGTGCGGCGTCAGGGGGGTGAGGTGGTTGCGGGCGAGACAGCGGGGGGGGAAGGCGGCGATCTGCCCACGAGGCGAGCGCGCTTCTCGCCGTGTACCATGCGGGCTGTCGATCCGTTGTGTTGAGGCTCGCGTGACTGAAGCATCGGCGTCTCGTCATTCATCGGCTCCTCGTTCACTGGTCTCTGCGCAGGCGCTTCACCTGGGGGCGTTGCTGGCCGCGTGTGCTCTGTTGCCGGGGGCCGCGGCTCTGATTCTTCTGTGGATGAATCAGTCCACGTTGGTGCGCGGGTTGGTGGTGGCGGTTGCCACCCTGGCCGGCCTGGCGGGATCGGCGCGTCTCATGTTCGTGGTCCGTCGTATCGAGCGCGAGCGCGCCGACGCCATCGATCGCGCCAAGAGCGTGTTCCTGGCCACCATCAGCCACGAGATCCGCACGCCGATGAACGCGGTCATCGGCATGGCCGATCTGCTCCGCCAGACCAAGCTGTCCAGCACCCAGTCCAGCTACCTGAGCAAGCTGCACGGCGCCTCCAAACATCTGCTCGGCATCATCAACGACATCCTCGATCTATCGAAGATCGAGGCCTCCAAGCTCGACCTCGAACACGTGCCCTTCCTGCTCGACGACGTGCTCGACGGGGTGGCCTCCATGGTGGGCGTGCGCGCCGCCGAGAAGAACGTGGAGCTGGTCATCGATCGCGAACCCAGCGTGCCGGTCATGCTATTGGGCGATCCCCTGCGCCTCGGCCAGATCCTGACCAACCTGGCGGGCAACGCCGTCAAGTTCACCCACGAGGGCGAAGTGCGTGTGTCGGTGCACGATGACGGGATGTCGGGCGACAAGGCGGTCCTGCGCTTTCAGGTCCAGGACACGGGCATCGGCATCAGCAGGGAACAACAGGCGCGCCTCTTCCGTCCCTTCACCCAGGCTGACGACTCCACCACCCGGCGCTATGGCGGTACCGGGCTGGGCCTGGCCATCTGCCGCCGCCTGGTCGACCTGATGGGCGGCAGCATTGAGCTGCACAGCGAGCCGGGGCGGGGCAGTTGCTTCAAGGTCGTGGTGCCGCTGCAGGTCCGCACGGATTCACGGCGCCAGGTACCCGGCGTCCCGCCTGTGATCCGCGGTCGCCGCGTGTTGGTCCTGGAGCCCAACCCGACCGCCTGCTCGACCATGGTGGAAGCCCTGCGTGGGGCAGGCCTGAACGCGGAGGGTGTGGCTCGCACCGAGGAGGCCCGGGCGCGTCTCTTTGGGCAGGGTGGCCACCGGCCTCCCGACGTGGCCCTGCTGAATTGGCGCCTGCCCGAGGGCAATCTGCGCGACGTCCTGAGCCGTGCGCGCAAGCAGAACGTCACCTGGCGGACTCTCGTGTTGGCCACCCACGCGGACGCGGACGACGCGCAGGCTTGCCTGGCCTCGGTCGGCGTGGGAGCGCTGCTCATCAAGCCGGCCAGTCCCTCGGCGCTCTTCGAGGCCGTGGCGCGCAGCCTGGATGCGGAGAAGCGGGCCCGTGCCATCATGCTCTCGCGCACCGGCGAGCGTCTGGCCACCGGCGAGCTGCTGACCTCGGGCGAGCGCCCGGCCATGCACGCCTGGTCGCACCTATCGGGCCGACGCGTGCTGCTGGTGGAGGACAATCCTATCAATCAAGAGGTGGTCGTCGCTCTGCTCAAACGTGTGGGCGTGGCGGCGGACGTGACCGCCGAGGGGCGCGAGGCCCTGGCCATGGTGCAGGCCAAGCACACCGGAGGCGCGGCCTACGACGCCGTGCTGATGGATCGCCACATGCCCGGCATGGATGGCCTCGAGACCACGCGTCTCATCCGTTCAGATGCCCGGTGCGCCACCCTGCCCATCATCGCGCTCACCGCGGACGTGGTGGGCGGTGCGCGCGAGGAGTGCCTGAGCGCGGGCATGAACGATTTCCTCAGCAAGCCGTTCGTGCCCGAGGCCCTCTACGAGACCCTGAGTCGCGTCATCCAGCCGGGCGTCGTGCCCATTCCGGTGGTCAACGCCTTCAACGTGACCTCGCCCAACCTGATGGTCGTGCGCGAGCCTGAGATTCCGTTGGAGATCCCGGGCGTGGATACGGGGCAGGGGCTGCTGCACGTGAATGGCAACCAGAGTCTCTACCTGTCGCTGCTGCGCGGTTTTCATCAGGATCACCGCCACGACGATCGGCAGCTCACGGTGTACCTGGGCGAGGGCGACACGAAGGAGGCGATTCGACTCATGCATACGGTCAAGGGTCTAGCCGGGACCATGGGGGCGCGCAGCCTGCAGCGTCTGGGCGCGCAAATCGAGCAGGCGCTCAAGGCCGGTGACCCCGTGCCCGTCAGCCTGCGAGAGGCCTTCGCGCGGGAGCTGCACCAGGTCACGGAGGGCATCGCGCCCCTCTGTACCACTCCGGTGCGGAGGTCTTCCCCGGCGGCCAAGGCCAACCCACGCGGCATCCTCGAAAGGGTGAGCACCCTGGTCAAGGAGTGCGATCCAACTGCCGATGGCTGCGCCGAGCTGCTGTTGGGCGCCTTGAACGGTCCCGCACAGATCGAGGCTGGCCGCCTCTTGGCCCGCCTGCGTGTCTACGATTTCCAGGGTGCAAATGACGTGTTGAACGAACTCCATCGACTCGTGCCGGCGATCGAGGTCTCGCATGAAGCGGCCGCCCAGTAACATTCTCATCGTCGACGACACGCCGGGAAACGTCTGCGTCCTGGTGGGCCTGCTGCCCGGCTACAAGCTGCGCGTGGCCACCACGGGGCCGGCGGCCCTCGATCTGGCGCTGACCGAGCCGCTGCCCGATCTGATCCTGCTCGACGTCGTCTTGCCCGGCATGGATGGCTTCGAGGTGTGCCGGCGGCTCAAGGCCGAGCCGCGCACCCGATCGATCCCCGTCATTTTCATCACCGCCTTGGGCGAGGTGGAGAACGAAACGCGTGGCTTCGAGGTGGGCGGTGTGGACTACATCGCCAAGCCTTTCATTCCCACCGTGGTGCGGGCGCGCGTGGAGACGCACCTGGAGATCAAAGCCGCCCGCGACGCCATGAACACCCAAAACCAAGAGCTGGAGGCTCGGGTCAACGAGCGCACCGCGGAGTTGCGCGCGGCGCTGGATCGGGTCCGGCGAGCGGCCTTCGATACGGTGGCCCGCCTGGGGCTGGCCGTGGAGTACCGCGACGACGAGACCGGACAACACGTCCTGCGCATGGCCCACAGCTCGGTGGCCATCGCCCGCAGGCTGGGCTGGTCCGAGGAAGAACTAGAGCGCCTGCTGCACGCGGCCCCCATGCACGACGTGGGCAAGATCGCCACGCCCGACGACATCTTGCGCAAGCCTGGCAAGCTGACGCCCGAGGAATGGGCCATCATGCAGCGCCACACCACCACGGGGGGGCGCATTCTGTCGGGCGCCGACTCGGACGTCCTGCGTATGGCCGAAGTGGTGGCCCTGACCCATCACGAGAAATGGGACGGCACGGGCTATCCCCGGGGGCTGTGCGGCGAGCAGATTCCGCTGCCGGGCCGTATCGTGGCCATCGCCGACGTCTTCGACGCGCTCACCTCGCGCCGCCCCTACAAGCAACCCTTCAGCGTGGAGAAGTCGTGCGACATCGTGACGGAGGGACGTGGGCTCCACTTCGATCCCCGGGTGGTCGATGCGTTCTTCGCGGCCAAGGAAGACATCCTGGATATCCGGCGGCGCTTCGCCGACCCCGAGACCTCGTAACGCGAGCGCGCCGACAGACGGGGGCCGGACGTGGTATCTAAGCCGCGATGCCAGGGCCGAAATTCATCACCCGAAATGACCCTTCCACGCCCGCCGTCGACCAGCCGCGCGTGGCTGTCTACGATCTGGGTTCGAACTCGTTTCGCGTCCTGGTGGCGGCGGCCGCGCCGGATGGAAACCTGGCGGTTCTGGCCGATGCCCAGGAAATCGTCCGCTTGGGCGCGGATTCGCTGCGTGAGGGCCTGATTCCCTTCGCCAGCTTCCAGCGGGGACTGCAGGCCCTGCACAAGCTGCGCGGCCTGGCCGATGCCCTGCGACCCCAGAACACGGTGGCCGTGGCCACTAGCGCTATTCGTGAGGCGCGCAACGGCATGGACTTCGTCAACAGCGTGCACGCCGAGATCGGCCTGTCGGTGGAGGTCCTGGACCCGGTGAAGGAGGCCACTCTGATCTACTGGGGCGCGCGACAGGCCTTGGATTTGAGCGGCGGCCGGCGCGTGGCGTTGTTCGATGTGGGCGGCGGCTCGACCAAGGCCCTGGTGGGCAACGCGGACGAATGCCAGTTCGCTACGTCTTTGCCCATGGGCGTGCTGCGGCTGCGTGACCAGTGGCAGGGCAACACGGTGGGGCGGGCCGAGATCCTGACCGCGGAGACGCGCGTGCGCGCCGTCATGCAGCCCTCGGTTCGCCACATGCAGAAATTGGGTTTCGATTTCGTCACCTTCACCTCGGGAACGGCGCTGGCCCTGGCCCGCCTGGCGGAAGGCGACGGCAGCACGATGGCACCCGTGAAGGGCCGTTCGGGCGAGGGACTGGGGCGTCATCTGGTGCTTTCGCTGGACAGCCTGAAGGCCCTGGAGCAGCGACTGGCGGCGGCCACCGAGGCGGAACGCGCGGCCATGCCCGGCGTGGGGGCCTTGCGCGCGGACACCTTGCTGCCCGGCACCGTCGTGCTGCGCACGCTCCTGGAGCTCACCGGGCAATACGCGGCCATCGTGTGCGAGAGCGCGCTCAAGGAAGGTCTGGTGGTCGATTACTTCGCCCGCCACAACGCCGGCCTAGCCGCGGAGCTGCCCGAGGAAGTCTGAACCGTCACGCCAAGCGAAGAGCCGGGCGGTCTGGCCCGGGGCGTGGCAACGATCGGGACATGGTCTGGTTCGATACCCACTGCCACCTGGACACGCCGCCGCTCGGCGATCGGGCACCGGCCGTGGTGGACGCCGCCCGCGCCGCCGGAGTGGAGCGCATCTTGGCCGTGGCCACGGATCGCGCCTCGCTCGCCAAGCTGGCCGGACTGCGTGGGCTGCCCGGGGTGCTGATCGCGGCAGGACAGCACCCCTGGGTGGCCCATGAGGATCTGTCGCGCGACGAGCTGGCCGCTCATTTGCGCGCGCTGGGCGCGGTGGCAGTGGGCGAGATCGGCCTGGACTTTCGCCACGAGAACGCCGCGCCGCGCGAACGCCAGGTGGCCCAACTCACCTGGCAGCTTGAATTGGCCGTGGACCTGGACCTGCCCGTGTCGCTGCACGTGCGCGGGGCCTTCGACGAGGCGCTGGCCTTGCTGAGGCGCTTTCATCCACGGCTGCGCGGGGCCGTGCATGCCTTCTCGCGCGGGGCGGACCTGGCCCGGCGTTTCTGGGGGCTGGGGCTGCACATCGCCTTCGGAGGCGCCATCACGCAGAGTCGGGCGCGTTTGGCTCACGAGGCCGCGCGGGCCGTGCCGTTGGATCGCCTTCTGGTAGAAACGGACGCGCCCGCCATCGCTGTCCACCCCACGCCCGCCCAGGACGTGGAGCCGCGCCACGCCGTCTTCGTGGGGCAGGCCCTCGCCCGCCTGCGCGGCCAATCCCCCGAGTGCCTCGCCCTCGCCACCACACAAAATGCCCATCGACTCTTCCACACCGTCTGACTTTCAGGCCGCCTTTACCCGCACGGTCGACTACTTCGGTCCCGCGGCCCTGGGCAAGTTCCAGGCCGCCACCGTGGCCATCGTGGGGCTGGGCGGGGTGGGCAGTCACGCCGCCTGCTCGTTGGTGCGCAATGGAATCGGCGGCGTTCGTCTGATCGACTTCGACACGCTGACCTGGTCCAGCCTCAACCGCCACGCCGTGGCTGTGCCCGAGGACGTGGGGCGGCCCAAGGTCGACGTCATGGCCCAGGCGCTTCGGCGTATCAACCCCAACCTGCGCGTGGAGACGCGGGCCGCCTTCTTTGGTGCCGAGAGCCAGGAGGCTCTGCTCGACGGTGAGTTGTCGTTCGTGGTGGACGCCATCGACAGCGTCAATCCCAAGGTCGACCTCATCTCGGCCTGCGTGACCCGCCACATTCCCATCATCTCCTGCCTGGGCGCGGCGGGGCGCATTCACGGCGAGAAGGTGGAGGTGGCCGACCTGTTCGAGAGCCACACCTGCCCGCTGGCCCGCTTGATTCGCAAGCGCGTGCACCGCCGTGGCGTGCAGTCCGGCGTCCCCGCCGTGTTCTCGCCCGAGGTGCCCTGCGAGCCTCTGCCGCCCGACGACGAGCCACACCTGGCCCGCGGCCGGCGGCGCAATCGCCTACCCAGCGTGGGCGTCGTGCCCGGCATCGTGGGCTACGCCGCTGCCGGCTACATCCTGCGCACCCTGGCGGGCTCGCCCGAGTAGCCGAGCCGCCCTCCCGGTGGCGGATCACTGGGCCCGCATGGTTTCGCCCAGGTGCCTGGCTCCGCTATGCTGCGCCAATGAATATCATCAGGGTTCCCGTCAAGGGCCTCGTGACGTGCGGATTCCAGAGTCGCGCTGTCGGGCGATGCAACGGCTTTACCGGCGTGAAGGTCGACTGCGCGCTGAACATCAGTACGAACATGCCGCTCTCCATGGACGAGATCGTCGTCGCTGACTTCTCCGACGGGAACTTCAGCAAGGTGATCTCGCTCATCGGCAGGACGTCCATCGTGGTCTCCGGTCTCACCTCGTGCGGTGCCGTCATCGTCACCGACATGCTCTGCAAACAGGCTGCGGCAGGACACGTCTCGGGTGATCTGCACATGGTGGAGAAATGGTGCACGCTCATCCGCGCGCGAAGGAGCTTTCACGCGCGCTATTTGGTCGTCGGCTGCGGCAAGTGTGGCTCCATGTCGAACGCCAAAGACGTCGCCAAGGAGTACGAGGAGGCGTTGGGGATAGACACCAAGAACACCTTCCTCTTCGAGGGGTGTGGCGCGGTCGGGGTAACCCGGGCCGGGGTCGCCTTCGCGCAGTGCGATTCGATGTGGGGGTGAACGCCGGCCGGCCTGGTGCTCTAGGGATAGCTCGGGACTGGCACGGTCACGTCGGTGGCGACGTCGATGGGAATGGAGGCGTAGAAGATGCGGCCCCGATCGTCCAACTCGCGCACGCGTTCGAGGAGCTGCGCGAGATCCGGGGCCGGAACGGCCGCGTGCTCGACGTCGCCATTAACCACGATGGTCACCGGCCTCCCCATGTCGACCATCTTGGGGTGCAGGAGCACGCGCAGGTGTCGAACGCCGTTGGTTTGAATCTCCAGGCGGTTGTTCCCCTTGTTCTCACCGTAGAACGTCACCCCCGCCGCCACATCCGGGCGTGCATCGACTTCGATCCAGTTGCGGAAATTCCAGCGCAGCGGTCGGCCATCGATGGCCTCGCCTGCAGGCGTGGTGGCATTCGGATAGCCAAGCTCGCCCACGGCATGGAGGAAGGTTCGCGCCGGGTACAGGTTGCGCGTGCTGGCGGCGAAGAGCGCGGCGATGGCCGGGATCTCGTCTTTGTAGATCTCGTGACCGCCGGTCTTCTTGACGATGGTCCACGGGTACTTGTGCTCCGTGAGCCAGGCCCCGAGGCGATCATTCGTCGTGTCGAGCTCGTAAGGCTCGCTGGTTCCGTAGGTGACGTATCCGACGGTGCCGAAGACGTTCTCGATGATGTGGTCGTCGATGTACGTCGCATAGCCGCCGCTCTGGGGCGAGAAGGCCGCGTACCGGTCGCCACGGTTCATGGCCGAGCGCCACGTCAGGTGACCGCCCATCGACTGGCCCGTGATGTAAATGCGATCGGGATCGATGTTGTACGCGCGGATGGTCTCGGAAATGACCGATTCGATGAGCACATCGCCCAGCGGTCCCCATCCGACGGTGGTCGCGGGCGCAATCATGACCGCGCCGAGCTCGCCGTCGGCCATCTGGCGGTAGGCCGACAGATACGACTTGGCGGTGCTTTGCGCATAGTCGGCCGACATGTTGCTGTTGCCCCCGTGCCCGACCACCACGAGGGGTGTCTTGCGCGTGGATTGATACGACGACGGGACATAGAGCCAGTACTTCGAGCTGTAGCGCGCGTGATAGCAAGCCACGTCGATGAGCGCGAAGCTGCCTGTGCCGGCGTCGGGGTTCGCGCCGCTCGGTCGAAATGTCATGGGTCCCGATCGGATCAGATCCTCCACATCGCTCGCCGTGAATCCCTGCTCCGCGAGCTGGCCCGCAAGCCCGGAAGCCGTTGGCGGCGAGGCCTGGTTGCGGCTTTCGATGAAGGCCTCGATGGCCTCTTTGGCCGCGAGCCGGTCGGCTTCGGTCGGAATCCTCGACGGCGCGTCTCGGCCGGCATCCGCGGCAGAGTCGAGGGCCAGATCGGGTGATCCGCCGTCGAGCGCCTCCGCGGTCATGCCGCCTGCGCCGCCGCCCGCCTGTCCGCCCGGGCCCGGCGAGCCGCCGCCCACTCCACCGCTGCTCGTGATGCCACCACTGCCCCCCGAACCGCCGCGAGCACCGGCGTTCGCACCTCCGCCGCCGCCACAGCCGAGCGGAGGGAAGAGGAGGGTGGGGACCGCGAAAGCGAGGAGGAGAAATGATCGTGCTGTCATGGTACTCCAGGAGGGCCATTGCGGCCGCTGTGCGGCCATGCTACGCGAACATGATGCCACGGACGCCGCGAGAGCCTCGGACCGTTTGCCGCGGATGCGGCGGCCAACCATGCATGCGGCACCTCACCTGCCGGGCAGCCCTAAACTCAATATCCGGGGCGAACGTGTCGATTAGACCACGGACGGCCTTCTAGGAGATTGACGAAGTGACCAGATTCAGTGTGCGTTGGATGTTACTCTCGATGGTGTTGCTGATCGGCTGCAACAGCAGCAAGGATGAACAGGATGCGGGCTCGTCGATCCCCGACGCCGTATGGGGCGCCTCCGAGACACAGCTATCGCCATTCGACGGCGGGCCGAGCAGTCCGGGGCAAGACAGCGCCCCCTCGGTCTCGATTCCCGCCGTGCCGCCGCCCGACCTCGCGGTCGAAGCCCCGGCCATCAAGACCGCCCTCGTGTCGCTCAGCACCGCGCTCACGGCCCGCGACCTGACCGCGGCCACGGCAGAGTTCGTACCCGCGGCGCGCGCCGGTTATCGCACCATGTTCGAGGGCGCGTCTGCGGACAAGCTCGACAAGCTCGCGGCGGCGCTGGCGCAAGTGGATGTGACGACCCTGGTTCCGAGCTCGATCGACCAAGCCGTGCTGCGCGCGGAGGCGGTCGTCTCGTTGGACGGGCGCACGTTCCACGTCGGTCTGATCAAGCTCGACACCCAATGGCTCGTGGAGACCCTGTAGGCGGAGGACGACCATGAAGTGCACAAGCATCCTCGTCCTCGCCCTGGTCGGTGTCACCGCGCGCGGCGCCCATGCCTGGGAGAACAAGCAAGCCCACCCGGCGATCAACGAACGCGCCTTCGACTACTTTTTGCAGAACGTGGCGACCAGCGCGAAATACCAGCGTGGCCCCATCGACCGCGAGATCGTCGTGGCCGGTCCCGCCGTCACGGTGCCCGGCTATTTCAACATCACCACCGGGACCGAGCCGCGCACGGTCAGGAATTGGCTGGGCCACGGCGGGTTTTCTGCCGACGAGCCCGAGATCATCATGTCGTTGCGCCACTTCTTCGATCCGTTGGCCGAGGAGCAGTACTACCTGACCGACATTGTGGGCGACACCGCCGTCACCAACCCGGCCATCGACGCGCGCACCTGGGCTATCGACGGGCCTTCGAGCGTCATGTACCCAGAGAACGACTTCTCCTGGGTCAAGGGCCTCGCCTACTACCGGCTGGCCATGGCGCAGGAGAAGGATCGTGAGGAAAACCTGGCCAAGGCGTTCCGTGCCCTGGGCGAGACCATGCACCTGCTGGCCGACATGACCCAGCCCGCGCACGTGCGCAACGACGGGCACCCGAGCGGCGACACCGACGCCATCGAAGATGCGGTCACCAGAGCCGTCATCGACAGCGTCGACGTCACGACGGCGCCCGGGGTGACCATCGCCGTGACGGTGCCTGAGCTCTTGTTCCAGAACGTCGCGTCCTACACCAACGAGTCCTTCTATTCCGACGACACCATCGCCGATAGCACCGCCGGCTTGAAGCCGTACAACGGCAAGCCGCCCTACGAGAAGCCGAGCTTCGCGGCGCTGATCTACCTGGACGGCGTGGTCAGCCGTGGTTCCGATCGCATGCTGGAGCAGACGCTCAGCGGCTACATCTTCGGCACCAACGCTCCCAAACCCTTCCACATCCCCGCGGCCTTCGCCCCAGACTATGCCCGGCGGCTCATCCCGCTGGCCGTGCAGGCCAACGCGCGGCTCATCGACATGTTCCTGCCAGACCTGTCGCTCACCATTTCCGTGCAGGAGGGAACCGACGCGGCCACGGTCGGCGGCGAGCTCGTCCACAAGCTGGACAGCGTGTGGAAGCAGGCCATCGCCTACAGCGGCCCAGGCACCCTCTACAGGCAGGGCGGCCAACGTGTCGCGGACGTCACCTTCACCGCCGGGGTCATGGCCGGTCGCACGTTCACGCTTGCCAAGGGAGACGTCATCTACCTGGAGGTCAAGGCTGGCGGCCGCACCTTCCGCAGCCCCGAGGTGACCATCCAAGGTCCGGCACCGGAGAGCCTGCTCACGAAGTGGCAGGCGAAAACGGGCGCCACTTTCGAGTTCACGGGCCGCTTGGTCTATGACGACGGCGAAGTCCAATCGACCGATCCTCCCGGCTTGACCTTCCTGTTCACGAGCATGTTCGGAACCGGTATCAAGTGGAGCGGCACCTCGTTCAGCGCCAAGAAGGTCACCACCACGGGACCCTTGAGCATGCCCGGCGATCGGGAAGTGACCTGGGTCGAGACGCTTGCGCTCGCCGGGAACATGTCGGCCGACGGCCGCACCCTTTTGTCCATCCGGGCCGAGAATATCACGGCCACCACGTCGGTTTACTCGGACGGCCGCAGCGAGGTCTCCAATGACACCGCCATCCTCGAAGCCAAGGAGCTGCCGCTCGCGGGCGGTAGTGCCGGCCAGTTCTCAGTTTCGTCGGAGGTCCGCTCCCACGTGGTGCACCTCGAGCAGACCGACGCCACCCTGAAGAGGTCGTCCATCGACAACGCGCAGTGGACCCAGGCCGCCCTGAGCTTCACCTTCCAGTAGGTCGCTCAGCGCCCGCTATCGCGGCGTCCACCAGCCTCCGGCCATCGCGCAACCCTCGGCGCGTGACACCGAGGAGGAGCGTGACTTGGGTAACACTCTTGTGGCCGGAAGATGGGGTAGGCTGCAGGAATGCCGACGCCTGCAAGAGCCCCTCGCTCCCACAGGGGAAGCATCATGAAGAGCAAGTGCATGCAGGCCATGGCCGTCGTGACGTGCATCCTCGCCGCCTGTGGCTCGCGGACCAGAACCACGGCCGAGCAAGACGCTGCCGGCGACCTCGGCAAAGGAACCGGAGGCAGCCCAGGCAGCACCGACGCCCAGCCGCCGGCCTGCGAAAGCCTGCCAGGCGGCACCTGTGCCTCGATGGCGAACGGTTGCGCCGTGTGCCCCGCCGGAACGTACGTCAATCCCACGCGGGAAGGGTGCTCCGGGTCGACCTGGTGCTGCACCAAGCAGCCTCCCCCGACCAGTCCTTGTGGCGCCATCAACGGCGTTTGCGTCGCGAACGCCGACGCCTGCCCCAATCGATGGAAGGACGTCGAGACATCGTGCAATGACAGCGTGAACAGCGTCTGCTGTACACCCGACGAGAGTGACTGCCCGGCCTTTCCCCAGAGGTGCGCTGACATCGGCGGCGTCTGCACCGCATCCCGATGGATCCGATGCCCCGCCGGAACCGAGCCCTATGCCCTCGACGCCGACCAACTTGGCTGCGAGGGCGACTGGGACGGATGGTGCTGTGTCGACGCGCCCCCGTCGAGCTGCGCCGACAGTCGAGAAGGCGGCATGTGCGTCCCCGGCGACAAATGCAAGGGGTGCTTCGAAGCCCATCCCAATGCCAGCTTGACCTGCGAACCTGGACGCGTCTGCTGCGTCGACATGTGCGACTAGCCCCCGCTCGCCGAGGGGAGGCTGCACCGACCACGGCCGCTGGCCCGGATCAGGGTAGGACGGCTTTGATGGTCGAGCATAGCTCGTGAAGCATGAACGGCTTCGCGAGCGTGCGAGTAAAACCAGAAGAGCGCGTTCCAGGCAACAGTTCTTGGTCCGCGTAGCCGGTGATGGCGATGGCGAGCAGGTTGGGATCCAAATGGCGGAGCCTGGCGAGGGCCTCGGCCCCGCCCATGCCGCCGCGAACGGTGAGATCCAGGATCGCAAGTTGGAAGGGCGCGCCCGCGGTACGGGCGCGAAGGAATTCCGACACGGCCTGGTCGCCGTCGCCCACAACCACGACCGAGTATCCGACCTTGCTGAGGCCTCGTTCGAGGAGTGTGCGAATCGCGATCTCGTCGTCCATGACCAGGATCCGCGCCGAGCCCCGTTCGAGCGAACCGGTCATCGCTGGTGCCTGTGCGGCCTGGTCATCCACGGCTGGGATCTCTAGCTCGAAGGTCGCGCCTTCACCCGGGCGTGAGCGGACCGAAAGCTGACCGCCGTGCTCGGTCACGATGGCGTAGCTGGTGGCCAGCCCCAAGCCGCTGCCGTCCCGCTTGGTGGTGAAATATGGCTCGAAAATCTGGTCGACGATGTCAGCGGGAATACCCGGTCCATTGTCGGCGATGGTCAGCCTGACCAGGCGGGCAGGGCGCCCGGCCGCGTGTGAGCTGTCGTCGACCACGGCCACCGAAACCGTGATCGCCCCCTGGTCGTTCATGGCCTGACGAGCGTTGACCAGCAGGTTGCTCAGGACCTGGGCCATCTGACCGGGATCCACGACCGCCATGGCCGGCGCTTCGCTGTAGCGCTTTTCGCAACGGATGGACGAGCCGCTGAGGGCGAGGAGGATGCTTTCGTCGAGCAAGGGGCGCAGGTCGGTGGCCTTCCTTGCCGCGGCTCCTCGTTTGGCGAAGGTCAGCAGCCTTCGCGTCAAATCGCGAGCCCGGTCAAACGCGGCCCGCGCGAGCGTGCGATTGGCCTCGCGCTCAGTATCGTCCAGGACAATCCGAGGATCGAGATCCAGCCCTGCAAAGATGCCCATGAGCAGGTTGTTGAAGTCGTGGGCCACGCCGGCCGCAAACAGGCTCAACGATTCCAGCCTTTGCACGCGGGCCAGCTCCTGGCGCAGACGGCGTTCCTCGGTCACGTCGGCGCACGAGAGCATGTGACCAAGCGGCGTGTGATCCTCACCGGCGATGGCGTGCTTCTCAATCCGCACCCAGATCGGTTTCGATGAGCTGACCGGAGCGGCGAGCTGCATTTCGGGGGAGCCTTGCTGGTCACGATCGGCGAACCACCCTTCGAAAGCCGTGCGCGAGGCGAACAGGGCGCTGACCGGCTTTCCAAGAAGGTCATCGACGGTCTTCTCCAGCATGCGAAGGATGGTGGGATTGGCGTAGGTGACGTCACCGCCGGGACTGGTGAAGAGAATCCCGCTCGAAGATGAGGCCAGCGCGAAGTCCTTCAGCCGTAGCGCCTGATTCACCTTCTCCAACTCGGCCAGCTTGTCCTCGAGCTTGTGGATGAGAACCTGGCTGTATTGCTGCAGGAAGGGGGCCTCGGCGGCTTGGCTCTCCCGCTGGTTGCGCGGGCGTTCGCTGCAACGTGCGAGGACCTCGCGCACCCGTTCCATGAACACCGCGGGTTCGGTGGGCTTGACCAGGAACAGGTCGGCACCCAGGCTCAGGGCCAGATCCTCGTCGCGTTTGTCGACGTAGGTGGCGGTGTAGATGATGAAAGGAATGGCGCGGAAACGTGGATCGGCCCTCCACGCGCGGCACAGGCTGAACCCGTCCATCACCGGCATGAGGATGTCGGAAATGACCACGTCGACGGCATGCGCCTCGGCGAGGTTCAAGGCCTCGCGACCGTTGGGCGCCTCCAGGACGGAGAAGCCTTCCGCGGTCAGCAGACAGCGGAGGAGGTAGATTCCCTCCGGGTGATCGTCGACGACGAGAGCCACTTTCATGGCGATTCCTCTCCCGTGGCGGGCACGTGAGCCCGTAGCTGTTCGACAAAGGTGTCGGGATTGATCGGTTTTTCGATGTATCCGGTCGCGCCCGCGGCCAGGGCCTTCTCGCGGTCGCCGACCATGGCGTATGAGGTCACGACGATGATGGGTGTCTCGCGCTGTCCCTCCTGCTGTCGCAGCTTCTGCGCGACCGCGTAGCCGTCCAGGTCCGGAAGCTGGATGTCGAGCAGAATCAGATCGGGGTTGGTCTCTTTGGCCACGGCCAAACCTTGATGGCCATCACGTGCCTCTCTGACCACAAAGCCACTCTTCTCGAGCAAGAACCTCATCAGATAGAGGTTTTGCTCGTTGTCTTCGATGATGACCACGGTTCGAGCCTTCATGCTGCGACCTTCCCAGTATTCACGGTGAAGCTGAACGTGCTGCCCACGCCGAGCGTGCTTTCCACGCCGATGGTGCCGCCCATCAGCTCCACGAGACGACGACAGATCGAGAGACCGAGGCCGGTGCCTTCGTGCTTGCGGGTCAACCCAACCGCCACCTGCCGGAACGGCTGAAACAAGGTGGTGATGTCTTGCGGGCTGATGCCCATGCCGGTATCGCGAACCGATATTTCCAGTCGGGTCTCGCGCATGGCCGCCGTGATGATCACCTCGCCCTTGTCGGTGAACTTCAGCGCGTTGCCCACCAGGTTGAGCAGGATCTGCTCTGTTCGGCGACGATCCCCACGAATGGGACCGATGTTGTCCGGCACATCAGCGCGCAGAAGCAGGCCCTTTTTGTCGGCCAGCGGGCGCAGTCCCGAGACGCAACTGGCGATCGAATCACGAATGTCGAAGGTCTCCAGGGACAGCGTGAGCTGCCCAGCCTCGATCTTCGAGATATCCAGGATGTCGTTGATGAGGGCCAGCAGGTGACGTGCGCTGGTCTGGACCATCCCGAGTTGCTTGGCCTGCTCCGGGTTCAAGCCCCCGGCCAAGCCCTGCAGCAGGATGCCGGTGAACCCGATGATGGAATTGAGCGGGGTTCGCAGCTCGTGTGACATGGTAGCGAGGAAGGTTGACTTGAGGCGGTCGGCCGACTCGGCCGCTTCTTTGGCCACGCTCAGCTCGTGGGTTCGTTCGAGCACCCGTTCCTCCAAGCGGGCGTGGGCTTCGGCCAAGGAGGCATGGGCAACGTCGTGTTCGCGTTGCATGCGAATGGCTTCCATGCCGTAGGAAATGGTCGATCCGAGATCCTCCAGGACTCCAATCTCGGTGTCGTCGAAAGCATTGGCTTCCGCGGCGTAGATGAGCAACACGCCGAACACGCTGCCGGAAACCACGAGGGGCACGGCGATGGCCGCGGCGAAGTCGGTCGTGCTGAGCGCCTCGCGCCACGGGGAGAACGCCGGGGTGTTGCGCAGATCTCGTGCGACCGCCGGGGTTCGCGTGCGGATGGCGCGGCCCGCGGTACCCTGGCCCTCTGGACCGTCGCCCCAGGTGACGGAGATCTTGGCAAGGAATTCCTGGGCCCCCGGACCCGCGAAGGCGATGGCTCGAACCGTCCTCCTCTCGTCCTGTTCTGCGCGGCCGATCCAAGCCATGCGGTACCCGGCCGCCTCGACCGAGATGCGGCAGACACTGGCGAGCAGGGTCTCCTCGTCTTTGGCGCGAACCACCGCGCCTTTGACCAGGGAGAAGAGTCGCAGGGCTCGGTTGCTACGCAAGAGCGCGGCTTCCGTCATGCGCCTGCGCTCGACTTCGGCGCTGCGACCGTGGGCCACATGAAGGATGTTGAGAAGGAACAGGGCCAGGACCAGCGAGATGCCACTGCCGAAGAGAAAGACCGAGGAGCGGAAGGGCCGAAAGGCAACCCATCCGCCGAGGGGGCTGGCCGCCATCTGCCAGTGACCGCTGGGCAGAGACACCTCGGCGGAGACCGCGCCCGAGGCGAACAGCTCGGATTCGCCGTAGAAGGCCGCTCCTTTGGCCCCGGTCCCGTCGAGCCCGCGTATGGCCAGGCGAAGGCTTTTGCTGGATTCCGCGAGAGTCGTACGCGCCATCAGGGCGGGGAAATCGATGACCGTCGAAACCAAACCCCAGTACCGGGGCTCGGCACCCGGGGCCGTCTTGTCGGCGACGTAGATCGGGGTGCGTGCGATCACGCCTTGCCCCCCTTGGACCAGAGGAACCGGACCCGCGACGATGATGCGCTTCTCCGCCATCATCCGTTGCACGCTGGGCCACTGCTTCGGGCTTTGGGCATAGGCAAAGCCGAGCGCCGGCCGGTTCACCTCCACGGGATAGACGCTGCGGATGACGTTGTCCGGAGCCAGCGCGATGTTGCGCATGACGCTGCTCCGACCGAGCAGGTCGGCGGCCAAGGCCTGAAAACGCTTCTCTGGGATCTCGCCGTCGACGGTGACCAGGCTGGCGATTCCTTGGGTCAGATGGATGGCCGCGAACAACTCGCGGCTCAGCTCGGCGCGGACGGGCTCGATGCGCGCGCGCACCTCCTCGCGTTGCCTGTCCACTTCTGCCTGGTGGTATTGCGATGCGAGCGCGTAGGCCGCCCCAATCCCAACCGTCAAGAACAACACTGGCCAGGCAGCGAGTCGCAGAAAAGCATATCTTCGGCTCGGAGAGCTGTGCCCTGGGGGAGTACGGACGGTGTCGACCGTCCTCGCGGCATCCACTGCGCCTGCTGCCATGGGGAGCCCTCGAGGACATCGTATCCCAAATGCGTCCCGTCTTGCTGCACCTTGTGCATGGGCCGGGGGCCGCGGGCTGGGTGAGGCTCGACTCTCCGATACAGAAAGACCCTAGTTCGGACGATTGGACAGCCGAGGGGGGAATTGCCTCGGGGCCCGTGAGGCGTAGTGTCTGGAGAGCAGCCCACTTGCAAGGAGACGTCAGATGCAGCGTTTGATTCGGACATCGCTGGCTCTTCTGGCCGCCGTCACCGTGCCCCTCGCGTCGTGTTCGAGCTCGAGCTCCACGGACAACCCTGGAACGGGCGGTATGCACGCCTCGGGTGGGGCCGGGGCTGGTGGGCAGCCAGGCCTGGGCGGCGAGCCCGGCTCGGGAGGGGCATCGGGCTCGGGTGGTCGCGCCGGTTCGGGAGGCTCGGGAGGGACAGGCGGAGCGCCGGGGAGGGGAGGCTCGGGAGGGGCCTCGGCCTCGGGCGGCCGGAGCGGGTCGGGAGGAGCCAGCGGCTCGGGCGGAGCGTCGATCACGGGCGGCAGCGGCGTCGGCGGAGGGGTGACGGGCGGAAGTCCGACCGGCGGAGTCGCGGGCACGGGTGGGACAGCGGGCACCGGAGGCGCGGGCCAGCCCGATGGGGGCGTCCTCAACCCCACGGTTTGCAGCACGGGCACGGCGCAATCTGGCGACGTGACGGTCGACCTCTCTGGTCTTCAGCAGAAGATCACCGGTTTCGGCGTGTCCTCGGCTTGGGCCGGCAACTACGCCAACGCGTCGGATCCCGACTACCTTTGGTCCACCACGACGGGGGCCGGTCTGACGTTGCTCCGCATCCGATATGGCGACGGGTTGGCCATCGCCCAGGCTGCCGCCAAGGCCGGTGTGACGGTGTGGATGACGCCCTGGGGGACGGGATCGAACGGTTCTCCTGGCGGCCCCTTCACCACCACCCAGAACAACCCCAACGGCTGCACCTCGGGCAGCATGCCCGTGCTCACGAACCCAGCCGGTCTCGCGGACGCTCTCGTCACGTGGGTGCAGAACGCCAAGAGCAAAGGGGTGCCGATCTACGCCGTGTCCGCCGCGAACGAGCCGGATAGCTGCGGCATCAATCAGACCACGTCTTACTCGGCCGCGCAGCTCGCTGCCTGGATCAAGGTCCTCGGTCCCGCCATGGCAGGGATCGGCGTCAAAGTCATGGCGCCAGAGACGATGAACGCCTGTGGATTCACCAGCTACTTCAACGCCATCAAGAACGATTCGGCCGCCTGGGACGCCGTCAATATCTTCGCGAGCCACGAATACGGGTGCGGAACCCTGCCCGCCCAACCGTCGTTCGCGTCCGCGGGCAAGGAGTACTGGGAGACGGAGGTCGACACGGGAGCTGGCAGGGGCGACTCGACGGGAGACGGTATCGCGAGCGCGCTGCCGATGGCCACGACGCTTCACAACGACCTCACCAAGGCCAATCTCAACGCTTGGCACATCTGGTGGCTGTACAACGCCAGCGGTAACGGCGGCTGCCTCTATGACACGACCACGAAGTCGTGGACCAAGCGGCTGTGGGTCTTGGGCAACTACTCGCGCTTCGTGAGGCCTGGCTTCATGCGGGTTTCCACCTCGGGAAGCGCCCCGTCGGGAGTCTTGGTGAGTGCCTATCGGAACCCGGCGGACGGGACTGTGGTCGTGGTGGCCATCAACAGCAACACCTCGGCGACCCCGCTTTCGCTCTACATCTCGGGCGTCGTCCCTTGCAGCATGACACCGTGGGTGACGTCGGCCGCCGACAACCTCGCCGCCAAGAGCGCCATCACGGTCAGTGACGCCCGCTTCAGCGCAACCCTCGCCGCCCAGAGCGTCACGAGCTTCGTGGGCAAGCCCTGAGCTAGTCCGCGGAACGCGCGAGGCTCCGGTCAGCCGTCTACATACCCGGATCGGCGCCCGTGCCTCGCTCGTCGAGGGCTCTCTCCAGTGTCTCCATGCTTGGGGGCTTGGCCAGGTGGCGGTCAAATCCAGCTTCCCTGGAGCGGGCCACGTCCTCCTGCAGGGCGTACCCACTGAGCGCCACCAGGTGGATCGAGCGCAGCGCGGGATCGGCGCGCAGCTCCCGGGCCACGCTGTAGCCATCCAGCTCGGGCAGGCCGATATCGCAGATCACGGCATCGGGCGTGAGCTGCTTGGCTTTGTCGATTCCCTCCCTGCCGCCGAAGGCGACGAACACCTCGTGGCGATCCAGCTCGAGTGCCTCCTTGAGGCTGATCGCGGCGTCGCGGTTGTCCTCGATGACCAGGATGCGGTTTGGGCGTCGACCCTGCGGCGCTGCCTTGGACGGGCTGCTCCTCACCTCGGGCTTCGGCTCCACGGGCAGGCGCACGGTGAAGGTCGATCCGAGCCCCGGCCCGTCGCTGCGGGCGCTGACGCTTCCGCCGTGCAACTCGACCAGCCCTTTGACCAGAGCGAGTCCCAGCCCGAGACCTCCCCGGGTGCGTTCCAGGGTCCGGTCCGCCTGCACGAAGGGCACGAACAGCTTGTCAACCAGCTCCCGCGCCATGCCCACCCCGTCGTCGCGCACCTCGATGACGGCCTGCCTATCGTCGCCGCGTTCGAGCGACAGGGCGACGTGTCCGCCCTCCGGCGTGAACTTGGCCGCGTTCTGCAACAAGTTGCCGACCATTTGCGCAATGCGCGTCCGATCGCCGTTCGCCGTCAGGGGCTCGGGCGTGATGTGCACCTCCAGGGCGACACCCGAGCGCTCGAACAGGTCGCGCAGATCCTCGGCCGCAATCCGGACCGAGGCATTGAGATCGAGGGCCTCTTTGCGCAGCCGCACCTTGCCCCTGGCGATGCGGGTGACGTCGAGCAAGTCGTCAATGAGATGCGCCATTTGTTGCACCTGCCGATCGATGACGGAGAGCGCGCGCTGGGCAGGTCCTCCACCGGGCGGCACGTGCCGGATGATGTAGACACTGTTGCGAATGGGGGCCAGCGGGTTGCGTAACTCGTGCGACAGGACGGCCAGGAACTCGTTCTTGCGCGCGTCAGCCGTCTCAAGGCTCTCCTTGGCCTGCGCGAGCTCGGCCTGCGCCTGCTTCTGGTCCTCAATGTCGGTGCAGGTGCCAAGCCAACGCGTGATCCGACCCGCGTCGTCTCGCAAGGGCAGCCCGCGTACCAGGAACCAGCAGTAGGCGCCGTCGCGTCCGCGGCGTAGTCGGAATTCGACCTCGTACGGTTCCCCGGTCTCCAGGCACCACCGCCACCGCGCCCGTATGCGCTCGATGTCCTCGGGGTGGACCAGCGTCGTCCAGAACCGGGCTCGGGCTTGCTCGACGGTGGTACCGGTGTACTCGTACCAGCGCTGGTTCAGGTACTCCGATTGGCCATCGGCGTCCGTGGTCCATACCATCTGCGGCATGGCCTCCGTGAGCACCCGGAACTGCTTCTCGCTGGCGCGTAGCGCCTCCTCGGCCTGCTTGATGGGCTCCAGGTTCGGGCTGATCGCGGCCCAGGCCAGCGGTTCGCCCCCTTCGCTCCGAATCAAGAAGGCGTTCCACATGCTGTGGATGGGCTGTCCGGTCGCGAAGTTCCTGAGCCGGACCTCGCCCGACCAGGACCCGTGCCGACGAAGGGCCGGCAACGCGTCCGCCTCGATGCGCGGCCGATCGTCGGGCCAGAAGCAATCCAGCATGTGCATCTGCGCGATGTCGCGCTCGCCCAGCCCCAGCATCAGGCGGCCAGCCTGGTTGATGTAGGACGGCTGCATGTCGGGCGCGTAGATGGTGATGCAGCTGATGGCATTCGACACCGCCGCGGCGAAGGTCCGCAGTTGCGCCTCCATGCGACGTCGCTCAGTCACGTCCATCACGAAGGCGGCAAGCTCGCCCTGTCGCAGAGACGCAAAAGCAAGGAGCACGGGAATCCGCGAGCCGTCCGGGCGCACGTATTCCTTTTCGTAGAGTCCGGAAACGCCGCATTCCAGCGCCCGCGCGATGGCCTTGCGGTCCTTCTCCAGGTGCTCAGGTGGGGTCAGGCGGTCCCAGCGGAGCTCTCCTCGCCTGAGCTGTTCGCGCGAGCTGCCGATCATCTCGAGGTAGGCGTCGTTGGCGTAGAGAATGTGGCCCTCGACGTCAGCGAGCACAGCGCCCAGCGGGTTGGCGTCGAGCACGCGCCCCAGCCGGCTCTCGCTCGCTCGCAGGCGCTCCTCGGCTTCCTTGCGCGCGTGGATGTCCGTCGCGGTCCCCATCCAGCGCACCGGCTCACCCGAGGGGTCCAGCACGGGCGCGATCCTCACCTCGAACCAGCGGTACTCGCCTCGCTGCGAGCGGTAGCGAAGCTCGATCTGGTCCGGCACCTTCCTGGAGAATCCCTCCAGCCGGTGGCGTTGCGCGTGTTCCAGATCGTCGGGATGGATGAAGCTCTGCATGCCCGCTCGGTTCGTGTCCTCCAGATCCAAGCCGGTGTACTGGCGCCAGCTGCTGTTGACGTACTCCGCATTGCCGTCGGGGCCCACGACGAAGACCAGCTGGGCCATGGCCTCGGTCAGCGTGCGCATGCGCTCGGCGGTTCCGCGCTGCTCGCCCAGTGCGGCGGCTGCCGTCCGTCTAGCCCGCTGCAGTTGCGCGACCGCGAACACGACGGCAAGCGACGCGCTAGAGTAGGCGACCAAGGCGGCTAGGTCCCAGTGCAGAGAGAGCATCCACTCGTGTCTGGGTTCCGTGAAGCTGTACCAGAGCCCGAGCCCGCTGATGATCGCCGACAAGAGTCCCGGTCCAGCCCCGAGCGCAATCGTCAGCAAGGCCGTGGAGGCGACGCCAATCGAAAAGGCGGCCCCAGAGGCCAAATCAAGGGCAACCAGCGCGCCGAGCACGGCAGCCGAGCACGCAGCCGCCAACACGCATCGCAGGAGCAGGCCCCACCTGGGCCGTGCCCTAGCGGACCGCACGGTCCGCTCCCCTCCCAGTAGGAACGAGCGTATCCAGGCCCCGCAACACCACAGTGATCAGTCTGCCGGCGTCCGGGACAACCGCAAGCGCGGGCTCCGCTATTGGGCTACGCCTCGGCTGGCCCCCGTGCCGCGTAGTCCCCGGGGCCCCGAGCGGGGTTCCGCCGGCGTACCCGGCACCGCGGTCCCCGCCGCGGCCGGCTTTGCGAACCCGGGCCGGCTCGCTCGGGTCGGCGATCCTCAGGGCTTGGGCATCTTGAAGCGCGACGGCGAGATCTTCTCGTCGAAGGTCAGGTCGGTGATCTTGCTCTCCACGGTGGACGGCCCGGCTGTCATGTTTTCGCTAAACCAGGTCTTGACCCCGCGCACCTGACGCCAGTCACCGAACACGAGGGTGTACGGGATATCTCCGCCGGGCGAGGGCTGGGTGCCCGTTTGGAAGGCGCGCAGATGGGTGCTGGCGTCGAAGCAAAGCACGGCGGGTTTGCCCTGCTTCTTGCTGAGCTCCACGCATTCGACGGGCGTCGGCACGGGGGCAGGCGAGGGCGGCGGCACGCTGTTGACCTTGGTGTACAGCGACGCCAAGTCGGGCTCCGCGTTCCAGCGGGCCGCGATACGCGCCTCGTCCTCCTCGGCACCGCTCAGCTTGCGCAATCCGTACAACGGATCCTGAGACCAGAAGACCCGACCGTCGCTGCCCTGGCGAAACGAGCCCACGCCCACGAGAGTGGACACATTCAGGAAGCGGCCGTCCGCCGTGGCCCAGTGCTCGTCGTGACCGGTGGCGCCCTGGCCTTTGATGGTCAGGCTGCGCTTGATGTGCACGGTCTTGAGGCGCTTCCACGCCGCGGGTCCGCCGATGGCGCCGGCGTAGTCGGCCAGGACCTGGTCGGCCGGGCGCAGGGTGGCTGGGGTGGGCGCGGCGGCCGCAGCAGCTACGAGAAAGGCGAGGGCGTATGTCACGGCGACTCCGATGCTCGGGCCATGTCCAGGGCGGCGTCAAGAACCACGTCGCGCCCGCCGCGCAGGGCCGCGCGCGTTTCGAAGACCCGACGATCCGGCTGCACGCCCCGGCCCTCGATGGATTGACCCTTGGGCGTGCGGAAGTCTGCCACCGGGATCTGGATCAGCGCTCCGCCTGGCAGATCCTGAATGATGGAGCCCAGCGCCGCGCCCGCCGACGTGTCGCCCACCACCTGGGCGCGTCCTGCCTCCTGCAGGCCCGCGGCCAGGATCTCGGATGTGGAGGCCGTGCCCTCGTCGGTGAGGATGTAAAGGCGGCCCGTGAAAGGCTTGGTGCCGATGGCCTCTACCGTGGCCAAGGTGTTCGAGAAATCCCGATACTGGATGGTGCCCAGCGTGGTCGGCCGGGACACCAGGCGCGCGGCAACCGGAATGGCCATGGGGCCGATCCCACCCGGGTTGCCGCGCAGATCGAGGATGAGGGCGTGCACATCCCGACGGCGGACGCCCTCGATGGCCTTTTGCACCTCGGTGAGAACGGGATCGAGCAGGAACACATTGAACGCGATCACGCCCACCGCGCCCACCTGCTTGACCTGCACCTCGGGCACCACCGGCGACATGTTGAGCACCTGGCGAGGCGGCGCGGCCGGCGGGTCGCGATGCAACAGGACCTCGCCGGCCTTACCGCCGTTGTCCACGAAGCGGATGCTTACCGCGCTGCCCGTCGGTCCGCTCAGAAGGCGCGCGGCGAACTGGCGCAGGCGAAACCGCTCCTCCACCGGGCGCAGGGCGCGTCCCGAACGCGGCAGGGCATCCAAGGCGCGGCCCCCCACGTGTGTGACCACATACCCCGGCTCTAGCCCGGCGCGCGCCGCCGATGAGCCCGGACGCACGCGCGTGATGGTGGGCTTGCCCTCGATCATGCGCACCAGCAGCCCGGGATCGCCAACCCCGCCGGTTTCCACCACGGGATCCGTCGCGCTCGCCACGGGCATGGCGGGACCTTCGGCCACCGGCACCACGGCCTCTTCGCCCGGTCCATGCACCTGCAGGTGCGACTGACCGAGTTGGCCCAGCATCTCGTTGAGCAGGCGGTAGAAGGTCGGCTCGTCGGGCGCGGCCAGGGCCAGGGGTTCGTAGCGGGCGCGCAGGGCGTTCCAGTCCAGGCCACCCAGGCTCTTGTCGAAATGCTTGTCGCGTACGGCGGTCCAGGCGCCCTCGAATATGCCCCGGCGGAGCTGGCTGCGCACCGAGCCCGGATGGGCCGGATCGCGTCCCGCATCCTGCGTCGGCTGCACGGGCTCGAAAGCCGGCGGCTGCATGAGGGCCGCATCGGGGCCGGGCTGAGCGGCCTGGGGCGGCTCGGGTGCCGGCGTGCGACCCGCGCAGGCAGACATCAGCAGGAGGGCGATGAACGTGCGTCGAAGCATGGCGCCTGAGTATAGGCTCTGCTCGCGCGCCCGCCGGTGGAAGAGGTCGGGATCCGCGTCGGGACGCGTTCTGACGTCTATCCTCGCGCTCCGAAGATGGCCGTCCCCACGCGTACCAAGGTGGCGCCCTCGGCGATGGCGATCTCCAGATCGTGGCTCATGCCCATCGACAGATGCCGCAGCTCCACGTTGGGACGCGCACGGCCGGCCTCGTGGTCGCGCAGGCGGCGCAGGGCCGCGAAGGGTGCTCGGGAAATCTCGGGATCATCGCCGAATGGCGGGATGACCATGAGGCCCTGGCAGCGCACGTGCAGAAGGCCGGCGAAGCGGTCCAGCAACGCCGGCAGCGCGGCCGGCGCGATGCCCCGCTTCTGCGGCTCGGCCGCCACGTTGACCTGAACCAAGCAGGCCTGCGGCACATTCAGAGGCGCCACCCGGCGCTCCAACTCGGCCAGCACCTCCGTCGAATCGACGGCATGGAGCAGGGTCACCTTGCCGGCCACGTACTTGACCTTGTTGGTCTGCAGCGGGCCGATGAAGTGCCAGCGCGGCTGGGGCAACCCGGCGGCCCGGGCTCCGGCCTCCACGGCCTCGCGTTTGTCGCGAAACTCCTGACCGTAGCTCTCCCCGAAATCGAGCTGCCCCGCGGCCAGCGCCGCCAGGATGCCCTCGGCGGGCACGGTCTTGGAGACGGCCACCAGCTGCACCGAACCGGGGGCGCGGCCACAGGCCTGCTCAGCGCGCGTGATGCGCTCCCGGACCTCGCCCAGGTTGGCCGCGACGCTCATGGCGCAACCACCCCGAAAGCAGCGGGTGGATAGGCGGGCAGGGCCTCCAGGGCCCGCAGATCGGCCAGCACCTCGGCCAGCGGCAAACCCACCACGTTGGAGAACGAGCCGCGCACCTCGGTGGCGAAGGCACCCGCGATGCCCTGGATGGCGTAGGCGCCCGCCTTGCCCTGCCATTCGCCCGAATCCAAGTAGGCCTGCACCTCGGCCGGATCGAGCGAACGGAATGTCACGGCCGTGGTCACCACCCGTTCGATGGAGCGCTCGCCCAGCCGCGCGTGGTACGCCGTCATGACCTCGTGCCGCCGTCCCGCCAGGCGCAGGAGCATGGCGCGCGCTTCGTCCGCGTCGGCCGCCTTGCCCAGGATGTCGCCCCCCATGGTGACCACCGTGTCCGCCGCCAGCACGGCCAGCGGAGAGGGGCCCAGCTTGGCCGCGCCAGCCTCGCACTTCTCGCGCGCCAGGCGTTGCACGTACTCGCGGGCCGGCTCGTCGGTGTGGGGCGTCTCGTCCAGGTCCACCGGCTCCACGCGCAGGGTCAACCCCAGGCGTTCGAGCAGTTCACGCCGGCGGGGAGAGGCCGACGCGAGAATGAGATCGGGTGTGCGCTTCATATGACGAAGCAGTTATAGCCCGACCGTTCGCGGCTTCGCGCCCCAAGTGCACGCGCAACTCCGCATCCGACCCGCCGAGAACTGGGCATGCTTGCATGGACGCGCTGGCTACTTCCTGTGTTCTTGTTCGGCTGCTCGCCCGACGCCGAATTGGCCGACGAGCAGTCCGCGCCGGTGGCGAGCGGGGAGGGGGACGAGCTGAGTGTGGCCTCGGGCTCTCAGCTTGGACCCGTCCTGATCGATCCGCCCCCCGGGGCCATCGACATTCCGCCCAACCTGGCCGCTCTCACCCTTCGGTTCGCCGCGGCGGTGCAGGGCGACGGCGTGAACGGGCTTCGTCTGCACCCCAGTCAGGGCCCGGACGTGAACCTGGCCCTGGGCCCTGCCGTGCCCTGCTTAGGCACGGGCGTGTGCTACCTGGCGACGCCGGGCGCGGTGCTGGCCCCGGCCGCGTTGTATGTCCTGACCCTGGATGCGGACGCCTTGCGCTTGGAGAGCGGCAAACCCTTGCCCGCCGCCTCCACCCCGGGATTCACCACGGCAGCCCTGGTCGATGCCTACGGCCCCGTCGTCCAGGACCTGCAGATCGCGGCCAGCGCCGGATGCATGCAGGTTCGTTTCATCTCGGATGAGCCCGTGCGCGCCGAGGTGGCTCTGGCGGTCGGGGAGCAGACCGGGACCGTGCTCATGGACGGCTTCGCCCAGAAGTTCGACGCGTCTCGGCCAATGCCCGCCCTGCCCGCGGGCGAGGCTCGGGTCACGTTGCGGGCCATTGATCGGGCCGGCAACGCCACCGATGCCGCGGCGGTCACCCTTGCGCTGCCGGCGCGTACGCCTCGCCTTGTCATCACCGAGGTGCTCGCCAACCCCGCGGGCTCGGAGACAACACAGGAATTCGTCGAGATCCGCAACCTGGAGCCGGGGCCGGTCTCCCTGGAGGGGATGATCCTGGAGGACAAGACCGGGCGCGACGTGCTGCCCGCGGATGTCCTCGCGCCCGATGCCTACGCCGTGCTGGTGGCCGCGAGCTACGATGCGGCGGACGGCAAGGACCCGGCCCCGCGCGCGGGCGTGCTGCTCGTGCGGGTATCGGGCCGCCTGGGCTCGGACGGCTTCTCCAACTCGGGCGAGCCGGTGCGCCTTCTGGCCGCCGACGGAACCGTGGTGAGTCAGTATGGCGGCTGGGCGGATGTGAGCGCCACGGCGTGGTCGGGCAAGAGCGTCCAGCGGGTGTCCGCCGACGCCTGCGACGCCCCCGAGGGTTGGCTCAAGACTCCCCAGACCCCCACGCCGGGGTGGTGATGCTAACGCGTTGCGAGGCAAGCTCTAATGTCCATCTCATCCAGGCATTCACGCATGAAGTTGTGCTACAACGCCTGGCATGTCCGGGCACAACAGATGGTCGAAGATCAAGCACAAGAAGGAAGCCTCCGACTCCAAGAAGTCGAAGGTCTGGACCAAGCTCATCAAGGAGATCACGATCTCGGCCAGAATTGGCGGTGGTGATCCGAACGGCAACCCGCGCCTGCGCACGGCGATCGACAAGGCACGCGCCCAGAACATGCCGAACGACACCATCGACCGTGCCATCAAGAAGGGCACAGGCGACCTGGAGGGCGTGAGCTACGAGGAGTTCACCTACGAGGTCTTCGGTCCCGGTGGCACGGCCATCCTGGTCGACATCATGACCGACAACCGCAACCGGACCACAGGCGAGATTCGCAACCTGCTGACCAAGGCCAACGGCAACCTGGCCGGCTCGGGCTCGGTGGCCTGGATGTTCAAGAAGCAGGGTGTGATCGCGTACGAGCAGGGCGTGGACGAGAACAAGGTGACCGATGCGGCCATCGAGTTGGGCGCGCTGGACGTGGTCAACGAAGACGGCGAGCTGTCGGTGCTCACCGAGCCAAAAGAATTCGACCGCATTCGCGACGGCCTCAAGGCGGCGGGCCTGCCGACGCCGGCCAGCGCCGAGGTCACCATGGTGCCGCAGAACAAGACACGCCTGAGCGGCAAGGAAGCCGAGTCCGCGCTCAAGCTGCTGGACGCCTTGGAGGACAACGACGACGTCCAGAACGTGTACTCGAACCTGGACGTGGACGAAGACTCGCTGCCCGCGTCCTAGTCGCGCATGGCAGCAGGCCGCACGCGCATCCTGGGCATCGATCCGGGGACGTTGCGTCTCGGCTATGGGGTGATCGATCGCACCGGCCCGTCCACGCTCAGCTACGTGGAGTGCGGAGTCATCAGCGCACCGGGCCGGCAGCCGCGCAACCAGCGTCTACTCACCATCGGACGCGGGCTTCGCGAGCTGATGGACGAGCTTCACCCTGACGAGGTGGCCATGGAGCAGGCCTTCTACGGCAAGAACGTGCAGGCCACCTTGGCCCTGGGCGAGGCCCGCGGCCTGGCCCTCTTTCTGGCCGGCGACCGCGGCCTATCCGTCGCGGGCTACGCGCCGGCGCGGGTCAAACGGACCATCGTGGGCTACGGGCGCGCCAGTAAGCCGCAGGTCGGCTTTCTGGTGCGCGCCATCCTGGGCATGCGCCGCGTCCCCGAGGCCGACGCGGCAGACGCCCTGGCCATCGCCATTTGCCACGCCCGCCATGCCAGGGGAATGGCCGCGCCTGTGTCGGATGGGACGGCGCGGGCCGCGCGGACACGGATGAGCAAGCTGGCCACCTCGGCGGTGTGAAATCCGTGCTCTCTGTGGTGAACTTGCCGGCAATCCGATGATCGCCTCCCTTCGCGGCATTCTTCTCGAGAAGCATCCTGACAACCTCGTCATCGAGGCCGGCGGCGTGGGCTACCTGGTCACCGTCACGGCCGCCGCGGCGCGGGCCCTGCCGGCCCTCGGTGCAGAGGCGCGCTTGCTCATCTACACGCACGCCGTGCAGGACGGGCCGCTGCAGCTCTATGGCTTCGTCGAGCCGGAGGAGCGGCGCCTGTTCGAAACCCTGCTTTCGGTGCAGGGCGTGGGGCCCAAGGTGGCCGTGGCCATTCTTTCGGGCATGCCCATCGGCGATCTGGTGCGCGCCATCGGCAACTCGGACGTGGCGGCCTTGACCAAGATCCGGGGTGTGGGGCGTAAGACCGCCGAACGCCTGGCCGTCGAGTTGCGCGACAAGATCGGGAGCAGCTTGCATGGCTCGGGCCCCGCGGGCTACTCGCCGTTGCCCGGCAGCGTTCCCAGCGGGCGGCGTGGTGAGGTGTATGGGGCGTTGGTGGCGCTCGGTTACAAGCCCGGCGAGTTCGAATCGTTCCTGCCCGCCCTGGATGACAACCTGCCCGCGGCGGACCTCATCAAGCAGGCGCTCGCGGCCATGAGGAGGAGATAGTGGCTCGCAAGCGGCACGACGATGGTCCGGCGCCCGCCGCGGGCGAGCCGGCGCGCATGGTTTCGCCCGAGGCGGCCTCGGGTGAGGAGCACGCGCTGGACGCCGCCCTGCGGCCCACCTCGTTCTCCGAGTTCGTGGGCCAGCGCAAGGTGGCCGAGAACCTGGAGGTGTACGTGGCCGCGGCCAAGAAGCGCCGTGGAACCCTGGACCACGTGCTGCTCTCGGGGCCGCCTGGCTTGGGCAAGACCACTCTGGCCCACGTCCTGGCCCGCGAGATGGGCACCCAGGCGCGGGTGACCTCGGGCCCCGCGCTGGAGCGCAAGGGCGACCTGGCCGGCATTCTGACCTCGCTGGGGCGTGGCGATGTCCTCTTCATCGACGAGATCCACCGGCTGCAGCCCATCATCGAGGAGAGCCTCTACCCGGCCATGGAGGACTTCCGCATCGAGATCGTCACGGGCGCGGGCCCAGGTGCCAGCGCCATCACCGTGCCCATCGAGCACTTCACACTAGTGGGCGCCACCACGCGCACCGGGCAGCTCACCTCGCCTTTGCTGTCCCGTTTCGGCATCGTGGAACGGCTCGACTACTACGGTCCGCTCGAACTGACCACCATCGTCAAGCGCTCGGCACAGCTCCTCGGCATCGCCATCGACGAGGAAGGCGCGCTCGAGATTGGCCGGCGGGCGCGCGGCACGCCGCGTATCGCCAACAAGTTGTTGAACCGAGTGCGCGATTTCGCGGAGGTGCGCGGCGACGGAAAGGTCACGCGCGATGTGGCGGATTTCGCCCTACGCCGGCTGGGCGTCGACGAACGGGGCCTGGACGAGGGCGATCGCCGGCTCCTGCGTGCCATCGTGGAGCGCTTCGAGGGTGGCCCCGTGGGCATCGAGTCGCTGGCCGCTGCCCTGGCCGAGGATCGGGACACCCTGGAATACGTGCACGAGCCCTACCTCATCCAGGAAGGCTTCCTGGTGCGCACGCCGCGCGGACGACAGGCGACGGCCCAGGCCTTCGAGCACCTGCAGATTCAACCCGCGCGCGGCCGCTCCGCCCCGGGGGGCCAGGGCAGCCTCTTCTAGGTTCGCCGCTGAACCGTCGCGGTCCTCGAACCGCTCGGTGCTCTACGTTTTAGCGACCGGCGGGGCGCTTGATGCGGGCCGGATCGACTTGGGCTTCGAAGACAATGTTGGCGGGCCCTCGCATGGACACGCCGGAGTAGGAGCCGTCGGCCTCGCTGGCCACGCGGATGCGGAGCTGGCCGCCAGGCAGATTCACGGGGATCTCCTGGTCCGCGCTGGCCCGGCCCTCCAGGCAGGCGGCGACCACGGTGGCGCAGGCGCCAGTCCCGCAGGCGAGCGTGATGCCGCAGCCGCGCTCCCAGACCACGAGATCGATCTCGGGGCCGTGCGCCGTGTGCCGCAGCCGTGCGAGCTCCACGTTGGTGCGGCGGGGGAAGAAGGGATCGTGCTCGATGCCGGGCCCGTACGTGCCCGCCATGGCCCGCAGATCAGCCGTCGCGTCGTCCACGAAGATGACGGCGTGCGGGTTGCCCATGGAAACCGCGGTGAACGCGAACTGCCGATCGAGGGTCTTGAACGATTTCCGGACCAGAGGCGCGCCCGACGGGGCCGCCACGGGAACCTTGGGCGGGTCCAACTGGGGGCGTCCCATCTCAACCGTGACAAAAGCCCGCGCCCCCTCGACCTCGTCGATTCTGCACTCCAGCAGCCCCGCGCCCGTGTCGATGCGAAGCACTGGGCGGTGCAGGCTGGGATCCGTGTGATGCAGGACCTTGGCAACGCAACGAATGCCGTTGCCACACATCTCCGCCTCGCTGCCGTCCGCGTTGATAACGCGCATGCGAGCATCACCCCTCTCGCCCGGCAGGATCGCCAGAACCCCGTCGCCGCCCACGCCGAAGTTGCGATCGCACAGGGCGCGCGCGACTTCGGGTTCGGCAGGCGACGGGCT
>JAEXQJ010000340.1 GCA_023438785.1 Pseudomonadota bacterium
GGAACCCAGTGCGCCTATGGGAACCCAGTGCGCCTATGGGAACCCAGTGCGCCTAGGGAACCCAGTGCGCCTATGGGAACCCAGTGTGCCGGGAGGGTACGCGCCGGGCAAAGCCCGTCGCTGCCCACGCGCAGCGATGGGAACCCAGTGCGCCTATGGGAACCCAGTGCGCGGTTGGGGCGAGGTGGAGGTGCCGGGAGGGTATGCGCCGGGCAAAGCCCGTCACTGCCCACGCGCGGCGATGGGAACCCAGTGCGCCTATGGGACCCCCGTGCGCGGGTGGGGCGAGGTGGAGGGGCCGGGAGGGTATGCGCCGGGCAAAGCCCGTCGCTGCCCACGCGCGGCGATGGGAACCCAGTGCGCCCATGGGAGCCCGTTGCGCGGTTTGGGGGGAGGTGCCGCGACGATATGCGCCCGGCAAAGTCCGTCGCTGCGCATGTCCTGCGCGAAGTCTCTCGATGCTTGCCGGGGACGGGTATTCGTGCGATGGACTCGCACGTGAGCGAGCCGGCCGTCGGGACGCTGTATCTGATCTCCTCTCCCATCGGGAACGCGCGCGATCTGTCGCCTCGGGCCGTGGAGACCTTGCGCTCGGCGGACGTGGTTCTGGCTGAGGATACGCGGTCAGCGCGCAAGTTGCTTACGGCCCAGGGCATTGAGCGACGCACCCAATCCTGTTTCGACGCCAACGAACCGGCGCGGGCCGACGAGGCGGCGGCGTTGCTGGGCGAGGGAAAGAGCGTGGCCGTGCTGTCCGAGGCGGGCACTCCGGCCGTATCCGACCCCGGCTACAAGGTCGTGCGCGCGGCCATCGCCGCGGGGGCGCGCGTTGTCCCGGTGCCGGGGCCCTCGGCCGTGCTCGCCGGGCTGGTGGCCTCGGGCCTGCCCACCGATCGTTTCCTCTTTCTCGGGTTCCCGCCCCGCAAAGCTGGCGCCCGGCACGAGCTGTTTGCCCAGGTGCGCGCCCTGCCCGCCACGCTGATTTTCTACGAGTCGCCGCACCGGGTTGGCGCCACCCTGGCCGACCTGACCGAGGTCCTGGGCGGCAAGCGTCCTGCCTGCGTGGCGCGCGAATTGACCAAGACGCACGAGGAATTCGTGCGAGGCAGCCTGGCCAGCCTGGCCCAGCGCTACGCCACCGAGAGGCCGCTGGGGGAGATCACCATCCTCGTGGGTGGGGCCAGCGGCGAGATCACCTGCGTGGCCCAACCTGATGACCTGCGCGGCCGGGCGCGCGACCTGTTGGCGCAGGGGATGTCGGCGCGCGATGCCGCCGACGCCCTGGCCAGCGAGTCGGGCCACCCCCGGCGTGAGACCTACCGCCTGGTCCTCGAAGTCAGCGGCCGCTGAATCAGATTCGGTTCTCCGCACCGCGCGCCAGGCGCCGCAGATTGTCCTTGTGGCGAACGAAGACGACGAGCGCCACGGCGGCGGCGAAGCCTAGGTTGAAAGGCGTGGCTTGGCCGAGCAGCCACAGCGAGAGGGGAAAGCCGAGCACCGCCGACAACGAGCCGAGGGAAGAAATGCGCGAAGCGGCCACGACGAGGGCGTAGAGCGTTACGCAGGGCAGGGCGGCCGCGGGCGCCAAGGCTAGGCCGGCGCCCAGTGAGGTCGCCACCCCCTTGCCACCCCGCCCGCGCAGAAAGACGGTGAAAACCTGCCCCAACACGGCGGCCAGACCGACGGCGGCGGGCAACCAGACCTGGGCGTCGAGGCTACGCGACAGCAGCACGGGCAGGGCACCCTTGCTCGCGTCCACCAGCAGCACCAGCGCGGCCCAACCTCGCCCCAAGGCCCGGCCCACGTTGGTTGTGCCGATGTTCCCGCTGCCCACCTGGCGCAGGTCCACGCCATTGGCCCGCGCGACCACCAGGCCCGTCGGAAACGAGCCCAGCAGGTAGGCCCCCAGCAACCACAAGGCGGCCATCAGGGACGCGGCGGGGCCGGACGCAGGCCAGCGTCCCGCAGAAGTTGCAGATCGGCGTCCGCGTCGTTGTTGCCGGTGACCAGCAACTTCTCGCCGAAGAAGATCGAATTGGCGCCCGCCACGAAGCACATAATCTGAGCCTCGCGTGACAAGGCGCTGCGTCCGGCCGACAGCCGCACCTGCGAACGCGGCATGACCAGGCGAGCAGTGGCGATCATGCGCACCAGCTCCAGGGGATCGATGGGTGGCCGGTTGGCGAGCGGCGTGCCGGGAATGGGCACCAGGGCGTTGATGGGCACGCTCTCCGGGTGGGGGTCCAGGCTGGCCAGCGTGACGAGCATGGCGCAGCGGTCGCGCACGGATTCGCCCATGCCGATGATGCCGCCCGAGCAGATTCTCATCCCCGCCTTGCGCACGCGCGCCAGGGTGGCCAAGCGATCCTCTTGCGTGTGCGTCGTGATGATCGAGCCGTAGAACTCGCGCGAGGTGTCGACGTTGTGGTTGTAGACCGTGAGTCCGGCCTCGGCCAACTGAGCGGCTTGCTCGTCGGTGAGCATGCCCAGGGTCATGCACGCCTCCAGGCCTAGGGCGCGCACGCCTCGCACCATCTTCAGCACGGAGTCGAACGCGGCGCCTTCTTTGACCTCCCGCCAGGCGGTGCCCATGCAGAAGCGTGTGGCTCCGGCGTCGCGGGCGCGGCCAGCGGCGGCCCACACCTCGTCGACGGTGAGCATGCGCCCTTTCTCCGTTCCCGTCTCGTAGCGGGAGGACTGGGGGCAATAGGAGCAGTCCTCCTGGCACCCGCCTGTCTTGACCGAGAGCAGAGCGCAGAGCTGAACCTCCTCGGGCTGGTGGAATTCCCGGTGCACGGTCTGTGCGCGGAACAGCAGCTCGGGAAGGGGCAGGTTGTAGACCGCCATGACTTCCTCGACGCGGAAGTCATGCCGAAGAGCCGTGGACATCCCGCGGGTCTAGTTGATCCTTCGCAGGACCACAAGCACCCGCAGCGTCAGCCAGATGGCCTCGATGGGATCCTTCTCCTTGGGCGCCTTGGGCTTGCTCAGTGCGCTGCGCGTGATGGCGCTCTCGCCGCCCTTGATGGGCGGACCGGGCAGCCACAACCCGTTCGGTGTCTGGCGCGAACGCAGATAGGCCTCGGCGGTGCGCACGCCCGAGTTCTCCTTGCCCAGGCCGATACCCGTGATGGTGTCCAAGGCGTCGAGCACGTCGGTGTAGAAACGCGGCTCGCTCAGGATCTCCCAGTAGGAAGGGGCCTTGCGGTCCTCGTAACGATCCGGCTGTAGGAAGCGCGTGGCCAGCAGCTCGGCGGCCCGACGCGCCTCACGCGAGGCGCGCCGCTGGCTGGAGGCCGCGAAGGCCCGCAAGACCATGCCGGTCACGAGATGGCTGGAGGGGCGCGCGGCCGAGTCGGTGCGCACGCCCCGCCATGCCCAGCCGCCGTCGTCCTGGCGCAGGGAGAGCAGAAACTGGAAGCCCTTCTCCACGCGCGGATCCGCTTCGAAACCCGCGCGGCTCAAGGCCGCGATGGCCCAGCCGTGGAAGTGCAGGGCCACCAGCTTGGCGCGCCCCTTGGGCGTATCCGCCACCGTCAGATCGGCGATGCCGCCATCACCGGCCTGGGACGACAAGATGTAGTCGGCGATCCTCTCTAGCTGCGGCCGCGCGCCAGCCTCGCCTTCCAGTCGCAGGCCCAGATCGGCCAGTCGGTCGAGCGCGCGCACGGTGGCCAGGCAGGAGGCGAACCTCGCACTGCCCATGCCCTTCTCGAGGGCGTGCGCGGCGAAGCTACCGTCCTTCTCCATCTTGCGCAGGACCGCCTTGACCTCGGCGTAATCGGCGATCTCCTGGGCGGTGGGCGCTTCGCTGTCGTCGATGAGATCCCGCCGTACGCGCGCCAGAACACTGGGGCTGCCCTCGCGCAGGAGGCGCGGAATGGGATCACTCGCAAGACGCGCACGCCATCCTGAAAGCGCTCGGGGGGGGGAGGAGGCCGTGGGCGATGTGGGAAACAGACGCGGACGGTTCATGACCACAGGGGGCTAAGGTTAGCGCATTATATCGGCTCGCGCGCTGGCTGAGGTGTTCCCGTTGCTGGCGCGTTCGTACGGACGCCCGCGTTAGCGCAACCGAAGCAGGAGCCGCGGTGGGATCCGCCTGGCATGCGCAGCGAGCAGGATGTACAAATAGGGAACTCTGAATCTGCAGGGCCCGCGGGGCTGACAAACATGGAAGCCAGCGAGAGACCATCAAAGCAGGAAGCCTTCGCTGCCTTGTTGAACGAGGGCTGGGTGTCGTTGCATATCGACGCCCGCCGCCCAGGGGTCGTGGTGCCCACGCCCTTCTCGTCGCAGGCCCACCTCGTCCTCCAGTATGGGCGCAATATGCCCATTCCCATTCCCGACCTGGAGGTGACGCCGGCCGGGATCAGCGCCACGCTGTCCTTCGCCCGGGTGCCTCACCGCACTTACGTGCCCTGGTCCGCCGTCTACATCGTGGCGTGCACCAACGGGGCAGGGGTGCTGTACCAGGAGGATGTCCCGCCGGAGGTCTCGCTGGTGCCCACCGCTCCGGCGCCGTCCGGCGAGACCGTTCCCGAGCCGCCCCCAGCCGAACCGGCGAGCGGCGCTTCTCGGCCCTGTTTGCGCTCCGTGCCCGCCGAGGACGCCGAGGCGGCGGCCCTGGAGGACGACTGCATGGTGATGCGGGCCCAGGCTCGCCGCCGCAGCCGGCCCCAACTCCGCCTGGTGAAGTAGTCGCTACGGGCCGACCGAGGCGTCTTCGCCACGCACCTGAATCGTGAGTTCCTGCTTCCCGGTGAGGATGCGGGTGCCCGGAAACACGCTTCGTTCGGTCACGCGATAGCTCTCGGCTCGTCGGGCCTGATGGATGGGCTTGTCGATCGTATCGAGGGCCGAGGGCGGCAGGCTGGGGAGCAACTGCCCGCGCAACGAAACCCCGTCCTCGGGGGTGCTCAAGCTGACCACCAGCGAGCTGCCCGGGAACGACTGGCCCAGGTTGTCCATCAGTCCGCGCAGGCTCTGGGGTCGCGGCACATCGGGTTTGACCTGGGCACCGGAGGCGACATCGACCTTCACCGTGCGCCCCGCCAGGCTGGCGGGCAAGGTGACGAGCACCGTCTCCATGAATTCCTGACCCGCGTAGGGACGCAGCCACAGGCGCAAGGGGACCGTCTGCCCGGCGCGCAGCCGGTCGCCCGGCAAAGCGGCCCCCACGATTTCCGCCACGTCGCGGCCGTGGTCCACGCGAATCGTGATGTCGATGTGATCGATCACCGCGGGCGCGAAGGGGTTGGCGAGCAACTCGGTCACGGCGCGCAGGCCACGCGCGGTGGTCAGGACGCGTGGCGAGAGGCCCTCGGGCGAGAACACCTGATCGTTGATCTCCACGTCACCTTGCCCCTGCACACCCAGCCGCGTAGTCAGGCTCAGCACCATATCGGAGACCTCGGGGACGCCATCGGCCACGGCGCCGGTCAGGACCATGGAGGCCAGAACGGGCAGGAGCTTGGGGTGCCGCGCCAGCCGGCAGTGAAAGTCTCGGGCGGGCGCGCTCCCTTCGACGACGCGCACGTTCATGGCGACGCGCGGGGCGTGGCGGCCGAGTTGCCCCACGACGCCCGCGGGCCGGTCCTGCACCAGGGCGCCGATCTCGGCCACGGGTGAAGCCAGCTTCATGGAGCTGGAGAGGCTGGGCACGATGGTGTGCACCTCACCGAGCACGAGCGGCAGGTCCACCTGGCCCACGCCCATCATGGGGTGACCGAAGGCCAGCACGTTGCCACCGTCGATCGCCGTCAGCGTGCCCATGGCCGTCGCGCTCAGGTCGCCGTCGACCAGCATGGCGCCCACGGGCACTCCAGGCTGCAGCACACCGGGCGCCATGTCGGTCCGCGTGCCCACACCGCCCGCGCGCACGGGCAGCAAGCCCAGAGGCCGTACCATCTCGGCCACCTCGGACAGCGCCTGGTCCGAAAGCCCCGTGACCGCCAAGGGAACGGCCACACGCTGCAGCCGCGGCTCGCCCACCGGCGCCGTGCCGAGCGGGCCCGGCCGGTCGGACGTGCGCTGGGGCCGCGTGCTCTCGGCCTGCATGCTCTCGATGGGCGTGACACCGGCAAGCGGCTCTTTGGAAAACGCCCAGCCGTAGGCAACGGCGCCCATCAGCCTGCCATCCACATAGACTGGGCTGCCGCTCATTCCCGCCGCGATCCCCGTCCCTTGCACCTTGGGATCGTCCGAGCGCACGAGGATGATGTCTTGCTTGGGCAGGAAGTTGCGGATGACGGAGACGACGCGCACCTGGAAGGGCTCGGGCTTGATGCCCTGGAAGGCGGTCCACGCCTGGCCCACCATGCCGGGGCGAACCTCGGCCAGAGGCAAGATGGCGGCGCGCGGGTCGGGCGCGCTCTCGGCCCACGCCGGTCCTCCGACGAGCGCACAGAACACCAAGGCCGCCGGCAACATCCTGTTCACGTCGGCGCAAGCGTAGCACCCCGCCTGGCAGCCCGTGGTGAAAGTCTCCCATCGCCGTGCGGGCTTTGGCCCGGTCGCGACAAAGACCTGCGTCGCGGGTTGGCCGGCGTCAGAGGCCGTGGCCGGGGTATGCTGGAGACCAGGTCCCCCACATGAACGCCGTGAGCAAGCACCTGCAGACCAAGTTCCTGGCCGGGCTGCTGGCAGCCATCCCCATCGGCATCACGCTCTTCGTCGTGATGTACGTGGATGCGTTCATCCAGCGCATCCTGCCGTTGCGTTACCCGCTGGTCGGCATTCTGGTCTCGCTGGTCTTCATCTATGGGTTGGGGATCTTCGTCACGAGTCTAGTGGGGCGCTACGTGTTGGGCGCCTTCGACCGCGCGCTGAACCGCCTGCCCGGTCTGCGCGACTTCTATCGCACGTGGAAGCAACTGGTGGTCACGCCCGACATGAACACGGGCATCTTCGCGCGCACCGTGATCATCCCGGACGAGTCGGGGCGCGTGCGCATGTTGGGCTTCACCTCGGGCCGGCCCATTCCGGGCAGCACGGATACGCTGTGTGTCTTCGTGCCCACGTCGCCCAATCCCATCGTGGGGCGCTTGTACATCGTGCGCATCGACGAGACTCGCTTTCTCGATCTCCCGGCCAAGGAGGCGCTGAAGATGGTGGTGTCGGGCGGCAACTACCTTCCCGAGGCCCTGGGGGCTTTGCTGAGCGCGCCATGAGTCGCTTGTGCGCGGCCCTCGCCCTCGTCACGCTCGTGTGGTCCTCGCCGACGCGGGCCGGAGCCTCTGCCCCCGCGGCCCGGATCATCGACCAGAGCGTCGTCAAGGCCGAGCGTGCCCGGCACAAGGGACGCGTGCTCGTCGTGCACCTGTGGGCCACCTGGTGTGGCGCGTGCGTGGACGAGTTGCCTTTGCTGGCGAACCTGGCACGCCAGGCGAAGAGCCGCGGCATCGACTTCCTGCCCCTGTCCCTCGATGAGCCGACGGCTCGGTCTGCCGTCCATGTGGCCCGCGTGTTGCGGGCCACGACCGGGGACGCGCGTTGGAGTCCCATCTTGAAGGTGTCGGACGCGGAGGCCCTGGTCGCCGAGTTGGATCCGCGCTGGGAGGGCGAGGTCCCCGTGTTCTTCGTCTACGATCGGCAGGGCCGGCTGCACCGAACCGTGGTGGGCGACCTGCCCTGGGCGTCCCTCGAACCTTTGGTGGGCGACTTGACCAAGCCGAGCTTGCCGTAGTGCATGTCGCATGTTCCCTTGACGTGAAGCCGGTGGGGGACAAGGATTCCGCCGCCCCATGGTGACCGCCGACGTATTCGTCTCCGAGCTTGAGCTGAAGAACCAGGAATCGTTCCGCAGCTTGATCGCCGCACACTATCTGCCCGCGCTGGCCGGCGAGGGCATCGCGGTGGCCGATGTCCTGCGCTGGGAAAGCAAGATGGTCATCGAGAGCGTGGAGAGCGCGGCCCTGTGGTTGGTGGACGCGGATTCGTTGGAGCTCAAGCTGGTCCTGGCCTCTGCCTGCGGCGACCGCGCTCGCCACTTTCGCCTGCTTTCGGATCGCCTCAGCGCCCTGGGCCTGGCGCCCGGGTCCTACGATCCGCGCCAGGGTGGCTACTCCAAGCTTTTCGCGTGCCTGCGCTCCATGCAAACCAGCGAGGAAAGGCTGGCCGCGGGCTTCCTCGCCATGTCGGGGATGAGCTTGGCTCGCTTGGAAGCTCTGGCGACCTGGGCGGCCGGCAAGGAAGACGTGGCCACAGCCAGCCTGGTTCGTGAACAGATCATGCCCGACGAGCGCCAGCGCATCGAAGTCGGACGCGACATGCTGATCGCCGCGGCCGCGGGCGACGATTCCCAGGCCCGCGCCCGTCGTGCCGCCTATCGCGCCATGGAGGTCATGGCCGAGCTCCACGAGCCCGCCACCTTGCGCAAGCTGCTCGGCCGCAGCCCGGCCCGCAAGTAGCTACGCCTCCACGTCGCAGACCACGACCGTGATGTTGTCGCGGCCGCCGCGCTGGTTGGCCAGGTCCACCAGGTTCTGCGCCACGCGATCGCGAGGGCCTGCCATGAGACCGTCGAGTTCGTTCTCCTCCAGATAGCCGTGGAGGCCGTCGGAGCAGAGCATGAAGCGGTCGCCGGGAGAAAGGTCCAGGTCGATGGAGTCCACCTCGACGTAGTCCTGGTGGCCGACCGCGCGCGTGATCACGTTGCGGCCCGGTGAGGTGGCGGCCTCCTCGGGCGTGATGAGGCCCAGCTTGAGGCGGAAGTTCACCAGGGTGTGGTCCTCAGTCAATTGCACCGTCCGTCCGCGTCGCGTCAGGTACACCCGGCTGTCGCCTACCTGGGCGATGAAGGCCTTGTCCCGGGCGACGAGCAGCGCGGACAGTGTGCTGGACATGCCCTTCTGACGTGGGTCGAGCTGGCCCATGCCGAAGACCATGTAACAGGCCGACTGCACCGCGCTCTCCAGAAGGCGGCGCACCAGCCCGCAATTCTCCTCGGTGGGGGCGGCAGAGTAGGCGGCCAAGGTTTTGCGCCAGCGCCTGACCCAGGACTGGACGAGGTCCACGGACTCGGCGCTCGCCACCTCGCCTTTGGCATTTCCACCTACGCCATCGCACACGACGTACAAGCCCAGCTCGTCGTCGCAAAGAAAGCTGTCTTCGTTGTGAGGACGGCGGCGTCCGACATCCGACCGCCCAGCCGACAGGGTACGCATGAAGTGGAAGAGCGATGATAACCCGAAACGCTGCGAGCGGCTCGCGTCGACTTTCGCCGCGGCTCCACGCGATTTCAGGCGTGTTAAAGTGAGTCGGTGATGCCCGAAGAGGGAAAGGCAATTTCATTTCCCTCGCAGTTCGGCCGCTACACCTTGGTTCAGCGGCTGGCGACCGGAGGAATGGCCGAGGTTTTCAAGGCCAAGATCGTCTCCGCGCACGGCTTCGAAAAGCTGCTGGTCATCAAGCGCATCCTGCCCAACCTGGCCGCGGACAAGACCTTCGTCTCCATGTTCATCGACGAGGCCAAGCTGACGGCCCAGTTGATTCACCCCAAGATCGTCCAGGTCACCGACTTCGGCGAGGTCAGTGGGCAATACTTCATCGCCCTGGAATTCGTGGACGGCTTCGACGGCCTGGCCCTCTTGCGCTCGGCCGCGCAGAAGCAGGTTCGCCTGCCCATTCCGATTTGCATGTTCATCGCCATGGAGGTGCTGGACGCGCTGGACTACGCCCACAACGCCAAGGACGGGGAGGGCAAGCCCATGCACCTGGTCCACCGGGACATCTCGCCCTCCAACGTGTTCATCGCCCGTCGCGGGGACGTGAAGCTGGGTGACTTCGGTATCGCTCACGCTCAGGAGCGCGAGTCCAAGACGCAGACCGGGACGCTCAAGGGCAAGTACGGGTACATGTCGCCTGAGCAGGTGGTGGGGGGCGAAATCGACGCGCGCAGCGACATCTTCGCGGTGGGCATCGTGCTGGCGGAGATGCTGATGGGCAAGCGTCTGTTCACCGCGCCCAACGATCTCGACGTCCTGCTCATGGTGCGCGATGCGCGGCTCGAACGTTTCGACAAGCACTGCAAGGATCTGCCGCCTGAGCTGGATCAGATCGTTCGCAAGGCGCTGGCCAAGAATCTGGAGGATCGCTTCCAGAACGCGGCCGAATTCCGCAACGCCTTGGACGATCTGCAGTTCCGTTTCGGGCTGCGCGTGGGACCACCAGATCTGGGCCTCCTGGCGGCGGACCTGTTCGACACGGGGCCGGACGCCATGGCCAAGCTCAAGGAACATGGCCAGCGCTGGCAGATCAAAGCGTCTCGTGCCCTCTCGGCGCGAACTCCGCTGCCCGTGTCTGCCGAACCCGAGCTCATCGATGCGACGTCCCTGGTGACCGAGGAGGGAGCGGTGAATCCGGAGACGGTGGTGGCCGCGCTCGACGATGCGTTGTCCAAGGCGGTGTCGCTGGTGGAGCTGGATCAGTACGCCACGCCCGAGCCCTCGCCGGGGCCGGGGTGGTCACCGTCCGTCGTCGATCACATGACCGGCGGGCGGGCCGCACCGGATCCGGTGCGCCCCGATCCCCTTCTCTCGGCCAGCTCCAGTTGGCGGACCGTTGGCAGCACGGGGTCCGGGGGACGTCCTGCCCTGGCCCCGCCGTGGAACAGCCCTGGTGCGGCTGCCGTGCCGTCCGAGAAGACCGAAGTCGACAGGGGTGCGGTCGATGGCGCGCCCGACAACACGGGCGATCTGGGCGTGATCTCGACCATGCGTGTCTTCGCCGACTTGGCCGTGGTGGCGGAGACCGGCCTTCTGCGTTTCAGCAACGGTCGCCAGCTCAAGGACGTGTACCTGGTCCGCGGCGCGCCCGAGTCGGTCAACTCGAACTTGCCCGCCGATCGCTTCGGTGAATACCTGGTCACGCGCGGCTTTCTGCGCCTCTCGGATCTGGAGCGGGCGCTCACCGAACTGCCGCGTTTTTCCGGCAAGCTGGGCGAGGCGTTGGTGGGTCTGGGCTTCATGCGGCCCCTGGATGTGTTCCGCTTGCTCTCGCAGCAGGTGCGGGAGCGCGTGATGGAGCTCTTTGGTTGGCTTGAGGGCGAGTTCAGCTTCTTTCGCGGCATGCGCAACCCGGTGGAGGCCTTCCCGCTTGGACTCAACAGCTTCGAGATCCTGGGCGCGGGCGTGCTGGCCCTGAACTACGAGTTCCTGCAAAGCCGCTTCGCACCCCTGCTCGGTTTCCACCCGCGGGCCATGCCCAATCCACGCATCAACCCCGAGTCTTTCCGGCTCGGACCGACGCCGCGCGAGGTCTGGGGACTGCTTGATGGGACCCGTACGCTGGCCGAATGGAATCAGCGTTTCAGCTCACCCGACGAGCTGCTGACGTTCTACCGGACCCTGTACCTGCTGGTCGAAACCAGCCTGGCGCAGTTCGAGTAGCAGGCTACGTGCGCTGGGCCCACGGGGGCGGCGGCGCCTCGATGACCACCGTCTGTCGCGTGCGCGGGTGCACGAACGTGACCGAGGCCGCGTGCAGATGGAGGAGCGACGGGCTCTCCTGAGCGTCTTCGGACTGCCCGTAGGTCGTGTCGCCGACCACGGGAATGCCCAGGTAGGCCAGATGGGCGCGCACTTGATGGGTGCGACCCTTGCTCAAACGGGCCCCAACCAAGGCGGTCTGCGCACGTTGCTCGAGCAGCCAGACCTCGGTGAGCGCCGGCAAGGGCTGGCGCCCACCGGCCAGTTTCACGCGCCGACCGTGGCGACCGGTTCGCCCGATGGGCACGGCCACCGTGAACCGGCCTGCCTCGGGTCCCGGGCTGACGAAGTCTCTTTCGCCGGGCGCGAGCGTGGGGAAGCGCCCCACGACCTCGGAGACATACGTCTTGCTGCAATCGGCGCCCGCCATGGCCGCGCGGAGGTCATCCCAACTGGCGCGGCTGCGCGCGGCGATGAGCACCCCCGTGGTGCCACGATCGAGGCGGTGCACCAGGCCGCCCTCGCGTGGATCAGGCGACGCGGAGGCGCACTCGGGGAAGAGCGCCGCGATGGCCGCCGCTGCGCTCGGGCCCTCGCCGGGACGGAGCGGATGCGACGGCATGCCGGCCGGCTTGGCCACCGCGATCAAACCCTCGTCTTCGTAGAGGACCTGCACGGGCAGAGCCACCGGTTGCAGGGTTGGCGCACGGGTCTCACTGACCTCGACGATCTGCCCGGACTGCAGGCGCTCGCCCTTCTTGGCCATCCGTCCGTTGACCCGCGCCGCCCCGCTGGCGAGCAGCCGTCGTGCCGCGGCCGTGCTGGGGGCGAGTCCGTGTTGCGCCACGAAGGCGTCCAGACGGAGCCCGGCCTCGGTCTCCTGTACCGTGAGTTTGGTCATAGCTTCAGCGCTTCCCGGCGGGCTTCTTGCTGGGCGTGGCTACCTTGGCCACGGGTTTGCTCGCGCGGGGCGCGGGCTTGGCGCCCTTGGGGGATGCCTTGGCCGGAGCGGGGCGCTGAGCCGCGCTCTTGAGCAGCGGACGCGACGGCGTGGCCATCGCGGCGTGTCTGCCGACGCCCTTTCCCGATCGGCCCAAACCGCTCGGGCCAGGCGCGTTCTTGGCGACCACGGGCTTGCCCGACGGGCTGCTCGTGATCTCGCGCGGCAGCGTCGGCGTGGGGGAATAAACGATGACCCTTTGTCCGTCAGCCAGCTCGCTGGTGGCGGAGAGGCGGTTGATGCGTGCCAGATCGCCAGGGGACAGGCCATAGCGTTTGGCGATCTTGGTCAGCGTGTCCCCCGGTCGAGCCGTGTACTGCAACCGCGTCTTGCCCCGACGTGCCGCCTCCAGGGCCAAAAACTCCTCGGACCCCAGCGTCACCACGCGCAGCTTGTCGGAATCGAGCAGCAACACACCCGCGCGGTCGAAATCCTTCTCGACGAAGACGCGCAGGATGAGCTTGGGTTGTAGCTTGGCCTCCGCGTCGATGTTGTTCCACTCGAGCAGGTCATCCGGGGACACGCCGAAGGTGTCCGCTATCTCCTCCAACGTGTCGCCGTCGCGCGTCCGGTAGAAGACCGGTTCGCGGCCCTCGGTGTGGGATACGCGATCGGGCACGGCGACCAAGATGGTGTCGTCGTCTTCCGGCGCGGCGGCCGGCGTGGCCGTTCGCGAGGGCACGAGGATGGTGGTTCCCCCGCGCAACTCGCCGGTGTCGGACACGCCGTTGAGCCGGCGCAGCTCGCGCGTGCTGATGCCCCGGGCACCGGCCACGTCGTCCAGGGTTTCGCCAAAACGCAGGACCAGCGTCTCCAGCCGTTCCTTCGATGAATGCGCCGAGGCCACGGCTTGGGCGAACAGCTCGCTCGCGCCCGCCGGAATGCGCACCGTGGTCGCGCCTCGATCGGGCGGCGTGCGGCCACGCACCAACTCGGGGTTGAGGGCTTCCATCACGTCGGGCCGCGCCCCCGCGGCGCGGGCCAGGGCGGCCAGCGCGGTCCCGCCCGGCACCTCGACCGTGTCGTACGTCCACGGCGGATCAGCCAACACGTCGTCGAAGCCGAAGGCATGGCGGTTGTGGCCCACGATGGCCGCCGCGATGATCTTGGGAACGTAGAGCGTGGTCTCCCAGGGCAGGCCTGCCTCGTGCCGACACAGTTCCCAATAGTCGTTGGTGTTGTAGCGGGCGATGGAGCGCAGCACGGCCCCGTAGCCCGCGTTGTAGGCCGCGAAGGCCAGGTGCCAGGAGCCGAAGCGCACGTACAGATCCTTGAGGAAACGCGCCGCCGATTCAGAGGCGCGTTCGGGATCCCGGCGGCCGTCGACCCAATAGCTGACCTCGACGCCGTAGGCGCGCGCCACGGCGGGCATGAACTGCCAGACGCCGCCCGCGCTCTTGTTGGAGGTGGCGCCAGGCTCGAAGCCGCTCTCCACCATGGCCAAGTAGATGATGTCGCGCGGAAGCTGATTCCGATCCAAGGACCGCTCGATGGGGGCGCGGAAGCGCTCCATTCGGCGCAACCAGGAGGCCATGATGGCGCGGCCCTTGGGGTTGCTTTTGAAGTACTCCAGATAGCGCAGGACCTGCGGTTCCCAGCGCACGGGCAGCTCGGGCATCTTGAGCGAGCTCAGCCAGGTGGGCCGGCTCTGTCCACCGCCCGCGGCGGAGCGCGGCTCGTCGGGAGTGCGCAACTCGCTTGGTATGTCCCCCGTGCCGCCCCAGCGTCCGGTGAGTCCCGGCGGCAGAGGACGCGCCAAATCGTCGGGCTCCGCGCCGGGCGGGGTCGGAAGTCCGGCCCGAGGGAAGGCCTGTTCTTCGAAGCGGCGCAATTCGCGCAACTCCGGGCTCTCGGGCTCGTCGTCGTCGTCGACCGGGATCCCGCGCACCGCACGCCGTTCAGCGGCGCTCTCGCGCACGGGCTCAAGATCGGTCGATTTGCTCGGATCGGCTCGGCCGGCGGAGGCCAGTCGCGGCGCCGCGGGGGCTGCCTGCGCGGCCGGCCATAGCGGCGCCGCGCCAACCAGCAGAAGAGAGAGAGCAGCACAGGCACGGGGCCGCATGAGGTCGGATGCTACCGGATTGGCCCATCGCCACCAAGAAACCTACCAGAGCGTGGTTTGCCCCACTTGGGCGGTGATGGTATAGGTGGGCCGCATGTTTGGCCTTGGGGCGCCGGAACTCGTCCTGATACTGCTGGTCATCGTCGTCGTGTTCGGCGCGACCAAGCTTCCGCAGTTGGGTGATGGGCTGGGCCGCGCCATCAAGAACTTCAAACGGGCGGTCAACACGGGCAACGAAATCGATGTCACGCCCAAAAAATCCGAGCTGTCTGGTGAGGCTGTGAAGGCGCAGGCGTCCAAGTCCGAGAGTAAGTAGCCCGACGGGCATTGCTTTTGCGGGCCGCGCAACCTACCCGCGCGTGGAGAGAGCCACAGGTGTGTCTCTCGACGCGCGAATTCCTATGTGTTTACATGGACTTGGGAATTCGTGCTTGACGCGACATATTGACGGGTCAAGATAATTGCATGACGGTACGCACGATCAAGAGATACTCCAACAGAAAACTGTATGACACAGCGGATAGCCACTATGTCACCCTGCAGCAGATCGCTGGTCTGATTCGCAACGGTGATGAGATTCGCGTCATCGACAAGACGACGCAGCAGGATCTCACGGCGGCTACCATGGCGCAGATCATCTTCGAAGAGGAGAAGCGCGGGCCTCGCCTCCCGGTCGAGGGTCTTCGACGTATCATCCGCAGCGGTTTGCCGACTCACTCGTAGTTCCAGAGTGCATCCCGGCCAGCCCGCGTGGCTGGCCGGTCACATGCAAGCGGTCAGAAGTCCAAGCCCGCGCTCATGGACAGCGCGCTTTGTGCGGCGCTCTGATCGCGAGCCCCACCGGGTTCGCTTTGGTCCCGAGTTCGCCCGGCGGGGAAGAACTCGTACTGGGCCAGCAGGAAGGCCACGCCGAACCGGAGCTTCGCTCCGCCGAACAAGCGGTAGCGAACGATGGTGTCCTGCTCGGGGAACGAGACCACGGCGCCCAGGTCGTTCGCGCTACCCTGCTGGGCAGCGTAGCAGCCGCCCAGGCTACCTGTCCCAGGGGTGTTGTTGGCGAGGGCGTGGCCATCGCACGACGGCGTTGCGTCGATGGCACCGCTGCGCGCGTCGATGAACATGAAGCTGACTCCAGCCAGCGGCTCCAGGCGGGTCGTCTTGAGGACGCCGAAGCTCCTGGAGGCCAGTAGATCCAGGCTGGCCGTCGTCAGGCGGACCTGATCGGTACCCGTGAGGTACCCGAGCGAGCCTCGCACCGCGAACGACGGGATGGGCCAGTCGTTGAAGCCCTCGTGCAGCGCGAACTTTGCGTACGCCTGCCAGTCCAGCATCTGCGAGTCGAGCAGATGCACCACCCCCGCGCCCACCTCCGCGCTGGGCAGGGGCAGCCAGAGCCCCTTGCGCAGGAACACGCCGATCGTGCTCAACGCCGAGTCGGGCCGGGTGGCGGCGGGGTTGTTGGCTGAAACCCCATCCACGCCATCCCAAAAGCGCTGGTGGTTGCTGATTCGGGTCAGGGCGAGCTCCCCGGTGATTTGGAAGCCGGAGAACCCCATGGTCTGAGCCGACATGGGGATGCGAGGCGCGAGAACGGCCCCCAGCTCGGACATCAGGCTGCGAAAGGCCTCCTTGGCCGCCCCATCGGGGACGGCGCTCTCGATCCAGCCGTCGTCACGCCGCTGCACCCAGGAACACGCGGTGCCGCCGCACAAGTTGAGCAGATTGAGGTCGTTCTTCCGGGCCCAGGCCGGCGCTGTGCTCGTTGCCAGCAGCGAGGCAACGACCGACGCTGCCAAGCGGTACTGGCGAGCTGTGCCCATCGGAGGCCAACGGTAAGTTCCGGCCGTCCGCACTGTCAAGGACGCCACGGAGGGCAAACGCAGAAGGGCGGGTCGTGGGGTGGGTTTGACCGGACCCGCTTTACCCCGTAGCTTGCCCAGCCCATGCAGGCTTTCACCATTGGCGTTCTGGTGGCGGGGCTGACGGCTCTTCTCGCAAGTGTGCTTCTGCTTGTGGCCTACCGCTTCGAGCGCTTCGTCGGCCTGCGCTATCTGCAGAAGGGGCGGACCTCGCGCGCCATCCGCATCGGCCTGCTGGCGTCGGCGCTGGGTGCGGCGGCCGGGCTGGGCCTCATGCTGCTGACGCGTGGCCACCTGCGCGGGTTGGAGACCGCGGGCATCATCGTGGCCCTGCTCGGAACGCTGGCCGCCATGCTCTTCGTGCTGCTGCACTTTTTCTCGGTCTTCACCACCGTGTCGACCATCGGGGTGACCTTGGGCGTGGCTTCTCTGGTGGTCGTGTTGGCCGTCACGAGTGGCTTCGAGCGCGAGTTCAAGGAGAAGGTGCTGGCCGTCAACGCGCACGTGATCGTGACCAGCTATGGCATCGAACGCGACATGGGTGAGGCGGAACGCGAGGCGGAGGATTACGAACGCCGCCTGGTGGGGCTGCCTGGCCTGGTGAGGATGGCCAAGTTCAGCTTCACCGCCGGCGAGGTGATGATTGGCAAGGTGGGCGCCAACCTCAAGGGCGTGGATGTGGCAGGCGGCGTGCCCGAGTTGCGCCGCTCGCTGAAGGCCGGCTCGATCGACGACCTAGCCAAACCCGCCTCGTGCCCGGACCAGCCCGCTGATCCGGCCAACCCGGTGGGGCGCCTTGTCCTGGGCGGCGAGTTGGCCAGACAACTGCATGCCTCGGTCGGGCAGTGCCTGCAGGTTCTGGTTCCCTTCTCCGGCGGCATCGACTCCGCCCCCAGTGCCTACATGTTTCGCGTGGTCGGGCTGACCTCCTTCGGCTTCCACGAGTACGACGCGCGATTGGCCTTCATCCCGCTGGAAGACGCGCGCCGGCTGGGCAACGCGCGGCAATCCATCTTCGGCATCGAATTGCGCTTCACCGATCACATGCGCGCGCTCACGGCGGAACCCGAGATCGAGCAGCGCCTGGGGCCGGATGCGCGGGTCATCGATTGGAAGACCCTCAACCGTAATCTCTTCACCGCGCTGTCCATGCAGAAGCTCATCATTTCGCTTCTGCTGGTGCTCATCATCGTGGTGGCGGCCTTCAACATCATCGCCTCGCTCATGCTCATCGTGCTGTCCAAGGTGAGCGAGATCGCCATCCTCAACTCCATGGGCGCGCGGGCCCGCTCTCTGTTGCGTGTCTTCTTGGTCGCCGGCAGCTTCGTGGGCTTCGTGGGGACGGGGTTGGGCTTCCTCTATGGCCTGGCCATCTGCGGGCTGGCTGCCCTGTACGGCTATCCCCTGGATCCCAAGGTGTATCTCATCGCGCGGCTGCCCGTCGACATCTCGGGAACCGAGCTTCTCTTCGTGGCCGCGGCCACGCAGCTCATCTGCTTCCTGGCCACACTGTACCCGGCCATGCGCGCCAGCCGCATGCGCGTGCTGGAAGGCCTGCGCTACACCTGACCGGCAGGCGAGAGCCCTACTTGGCCTCGTACTTGGACGGGCACTTGGTCTCGATGCGGTCAGCGCGCAGGTGGCCGTCGCGGTCAAGGATGCCGGCGGCGATGACCTCGGCGCCGGCCTTGAAGGTGTCGGGCGGGATGCCTTGGAACTCGGCATCGATCACCGCGGGCGTGCGCGGTTGGCGGGTTTCCATCTTGAAGCGGTAGCTGACCGACCCCTTCAGGTTCTCGATGGAGCTCTCCACCACGAAGCCGTGGACGCGCAGGCGCTTGCCCACAAAGCGGCTCGACTGGCCCGTCACTTCGTCCACGTATTTGTAGTACTCGGCTCCCTCTCGCGTGGAGGCCCACAGCAGGCCGCCCAAGCTGCTGACGGCCACGACCACGGTGAGCACGATCTTCCATGCTGCTCGGCGATTCACGGGCGCCGTGGGCGCGGCGGGCTCGTCAGGGCTGCTCATTCCGCTGAGCATAGCGCGCCGGTCGGGGCATGCCAGATAGCGCGCCGGTCACGCCCCGAGGCCGAGACACGGCATGGGCGAATCCGGCACCGACTAGGGCTCGGCGGCCAGGGCGCGGAAGTAGCGGCAGAACATCTCCATGCCGCCCGAGGCCTGACCCCAATCGAAGTTCTCGTCGACCGCGTGGTAGCCGTGCTCCGGCAAAGACAGGCCCAGAAGCACGATGGGCGCCCGCAGCAGCTTGTCCATGGTGACCACGGCGCCGATGGAACCACCCTCCCGCGTGAGGGCGGGGGCACGGCCGAACGCGGCGGCCATGGCCTGAACCGCGGCTTCGTGATGCGGTCCGTGAGGATCGGCGGCGTAGGGCTCCAGGGAGGACTCGGGGATCACCTCGGCGTCGGGGCATTTTTGGCGAATGAAGTCTTTAACCAGGCGGAAGACTTTGGCCGGCCGCTGATCGGGCACCAGGCGGCAGGACAGCTTGGCCTCTGCGAAGTGGGGAACGATGGTCTTGATGCCGGCGCCCGTGTAGCCGCCCACGATGCCGTGCACCTCGAAGGTGGGCGCGGCCATGATGGCCTCGGCCAGGCGCGCGTCCTCGCGGAAGCGCACGCTGCGCAGGCCGTGCGCCGCCTGGAAGCGACGGCGTGAGAAACCTGATTGGGCCAGGCTGCGGCGCTCACTCGGGCGGAGGCGTCGGACGGCGTCGTAGAAGCCCGGAATCTTCACGCGGCCGCTGTGCGCGTCGACGCAATCGTCCACCAGGGCGCACAGCTCGGTGATGGGGTTGCGCGCGGCCCCGCCCGTGGTTCCCGAGTGCACGTCCTTGTCGCCGGTCTGCAGGCGCACGCAGAAGCCCATCAGTCCGCGCAAGCCATAGGGAATGGCGGGCCGCCCGGCCGCGCTCCAGATGGTGTCCGAGACCACCACCGAGTCGGTGCGCAGGCCGCCCTTGACCAGCTTGCCCAGCGCATCGGCGAAGCTGGGGCTGCCGATTTCCTCCTCCATTTCCCACAGGAATTGCAGGTTGAGGCGCAGATCGTCCTCCAGGGCCATGCCCGCGCCGAAGAGCGTCGCCAGCGCGGGGCCCTTGTCGTCGGTGGTGCCGCGGCCACGCCAGCGGTCACCGTCGCGGGTGAAGGTGAACGGCGGGCTGCTCCAAGCCGCGGGATCCGCGGGCTGCACGTCCAGGTGGTTGTAGATGGTCACCGTCGGGAACGAGGGATCGCGCACCACGCGCCCGAGGAGCAGGGGCAGGCCGGCGGTTTGAATGATGTCGACCTCGGCGCCGATGTCGCGCAGAAGCGAGGCCGCCACTTCAGCACAGCGGTCCACGTCCGCCCGCCGCTCGGGATCCATGCTCACCGACGGGATCTCCACCAGGCTGCCCAGAGCCCTTTCGTAATCGCCGCGCAGCTCGGCCACGCGGGCACGCAGCCCGTTCCCCTCAGCGTTCGCTTTCTTCTTCATGCCCATTCTCCGAATCAACGGTGGAAGGCCAGTAGCCAAGATCCGGCCACCGTGGCCACGGTGGCAAGTAGAGAGACAGCTTGGCCCAGAAGGCCCACCGGGCGCGCAAGAAAGCGGCCCATCAGCAGGCCGAGCAGCACACCCAGGCCCAGGCCCGCTCCATGGGCGCGCACATCCGCGTGCTCGCCCACGCCGAGCATGGCGTACAGGCCCAGGCCGGCCGCGATGGCCAGGAAGCCACGCTTGAAACGGCCCACGCTGCGGACCCGGTAGCGGCGGATGAACTGCAGGCCGCCCAGGAGGCCGAGCGCCGCGAAGGTGGCCGTGGAGGCGCCCACCGAGTTGTGGGGCGTGTGATAGCTGTAGGCCGTCACGATGTTCCCGCCCAGGCCGGCCAGCAGGGTGGCCGCGAGGGCCACGCCGCCGCCCAGCCAGCGGCCCAGGGCGGACAGAAACACGATGAAGGCCGCCGCGTTGCCCGCCATGTGCATGATGTCCGCATGCAAGGTCAGGGCGGTCACCGCGCGCCACAACTCGCCATGGGTGATTCTCTCGGCCACGGCGCTGCCCACGTCGAACCAGCCGCGCGCGCTGCTTTGGCGCTCGCCGGTGACCACGAAGAAGGCGGCGATGGTCAGGGCGGCGGCGACGCCCACGTAGGACGCGCCATGGTCCGGCGGGGCGGGCTCACGCGCCAGGCCCTCGGCGGCTTCCCTCTCATCCGCGTCCAGCGCTTGGTGGGCCGCGCCCACCAGGTTAGGCGGAACCAGCACGGCCCAGCCTTCATCCACGGGCGCCATGCGATGGGGAATGCCCACGGCTTCGAGCACGAAGGTCCACGCCTCCACCTGCGCCCGATCGGCGGACGCGCGCACCACGGCCTCGGCGGGAATCTGGGCGCTCACCGGGCCCTAAGGTAGCTCATGCAGCGGGCTGGTGCTGCTCCTGCTAGGCCGACCACAGGTTGGCGGCTCGCGTGGCGCTGGCCAGATCCTGGGGCGTATCGATTTCTCGCCATTCGCCGTCGATGAACACGGGGTGCAGGCGCACACCCTCATCGGCCAGGGCGTTGAGCGCATCGGTCAGATAGGCCTGGCGCAGGGCCGGGGCACGACCGAAGGGGGCTTCGAGTCCGCCGTTGCTCAGGGCCCGCTCCCACACCTTGCGCAAGCCGGCCGCGCCCTCCGCGGAGAAGTGCGCCAGGCCGATGAACTCGCCCACCGCTTCTTCGCGCGGCACGGCGCCCTTGCCCACCCGGACAACGGCGGGCCGGCCGTTCACCTCACCCACGCGGGCCAACTCGGCCTCGGAGACGGGGTGCAGATCGCGGCCCTGGTAGGCGTCGGCCCAGCGTCGGTCGACGATCATCGACACGGGTGCCGCGTCGGGGGCCGTGGCCGCCGCGACCAGGCTCTGCACCACGGCGGGCGCGTAGACGATGTCACAGTACGAGAACAGGAACCCTTCGTGCATCTCCGCGGCCGCGCACAGCAGAGAGGCCAGGATGTTGTTGCTGGCCCACTCGCGGTTCTCCACGAAGCGCATGGGCGTCGGCCCCGGATCGATGCGGTCGCCTCGATAGCCGCGCACAGCCACCACGTCGCGCACCCCGGCCCGGGCGAAGGCGCCCAGTTGCCAATGCAGAATGGGCCGGCCGGCCACGGGCACCATGCACTTGGGGATTTCGTCCGTGTTGTTGTTGAGGCGGCGACCGCGCCCCGCCGCGACGATGATGGCCTTGGATGGACTCACGTGCCTGATCTACCCAGCTTGCGCGCGATCGCAAGAATCGTTCGTGCGGCGTAGGCCATGTTGATGGCGATGTAGAGGCGCAGGAAGATGTCCAGCCGGTCCACCGCCGCGATGACGACGATGTAGCTCGGGTAGTGCACGAGGAAACGCCCCAGGCCCTCGACGGCGCCCATCACCCGCTGCGCCAGCGAGCGGGGCGCGGGAGGCTCGGCGGCCGCCGCGAAGCCGTCGCCATAGTCACCCGCCGACTTGGGGCGCGCGGAGCCCGTGGCCGTCAGGTATTCGGGACGGCGCACGAAGCCCGTCAGACTGATGGCCGACGCCACCGCACACAGGCCGAAGAGCGCCTCCAGGAGCCACACCGCGCGGTGGTCTTGTTGCCACAGCCGCGTGCCCACGCAGGCCACCAGCACGAAGGCCTTCAGCTCGTCCATCAGGAAGTCCAAGTGGGCGCCCACGGGCGACGAGGTGCCGCGCAGGCGGGCCAACTGCCCGTCCACACAATCGAGCACGTAAGACAGCTCCAGCACCACCACGGCGAGGATGAGGCCCAGATGCCCCGGCCAGGCGAGCAGCAGGCCGCCCGCAGCCAGGAAGACCGCCAGAGAGGCGAACGTGATCTGGTTGGGCGTAACCCGCGTGTGCGCCAGGAGCGGGATCAGAACCGCGGCCACCGGGCGAGCCACGAAGCGGTTCCACAAGATGTCCTTCGGCTTGCGGGTCCTGCGGTAGGCCTCGGCAATTTGCGCGAACGGGCTCACGGCTCGCGAGTTAACCTCTGTTGTTCTGGGTCGCCAAGCGCCATGTCCAACACCTAGGGCAGGGGCAGGCCGAAGTAGACCGAGTACGCGACGACGACGGCCACGCCCAGGGCCAAGCCCAGGGCGATGTGTGCACCCAGTGAGAGATCCGCCAAGCCGCGGTGGGATGTGCGCTTGGGCGCGTGAACCGCCGGCACGCCGCCCGATGAGCTGGAACTGGCCGCCAGGAGCGCGGGGCCGGGCGTAGGGCCGTGAAGATAAGGCACGGATGGGGCGGCCGCCGGCGCGCCGGGCAGGGGGGCCGCCACGGGTGCGGGCGTGGCAGCCAGCGCCGCTGGATCCGCCAGATCGGCAGCTACCAGCACGCTGGGGCCCGTGCCGCGTGGACCGCCCTGGTCCCGCGCACTTGGGCTGGAAAGCACGCCCGAGGCCGGAGGCGGGGACTCGAGCCTGAGGACGGGTCCCGACGGCGCCGGCCGCCGACGTCCCGAGGTCTTGCGCGGGCGGGGTGCCAGCGGGCCTGGCGCCGCCGGAGACTGGGCTGGCGCGGGCGAGGGGTTCGCGGAGCTGTCCGCGCC
>JAEXQJ010000361.1 GCA_023438785.1 Pseudomonadota bacterium
CCCGAGGCCCCCGCGCTGCCGCCCGCTGCTCCGCCACGACCGGACACCCCGCCGGTCGAGACGCCCCCGGCCCCCGCTGTTGCCCCGCCGGTGCCAGCCGTGCCCCCCGCCGAGCCGCCCGTCGCGCCGCCCTTACCCCCTTCGCCGTCGCCCGTGTCCGAGTTGCATGCGCACAGGAGCGCAATGAAGACGCCCAAAGCGAATCCTGTCCCTCTTGGAGTCTTGGTCATGGCGATCTCCTCCATCTTCACGTGGGGCCGATGCGGCTGGTTCTCTGAAGGCGTGGTCGTCCTCCGCCCGGCAGCCGCACTCGCCCGAAGCGGAGGCTGCGCATTATGCACCGAAAGCCTCGAGCGCCACACCCTCGGGGGCCGGCCGCCGAGCGGACGAGAGTCGGACCGAGCCGTCAGGAGTGGGTTCGGCCCGGAGGCAAGCAGACTAGCGACTCGCCCACGAAATCCGGGCGTTGTGGGCGCGCATGCCGCGAGCGTATTGCTCCAGCTCGGACGGAGTCAGGCGGCCCGAATCCAGGAAGTAGTCGCCGATGCGGCGGTGGGACTTGCTCTGGTTGTGCAACACGACCTGGCGCTGCAAGGCCGTCAGGATCTCCAGGCGCACGGCGGCCTCACCGATCTTTTCGCCGGGCCGGCGGCACCTCATGGCCTGGCTGATGAGCTGCGGATCCAGGTAGCCGAGCTCCATGGCCGCCTGCCCGAACTTGGGCCGCTGCTGGGCCTGCCACACCAAGGCCTGGATCAGCTCGCGCCACGAGATTCGCCCCGAGTAGTAAATGAACTCCCCCAAGCGCAAGGTGCGCGTCGGCATGGGGCCGTACCAGAAGTGATCGCGGACCGCGGGCTTCTTCCGCGCACGCGGGGACGTCGCACGCCGGGGCGCCGCACGCACCGAGGAACGCGGAGCCGAGGGTGTGGATCGCCGCCGCGCCCGAGGCCGCCGTGGCGCCGGCCTGGGGCAACGAGGCGTCACCTCCGTCTCCGTCTCGCAGGGCACATCGGTCTGCCCGGCCAAGTGCAGACAAAGAATCCGGTACGCGGCCTCGATGCTCTTGAAGTCCTCGGCCAAGCGCCCGGGCTCGCGCCCCAATACGGCGGCCCGATCCGGGTGCACCTCCATGGCTCGCCTGCGGAACAGGCGGCGGAGGGCCACCGCATTCAGTTGGGCCAGGAATTTTCCGTCCACGTGCGTTTGGGGGCCGAACAGCACGCGACAGGCTTGAACGACTTCGGGCAAGGCGACGGGAAGGGTCACGGCGGCCTCCTGCTTCCCCGATCCTAGAGAACCCGTTGCACCCAAACAAGACCCCACGGCGCACCGCCAGAGGACCGTCAGCTCGCCAGGAATGTGACGGTGATTAGCGCTCGGGCGGATCGTCCGACGAGAAAACGATATCGCCCGCTTCCCGCTCCGTGGCCGGGGCCTGGGCGCGTTCCCGGGCCACGGCGTTCAGCTCCTCGCCGATGCGCGGGAAGGCGTAGCGCATCTGTCCCGCCTCGTCGGTGGTCACATCGCCGCCCAGAGGAACCAGCGATTGATCGAGCACCTTGGCCGCCTGAGGATCGGAGGCGATCTGTTGCGGCGGCAGGGGCGCGCCGCGGTTCTCAAGCAACGTGCGCAGGAAGGTGCGCCGGGCGTTGCGCCGGTGGCGCCCATGATCGCGCACGTTCTCCACCAGCCAGCGCCCCAACGGCACGCCGAAGACCATCAGCGAGAAGAGCATGGGATAGGTCTGCAGCAGGAACTCGTGTCCCAGCGGCGCTCCCACCCGCGCCTCGAAGGCGGGCACGATCCACAAGGGCGCCAGCAGGTTGAAGCCGTTGAAGAGCGAGATGGCCACGTTGGTCCCCGGCGTGTTCCCCGTGATGGGCGGCCGCTGCTCCAGACGCTGCCAGGCCCGCCGCGGCTCCCGGCCCTCGGCCCCCGCCTCCTGCGCGGTCTTGCGGATGTCCTTGAAGACGTAGATCACCACGCCGTCGTCGGTCACCTCGGGCTCACCTCCGTAGTCCGCCATGAGGCGGGTGGCCTCCTCCTCGGCGCGCGCGAAATCCCAGCCCATGAGCGCCACCAGATCGACGGCGGCAATGCGGCCCTGGTTCTTGCGAATGTGGGCCAGAATGTCCTTCTCGTCGGCCAGGGGATCCGCGGCAGGCTTGGGGGGACCGAAGACGAACTCGAAGACCTTCTTGTACAGAGGCTTGCTCGGGGTGCGCCGCCGCCGTCGACGGTAGCCCGTGTCGTCGGGCCCCCAACCCCACATCCACAGAATGGGCCAACCGATATCGAAGCCCCCGCCCTCGTCGCGATCATCCGAACGGCGGGCGAAGATCAGGGCCAGCATCATGGCCAGGAAGATCAGGAAATAGACCGCCAGCGTGGTGACGATGGAAATCTTGAAGAGGAAGGTGAAGCCCTTCCACAAGGCCCGCCCGACCTTGGCCAGCTTCTCGCGCAGGGGCACCGCGTCTCGGCGCGTGAAGCTTGGCTCGAAGCGGTAGATGAGCTCGCCACTCTCGGTAGCGGCTAGGTGGCTGCGGTATTCCTTGAGCAAGTCCGTCAGCGCCTGCTCCGTCGCGGGCACGGGCAGACCGGACAACGCAACCGCGTCGGCCTTGGTCAACTGCCCGCCGTGTCCGCGCAAGGCCCGGAGCAGCAGACGCTTGGCCTCCTCGTCGCTGTAGTTCTTCTTCTCGATCGTCGGCTGGCCGGCCATGAGGCCAGTTTTCTACGACTGCGGCGCGGATGCCACGGCATTCGAACGGCCCCTCGCCTGGGCGCGGCACGTCGACGGACCTCAACCAGACCCAAGCCCCGCCGTGCCACCCGCCTGCATCATGCCCTCGGGGCCCGGCGGACGAGCGTCACAGGTCGTAGGACTTCGGATCCGGGAAGCCCGCGGCCTCGCCTCCGAGCTTCACACTTCGAAAAGACGAGTCACCGCGCCCTGGCCGCGCCGAATGCCTCGAAGGTCAGCAGCGTGTACGTCTCGCGGATGTGCGGAATCGCATGGATCTGCCGCTCGATGAGGCGCCCCACCCCGTCCACGTCGTCCACGTAGAGCTTCACCAGCAAGTCGTATTCACCGGTGATGCTATACGCCTCGGAGAAGCTCTCCACCTCGGCGACCGCGTTCGCGACCTCGGTGACATGACCCGGCTCGACTCTCAGCATGACGAAGACAGCGCGCATCGGGGCAGTATACGACGGACCATGGGCGGTCGCGCCGACCCGCGCCCATTCTGCGTGGCACGCAAGCCACGCACTCGCGCGCAAATCAGCCTAGCGTCCTCCGAGGCCCAGGGCCGTTGCAGCACGCCTCGGGCCGGCTATAGTGAACGGCAACGAGAGGGAGGGGTGAGGATGGAGAGCGGGCCGGCGTGGACGGATCTGGTGTCATAGCTGCGACGCCTGCGCAGCACCACGCAGCCTCCCGCTGCCACGTCCGCCGGGACGTTGGTTCGCGCGTGCATGGGGCCACGTGGCGTCGACGCGGGACTGCAGGGCATTCCCTCGGGAGACACCCATGAGCAAGCGCGACTCGGATGCCACGCCACCGCCACGGCGCGCGCCGCGCGGACGGACGCCCTCGCCCCTCTCCGTGGATCCGCGCGGCGAGCGTATCGTCCTCGACGAGAATCTCCGCGGCCTCATCGACCAGATGCCCGTCGGTGTCCTCATCGTCGAAGCCCCCGGCGGACGCGTGCTGCTGGCCAACCAGCGATTCCTCCAGATCTGCGGCCCGGCCGGTGCGGTCCCGCTCAACGCGGACGAGTTGAGCTGGCAGGGCTGGCACGCGGACGGGCGTCCCTACGGCGCCAGAGACTGGCCCGTGATGCGGTCACTGCTGGCGGGCGAGAGGGTCATCGGCGAGCGCATCGACATCCGGCGCGGCGACGGCACCACGGGGCATATCCGGGTCAGCAGCGCGCCCCTTCGCGACAGCCGCGGCCGAACCCTGGGCGCCATCTCCGTGCAGGCGGACATCACCGAAGAGAGTCGGGCCGAGCAGGCCTTACGCGCGAATGAGCAGCACTTCCGCACCCTGGCCGACAACTGCCCCGACGTCATCGTGCGCTTCGACCGGCAGGGCCGACACATCTACGTCAACAACGCCATCGAGCGCGTGACCGGAGTGCCGCGAGAGCAGTTCATCGGCAAGACCAACCGAGAGGTGGGATTGCCCTCGCGCCTGGCGCTCCGGTGGGAGGAGGAACTGGCGCGGGTCATCGAGAGCGGGGAGCGCTGGACCTCCGACTTCGAATACCCGGGACCGCAGGGCTCCCTCACCTTCGAGCACGTCATGGTCCCGGAGATCGGTCCGGATGGCGAGGTGCAGGGCGTGCTGTGCGTGGGGCGCGACGTGACCGAACGGCGCCGCGTCGACGACCAACACCGCGCGCTCAGCGAGCAGGTGGCGCAACAGAAGCGACAACTGGACACGGTGGTGGCGGCCATGGCCGACGGTCTGGTCGTCTTCGGCCCTGAGGCCGAGATCCTGCGCACCAACGCCACCGCCGAACGCCTGCTGGGTCTCACCGAGGCACAGCGCCACCTGCCCGCCAGCGAGCGGGCTCAGCTCCTGTGCGAGCGCGCCGCGGACGGCAGCGACTTCCCGCCTGGCGCGGCGCCCCTGCAGCGGGCGCTGAGCGGCGAGACGGTCAATGGTGAGGTGGTCATCCTCGAGGGCCCGCCCCCACACGAGCGGCGCTGGGTCTCACTGAGCGAGGTCCCCATCCGCGGCCAGGACGGCAACGTGGCGATGGTGGTGGCCAGCCTGACCGACGTGACCCGCCTGCACGATCTGCAGGAAGAGCGTGACGATCTTCTGCGCATGATTTCCCACGACCTGCGCACGCCGCTGAGCGCTCTGCTGCTGCAGGCCCAGATGCTCCAGCGCTCCCTGGAGCCGGGCGATCGCAACCTCAAACGCCTGGACACCATCATCACCAACGCGCAACGCCTGGCGACCATGATCCGCGATCTGGTGGACATGGTTCGCCTGGAGAACGGACGCGTTCAACTCATCCGCCGCGACGTAGACCTGGAGAGCTTCACGGCCACGCTCATCCAGCGGCTGGCCGGCACGCTGCAGACCGAGCGCGTGCGACTCGACTTCGAGCCCGGGCTGCCGCCGCTTACGGCCGATCCCGATCGACTCGAGCGCATCCTGGTCAATCTGGTGAGCAACGCCCTCAAGTACTCGCGCCCGCCCGAGGAAGTCATCGTGCGCGCGCGACGGGAAGAACAGGCCGTGTGCATCGACGTGGTGGACCACGGCATCGGCATCTCGCAGAACGAGCTGCCGCACATGTTCGAGCGCTTCTTTCGCACCCAGAACACGCGGCAACAGGAGGGCCTGGGTCTGGGCTTGTACATCACGGCCATGCTGGCGCGCGCCCACGGCGGCTCCATCGAGGTGGAGAGCCAATTGGGCCAAGGCAGCGTGTTTCGAGTCCGCCTGCCCCTGGCCTGACTACCCGACACGCGCGGGACGTCGACGCGTGGCCGGCAAGAGGCGCCGAATCGCGTGAGCCTCGTCGATGCCACAGCCCAAGCGCCGCGCCACCTCCCCGTCGCGCGCCCCCGAGGCCAGACGCGTGGCCACCATCTCCAGCACGTCGGCGCGCACGGCGAGGTTGCGGCCCAGCACGGGATAGCCCATGGCCGCGTAGGTCTCGTCATTCACGTCAGGCTCGGCCGGCAGGCTGGCCGTCGCCGCATCGGGCACGACCAGGCGCACATCCGGCCCCAGGAAGGCCTGACACAGGGCCGCGCGCACGCGCAACGCCGCGGGATGCAGGAGCACCGGCGCGTAGATCACGTGGCGCCCCAGACGCAGCCCGCTCCGCAGCAGCGTCTGGCGATCACGCTCCTCCAAATCGCGGAGCTGCGCGCGCGCCGCGGCCACGGAGACCGTGCCCAGCCCTTGCTCCAGTTGATAGAGCAGACCACGCGCCGCCGGGCCCAGGCCGCCGAAGGCCTCGTCCCGCAGAGGGGCCAGGAGCTCGCTCACCAGATCGCGCGTCCAGGCCACCAGGCGCCGCTGCAGACGCAAACGCGCCCCTGCCGCCAGGTCCACGAGCAGAACCACCTCGGGGCGCAGGCGGTCCACGCCCGTGCTCAGACGGGCCAGCGCACGCGGTCCCTCGGCGATGCGCCCTGCCTCGTCCAGGCCGAAGCGCTCGTGCGCCGCGGTCACCAGATCGTCGACCCAGCGGTTGTCGTCGACCATGGCCTCGCGCGGACCGCTGGCCCAGGCCGGACCGCTCCCGGCCATCAGCTCGGGGACCGCGAGGCGCAACTGCTCGGACAGCGAGCCCCCGCCCCGCCGGTGAGAACGACTGCGCCGGCTGGACGGATCCACGAACCGCTGCACCAGCCTGTCGTGCAGGGCATCGCTGAGGCGATCCTCGATGGCGCGCGCCCGCTCCTGCCAGGCCGCCGCGTCGTCGACCCAACTCGTGTGATGGCTGATGTACGTCCAGCTCCGAATGAAGGCCATACGCGCCAACAGCGTGTCGATGTCACCCTGAACATCGTCCAGGCGCTGCACGTGGCCAGCGATCCAATCCTGATCCAAGCGCCTCCGCCCCGTCGCCAACTGCATGTACACCGCGCGCAGCAGTTGGAAGTGGTCGTCGAGTTGGAGCTGCCGGTAGTCCGGGATCTGGCACACCTCCCACAAAAGCGCCACGGCCTCACCCCCGCGCGCCCGCGCCATGACCTCCGCGTCCTCGCTCAGGCGCACCAAGGCGCGCGCGTCGTCCGCATCGGCCTTCAGCTCCAGCCAGGGCACGCTGGGCTTCTTGCGCAACGACTCGATGAGCATGGGCACCGAACTGGTGTCCAGATCGCGGTTGCGCCACAGCACGCGGGCCAGCGGCGCGAACTTGTGCTCTTCCAGGGCGCGCTGCACGTTGGCCGGCAGCGGCGGCAGGGGGGCCAGCGTGGCGAAGCGCCCGTCGTTGTGATAGCGACCGGCGCGGCCCGCGATTTGGGCCAACTCCGCCTCGTCCAGATCGCGGGCCTGGTAGCCGTCGAACTTACGCAGGTCCGCGAAGGCCACGCAGTCCACGTCCATGTTCAAACCCATGCCGATCGCGTCGGTGGCCACCATGTAGTCCACCTCGCCGGACTGGTACAACGCCACCTGGGCGTTGCGCGCGCGCGGCGACAGGGCACCCAGCACCACGGCCGCCCCCCCCCGTCGCGCCCGCAGCCGCTCGGCCAGCTCGTACACGCGGTTGGCCGAGAAGGCCACCACCGCCGAGCGCGGCGGCAAGGTGCGCAGGCTCAGGCTGCCGACGCCGCTCAGCTTGGACAAGCGCGGGCGGCCATCGATCCGCGCGATGGGGACCAGGCGATCCAACAACGACCGGATGGTGTCCGCGCCGAGGAACCACGTCTCGCGCTTGCCCCGCCAGTGCAGCAGACGATCGGTGAAGACGTGGCCACGCTCCGTGTGGCCGGCCAACTGCACCTCGTCCACGGCCAGGAAATCCACCTCGCGGTTGGCGGGCATGGCCTCCACGGTGCACACCCAGTACTGCGGCCGCCGCGGCACGCGCTTCTCCTCGCCCGTGATGAGCGCCACCGCCGACTCCCCCAGGCGCGCGCTGATGCGATCGTAGATCTCGCGGGCCAGCAGACGCAGCGGCAGGCCGATCATGCCGGTCCCGTGCTCCAGCATCCGCTCCACCGCGCGGTGGGTCTTGCCCGTATTGGTCGGACCGAGCTGGGCGGTCACCGAGTGCTCACCCGACGGACGGGGGAACTGCATGTGCAAAGAATGCAACGAACGAGCCCCGATTCCCACCTCCTCCGAAATGGCCCGGTGCCCGCCTGCACAGAGGCCAGGAACGAAAAAGGGCAGGCGTTCCGGCCTGCCCCTTTCGTCAGCGAGCGGCGAGACTAGTTCTCGCTGCGGCCGCCCACGCCCTTGGTGCCCGCGGTGATGGCCTTGGGCTGCTCCTTGGGACGCAGTGCGCGCGTGGCCTTGCCGGCGCGCCAGATCTCGCTGTTACCCAGCTCGGCCAGCTCCTTGCCCAGCTCCTGCTGGTAGTTGGCGCCGCCCGTCGACGACAGCACGCGGGCGCACTCCTTGCCCGACGAGACGCGGTCGTAGAGCAGCTCGAAGACCGGCATCACGGCCTGCTTGAAGCGCGGCCGCCAATCGAGCGCGCCCCGCTGCGCGGTGGCCGAGCAATTGGAGTACATCCAGTCCATACCGTTCTCGTCCACGAGGCGGATGAGGCTCTGGGTCAGCTCCTCGACGGTCTCATTGAAGGCCTCGCTGGGGCTGTGACCGTTGGCGCGCAGGACTTCGTACTGCGCATCCATAATGCCGGCCAGGGCGCCCATGAGCACGCCACGCTCGCCGGTCAGATCGCTATAGACCTCCTGCTCGAAGGTGGTCGGGAAGAGGTAGCCCGAGCCGACCGCGATGCCCAGGGCCATGGTGCGGTCCTTGGCGCGGCCCGTGAAATCCTGGGCCACGGCGAAGCTGGAGTTGATGCCCGCGCCCGAGAGGAAGTTGCGGCGCACGTTCAGGCCCGAGCCCTTGGGCGCCACCATGATCACGTCCACGTCGGCGGGCGGGATCACGCCGGTCTGGTTCTTGTAGACGATGGAGAAGCCGTGCGAGAAGTACAGGGCGTCGCCCTTCTTGAGGTGCTTCTTGATCTCCGGCCAAATGGCCTTCTGGCCCGCATCCGAGACGAGCATCTGCACGATGGTGCCCTTCTCCGCCGCTTCCTCGATGTCGAAGAGCGTCTTGCCGGGCACCCAGCCGTCGGCCACGGCGCGGTCCCAGTCCCGCTTGAACTTCGAGGACTGCCCGATGATGACGTTGAACCCATTGTCGCGCATGTTCAGCGCCTGGGCCGGGCCCTGCACGCCATAGCCGATGACGGCGATGGTCTCGTTCTTCAGGACCTCCAGCGCCTTCTTCATCGGGAACTCGTCGCGGGTGACGACTTCTTCTTTGACTCCACCGAAATCGATCGTTGCCATGGCTTCTCCTGCAGGAACGCTTGGAATGACGCGGGCTTCTGCCCGCGGGGAAGAGGCAGACTTTGCCACCCGCGCCCGTGGTGTCAAGCAGCACGCCAAAGTGTTGACCTCCGCCTCGGCGGCTGATAAGTACTCCGCCGACCTCGCAAGTGGTCACGGGGCTGTAGCTCAGCTGGGAGAGCGCCTGAATGGCATTCAGGAGGCCGACGGTTCGATCCCGTTCAGCTCCACTAAGTGAACCCGCGCGGCGTAGAGAGAATCCGCCCGCGGGGGCGCAAAGTCGGAAGAAGTGAGCGGTGCGTGGTTCACAAGAGGGGTTCTTAGCCGCGCATTTCACCCCGCCGCCGCCGTCCGAATCTTCAATATCTTCAGCACGCCGCTCTTGCGTACACCTTCGTGCGGAAGGTCTGCGTTCGCAGCTGCGATGGGCCCGGCTGCAGGTCCCCCAACGCCCTGAGTGGACAGG
>JAEXQJ010000395.1 GCA_023438785.1 Pseudomonadota bacterium
CTGGAAGGTCATGCCGATGCTCGGCCCCAGACCCACGCGCACCGCGGTCGGGGCCGGGGCCAGGGTCAGCTCACCCGATTGCCGGCCACCTTGCCCGTCGTCCAGCTCGACGTGGAACAGACAGGCGGCAGGCAAGGGCCGCGCGTAAGTAAAGACCGGCCTCGGCGCCCGCGCATCGTCGAAGGCTCCGGCACAGGTCGTCGCCCAAAGGAAGGTCATTACGTCCTGGTCGGGATCGCTGGCCTCCAGACTGATCTCCTGCGCATCAGGCCCCACCCACGCCGCGTTCATGGACTCAATCACCGGATTGTGATTGAGGCGCATCTCGATGTCCGCGGCCCCGCCACGCGTTCCACTCGACGCCTGTAGCGCCTGACTGGGCGCCAGCGACTCACCGGCGTCGCTCGCCTCATCGCAGGCGGGGATCGTCACGAGCAACGTCGCGAACAACACGGCACAGAGGACGCAAGATAGGCGCGCGGGCATGGCCAAGCTCCCGAGCGCCCCGGCCAATCCCTCGCGCAGCGGCGGTACGGAATGTGCCGCGCCAGGGGCTCTGCGCGATCAGGGTGGGATGGGAAGGCGCTCGCTGACTGGCCACTGCAACCGCGGGACCATGGGCCAACCACGCAATACGACGCGCGCAATTGTGAACGGCGTCGCCGCGCCGACGGTCCGACCGGGGGCCCGTCGTCGGTGCGCTCAGGGATCGACGACCAGCGCGTAAGAGGCGAAGTCGGTTCCGCCGCGGCTGTCGCGTAGAACCAGCCATAGGTGCACGTTGCCGGGTCCGCCGGCGAGCCACCGGTTGGTGGTCTGCAGCTCGGTCTCGGTCTCGCCGTGGCCGCTGCTGTCGTGCTCGAATGAGCCTCCCGTCGCGTACCAGGCCACCACCAAGGACTCCCGGTGTGTCTTCAGCGTGCGCGTCTCCATATCGAAGGCGGGATAGCTCTCGGCCGACTCGTCTGTCCACGAGGCCTCGAGGGTGATGGTCGTGTTCTGGGGCACATGAGTGGGTGCACCGGGCCGCAGCTCAACCGCCGTGGGTGCGCTCATGCGCAGCCCCGCCAGGCGCGGGTTCTTGTTCAGGGTGTAGGTCTCGGCGAAGGAGCGGGCCACGCCGCTGGGCACGTTGGCCAGGCCGCACGAGATGCGCTCGAGCCCGAAGGAGACCAAGGTGTCCTCACCCGCCATGCCCGCGCGCCGCCCGCCTTCAGGGAGCCACAGACTGACTCGCACGGGCAGGTAGTAGCCCCCGGTCACATCCGGGTCGCGGGGCCGGATGGGCGCCTCGCCCGCCTTGGCCGTGGGCGCGATGGGACCGAACAGCGTGCAGGCCTCGAACGGCATGGCCGCCGAGAAGCTGGTCAGGGAATGCCCGTACTGCCCGGGCAAGCTTTCGCCGTCCACGCAGGCGCGGCTGACCGCGTTGGCCTCGGTGGGTGGTTTGGGCGTCGTGCACAGGGCCCACAAGGCCGGGCGGCTCACCGCACTGCCAACGGCGGGGATGCGGCCGTCCACGTCGACCGCCAGCACCTCGTACGTCACCTGTTGCTCCGGGGCGGCCTCGGCCGGCTCTCCGCGCACGGCCAGGATCGCGGGTCCCGTGATGAGCGACAGCGGGGTGCCCACGTCGGGCTTACAACCCGCCAGGGCCCACGCCACGAAGACGAGCTCACGAATACGCATCAAAACTCCAATCGCGCGCCGCCCACCGCCAAGACGGGCAAGCCCGTGATGTAGGCGCGCTGGCTGAAGTCAGGGCTGTAGGTGAGTTCCTCCGGGTTCTTCCGGTTGGTGAGGTTCTGCACGTCCACGAACAACTCCAGACGCACGCGCTGCCAGACGAAGCCCTTCTCCACGCGTGCATCGACCGAGTAGAACGACGGAATACGCGTGCTGTTTTGCGTTCCGAAGACGGGCTCGTATTGGTTATCGCGCGCGTTGAACCATGCCCCCAACACGGGCGTGCGCGGTGCCCCCGTGGCGTAGCGGAAGCGCAGCCCCACCTGCAGCCCACGCCAGATGTCGTAGCTGGCCAGGGCAGCCAGGACGTGCGTCTGGTCGTAGTCGAAAGGACGCCATTGGGCATCCGGCCGATCACGGCGCTCGCTGCGGCTGAGCGTGTACGAAATCCAACCGAAGAAGCCACCCACCAGCTCCTGGCGCAGCAAGAACTGCGCGCCGTAGCTCTGCCCGATTCCCGTCTGCTGCAGAGCCTGCGCCACGGGCGGCGACGGCAAGGCATTTCGCGCCACCAGATCGTACAGGCGTTTGTAGAACCCGATGATCTCGAGGGACAGCGTTCCCGTGAGCCTGTAGGCGCCGCCGCCGCTGGCGTGTAACGCCGTCGACATGTCGATGGGCGGATTGCCGAACACGGGACCCATGTCCTCGGGCTGCGGTGCCTGGCCGTACACGCCGCCGCCCACGGTCAGGCTCAAGCGACGAGTGGCGCGGTAGTCGGCCGAGATACGCGGATTGGGCAGGCGGCGCAGGATGGAGATCCAGGTGCCTTGGCCGAACAGCGGATTGGCGGGCGTGCTCAGACGCGTGAACCCCACGTTGGGCACGCCCACGGTCTCGGGTAAGCGCAGGTTGCCGTCAATGACCGTGGGCTCGAAGCGCACCCCCGGCGTAAGGGTGAATTTGCCCAGCGCGATTTCGCAAAAGGCATAAGTCGCCGCATCGAGGAGTCTGACCTTCCAGGTGTCCGAGTTCACGTCGCTGCCGGGTGGCTGGCCAAAGACCACCACGTCGCCCTCGCGCGGGGGCTGGTTCACCGAGCCGAAGCGCCGCAGGCTGGAGTTGCGCCCCTGCACGTCCAGGCCGAGCGAAAGGGTAACCCGCGCCCCCACCTTGCGCCGGTACGAGGCCCGCAGCGCGTACTGCCAGGCCGACACGTCCAGCGTGGTTGGCGTGGCGCCGAAATGCGAGGAGGCGGCGCTGTCGTCCCAACCGAAGGATGGCGCCAGGACCAGGCTCGATCCGTCGTCGAGCAGCCGCGTGTAACGGGTCAGCACGCGCCGGTACTTGAGCGTGGTGTCCTGGGTGCGCACCTTCAGCGGGTCGGCCGAGGGGATCGTCCGGCGCAAGTAGTCGTCCGAGGCCAGGAAGGCGGCGCTCAGGCTCTCATCCTTGCGCAGCTTGAGCACCAGGCGGGCCTGGTAATCGTCGTAGCGCGGGATGGGGAAATAGTCCCCCACGTCGGTGGACACCGCGGCCTTGAGCGTGCGATCCAGATAGCCGTACCGCCCGGCCACCGCCACCTGCAGGCGCGGCGTCACCGCCACCGAGAGCATCGCGGAGGTATCCACCACATCCGCCGCCACGTAGCCGTGCACCCCTTCCGCGGGCAGTTCGCGCAGATCCACGCGCACCAAGCCGCCCAGGCCGCGTCCATACTCCGCGCCGTACGAGCCCGGTGCCAGGTTGATGGACTTGACCAAGTCCGCGTTCACCGTCGAGCGCATGCCGCCCACGTGGTACAGCGCCGGCACCTCCACGCCGTCCACGTTGACCCGCGTGTCCTGCGGCGCCGCGCCCCACACCACCAGCGTGCCCGATCCGAAGGCCGAGCGCGCCACGCCGGGCAGGTTCTGCACCACCTTCAGCGTGTCGCCCTGGGTGCCAGGGACACGCCGCGCTTCCTCGGTGCGCACGCGCGTTTCCACGACCTCCTTCTTGATGCGGGGGGCGCGCACCACGGCCTCCTCGTCCACGTCCGCCTCGCGCTCTTCGACCTGGTACTTGACGCTCCTCTTCTTGCCCCGGGTGATTTCCTCCTCGGTGCGCACGGTGACCAGTTGCCGCGCCGACAGCTCCACGATGTGCGGACCCGGCGGCAGGTCAGTGAAGGCGAAGGCGCCATTGGCATCGGTCACGGTTTCCACCCCCAGGTCCACAACCCGCACGCGCACCTCGTCGACGGGCGTCTGCTTGTCCCGGTAGAGAATCACACCCTCGAAGTTGATCTGCGGCCCCAACGTCACCATCACTTCTTTGATTTGAAAGCGGTAGGCGTAATGGATCTTCACGGGTGTGGGGACGCCGTCCACACGCGCCGGCTGAAACTCGAATTGGCGGGCCGCCGCCACCGCCGCCGCGTCGAAGTCGGCCCCCGCCGAGGTCACCACCTCCACGTTGACCACATGGCCTTCTCCGTTGATCTCGATGGACAACACCACCTTGGCCGCAATCCCCGCGGCCTGCTTGTCGGCCGGATAGACCGCCTCGACGAACCTCGTCAGCTTGGGCGGAACCAGAGCGTGCTCGCCTTCGGCACCCTGGGCAGAGGCTCGCACGGAAAACGTGGCGGCCAGGACGATGGCGGCCAGGGCGAGCAACCACTTCATGGCATTCCTATCGCGCTTGGAACTGCAGGTCGAAATCGAGGGCCATCCGGCCCGCGCCGGCGCCGTGCTCGCCACGGGTCGCGGCCTCGGTGGCCACGCCGAAGACCTCAGCCGGGTTCCCGTCAGCCTTGGTGAGCAATTGACCCTCGTACGTGGCACGCACCTTCCACTCGGCGACGGACTGCCCGCACATCGAGAACGCATCCACACGCACCACGTAGTGCCCAGTCGGGGGAACGCCTTGCCAGATCACGTTCTCGCGGTTGCGACCATCCAAATCGCAGGCCGCGTTGCTGTCCATGTCCAATGTCCCCACGCCGCTGCGCGAACCTGCCGAGCCGCTGCTCACGTCGGCCGGCAGGTTGCTGCCGTGCTTGGACCAGATCTCCACGCTGCCCGCCCCGTCGAGCGCCGGGGCGACCACGCGCAAATCCAGGTCGACCGCGCCGGACCATTCCAACGCAACCACCAGCGACCCCGACGACTCAGCATCGATGAGACGCATGCCCAAGGCAAGCGGCGCGCCCATTTTCCCGTCCGGCGTCACGGCACGAAAGACCACGGGCACGATGGACCGGCCTTCCGCATCTCGCTGAATCGCGCTGCTGCCTGCCAGCTCGGGCGAGAAGTCCACCTGCGCCGTGAAGAGGAGCAATTCGGGTGTCACGCTGTCATGCGCCCCCGCCGGTAACGCCCAGAACACCTCGTCTCCGGCCAGCCCGATGGCCACGCCGCTGGCTCCCGGCCCCACCTTCCCCGCCACGGCCCGCCCCTGCAGCCCTGGGAAGATGAGGTTGGAATTGGTGGTCAGCCCGCTCACCGTCGCCGTCACCTGACCTTGCGGGGCATCGGTGATCCGTCCCGCAATCACCTGTGCCCCCTGCACGCGCAAGACGGCATTCAGTCCGGGCGAGGACGAAGCGCCCTGGCACGCGCTCAGCATGAGCGCCGCCACCACCGCGCGCCCCCCCCGCATCAGAACGCCACCTCGGCCCGGGCGGTAAAGGCATTGTCGGCCAGATTCCCAGCCACGGCCCCGCTGGTCAGCCCCAGGTGATTACGATTGAGGTCGTACTGGAACAACAACCGCCCCCACGGTGCGACCAGACCGGCCAGAAAAGACCACGTGCAGAAACTCAGGTCGCTGGGCAGCAGGTCGCCGCTCGTGCGTACGTAGCGATCCCGATCCGGATCGTAGAAGTCGTAACGGACGCCCACCATCCCGTAGCGCAACACGCTTTGCGTGACTCCCAACGCGTAGCCCAGCTCGCGCGAATCGCGGGCCAGCCCCCCATAGGGGTCGGCTGGCACCAGCCCGCGATCCAGGTTCTTGGCCCAGGTGAATTCGGCCCTCGCCGTGGTCGTGCCCAGCACGCCCGCCGCAGGCCACAGCCTGGCGCTGACCGCCACGTCGGCGTTGACGGCGAAGCGGGTGAAATTCCGAGATGCCGACGCCGCTGCGCCCGGCGTGGCGCTCGTTTCGCTCGCCGAACTGTACACCCCGTTGCCGTCCACGTCGGTCCAGCGCAAGGTGGGCTTGCTGGCCGCCGTTCCGCTATGAAAGCCGGTTCCGTAGAGCGCCGACAGCCCCCCGCGCACCCGCAGCCCGGCATCGCCCGCGTCGACGCCCACGCGCCCCATCACGTCCTTCTGGTGATTGGGATCCAAGGCCGGAAAGCCACTCTCGTCCACGGGCTCACCGTTCATGATCGCCACGCCGTAGCGCAGGAAGCGCCATCCTCCCTGTAGGCGCACCCCCAGATCGAGCTCGGACGGGAAGAACGCGCGACTGGCCGTGCTCCGCTCCATGAAGGGGCGCTCTCGCTCCAACTCGACCAGCTCGGCGCCGAAGGGGATCCGCAGGACGCCCACACTCAGCATGGCCAAAGGGGGCTGCCCCGCCTCGCCCGGCAACCTCACCGAGGCACGCACCCCCATCAAGCGGGCCGTCGGGCCGTCGACCGTATTGCCATCGAGCTCGAATCCGCCCTCCACGTAGGTCCGTTCGGCGTCGACCATCACGCGCGCGCGCCGGATCAGAAACCGATCCCGATTGAGCGGCTGCCCCGTCGTGGGATTGAGCTGATCCTCCGACGACTGACGCAGTTGCAGCTCGCTTTGCACGTAGCCCCGCAACGAGACGCCCTGCCCCCCCGTGCTCACCCGCGGTGCCGCCGCCCGCTCGCGCGCGTCCTCCCGAGCCGCCGCCGCGCGCAGGGCTTCCTGCAGGCGCTCGTTCGCGGCCTGCCATTCGTTACGCTGCTGCGCAGCCGACTCGGCGGCCTCCCGCCGCAGCTTCTCCACCTCGGCCGCATTCTGCCGTCGCAGCTCCTCCTCCCGCTTGCGCGCCTCGGCCTCCTGGACACGCAGGCGCTCCTCCAGCTCAGCCTTGAGCGCCGCAGCTTCGCTGGACAGCCCGCCCAAGGCCTGCCGCTCACCAGGTGCCGCCGTCGCCCGCGAAGTCCCGCCGGCCAGCAGCACGCCGTTTCCTGCCAGGGCCAACCCCACGAGCAATCTCCACAATCTCATTGAGTCTTCTTCCTCGCTAGGGACGACAGAGGCTGTAGTCCATTGGTTCAGAACTGGTGACCGGCACGCCGCTGCTCGACGGCAGATTGATGATGCAGGCGCTGATCTCCTCAGCCGTGCCCGTGCACGCGGGGAAGAGCGTGCTCGGGTCCCGCCACAGGTCGACCGCAGCCGCATCCACCCGGATAGGGCTCAGCCCGGCGTCCTGCACCGGCTCCGCCGCATCAGCGACCGAGGCCGCGTCCGCGTTGACGAAAACCACAGTGGGCCGGGCATCCGCGCGGGTGACCTCGGCGCCTTCGTTCCCGCACGCTGGCCCCAGCCACGCGCCCAGGACACACATTTGCCACAATCGCATGCTGCCTCGCCTACCAGGCCAACTCGCAGAAGCCGTAGCTGCACACCTGGCCCTGGGCGCAACCACTGTTGTCCTTGCACTGTACGCACCCGGTCGGCACGGCCTGCCCCGTCGCCTTCGACTCGAAGGAGCAGCCGCAAGGCGCCTTTTCGGACACGAAGGGGCCCAGCGGGCCGCCATCAACCGTGCGCATGACCTTCATCGCGCACTTGGGCACCACGCCCGCCTCGGCGTAGACCTCGTTGATGTCGAAGGGCAACTCGTCCTCGGGGGCAACCGGATTGCCCTGCATCCAATCGATCATCTTCCGCGCCAGCGGCCGCGCCACCGTTCCATCCGCGTTGAGCCCGGCCCACATGTGCATGGGCGCTTGAATCGTGTAATGCCCGTCGCGCACGTTGCGCTTGTCACGCGTGTTGGCATCACTGTCCGGGTAGTAGGCCAGCTTCTGCTTGAACCCGCGGAAGGCCAGCGCCTTGAGCTGGTCGCGACGTTGGTCGTAGACCTCGGCGGAGATGAAACCGATGGTCTTGTCCGGACTGATGGACGCGGCCACCGCATCCGCCTCGTCCTGATCGCCGCGGTGCGAGTGCGAAGGGGAGCCGCTGGGGTCCTGGAAGTAGGCCAAGTCGATGGCCTTGCCCACGATCAACTGGGCGCCGAAACGCACCTCTTGGCCGTTCTTGTAGCTGAAGATGAAATTGTCATCCAGGTAGGGCGACACCTGCCCCTTGGGGCCGCACCCGAACACGGTGCGCGCTTGCTGTGCCGTCATTGTGCTGCTGTATAGGTTGCTACGCGGGGTGATGAACACGAAGGCCTGCTGCGGCCCCTGAAAATCCCCCAACAGCGGATCGCGCAGCACGCTCGAATCACACGTCTCGTAGAAGGTGTCGCCGATGGCCATGTCCATGGGCACGATGCCGTCGATGGTGCAGCTCTTGGTGACGATCCGTCCTGGGTTGGCCGGATCCTCCTCGTAGAACTCCCCCGTTCCGCTCTGGCTGTCCCGGCGATTCACCCGGTTCAGCGCTTCGCAAGAGGCCATGGGGAAGTACACCAGCAAATGCGGCTGCTTCATTTTGATCAGCTTGGCGCCTAGGAACTGCACCACCGGAATCAACGACGTCGATCCGGGCATGATGATGATGTTCTTGCCTTCGTTTTGGAAAAAGCAGTTACCCACCAACTCTTGGGCGCGGGCATTTCCCGACGTGCTCAACAGGACGAGAGCAACACCGATCAATCCGGCGCACGCGTGCTTGTACGACATGGAGCCTCCGGCGTGGCGATTCACCCATGTGAACCGGGCGAGGCATGCTGTAGCAGAGCAGGAAATCACGGGTCAACGCGCCTTCCGCCTCTGCACGACAATTTCGCGCGCGCGTTGCAGGCCCGTCACGGGCCGTTCACCACTGTGGCCAATCCGCCTCTGTTCGATTGCACAGATCGCGTGCCGAGGCCCCCTGGCCTCGACGCTCGAACGACGGCCTTGCCTCCCGCACACCCAAATAGAAAGGGGCTGCCCCCCGCAAGGAAGCAGCCCCAGGGTGGAGCCGAGCGCCTCGGGAGGGCGCCCGGCCTGTGATCGCTACGGGTTCATCTGCACGATGAAGCCGTTCGCCGTGCTCGAGGTCAGGGTCGTGCTGCCCACGGTGAAGCTGCCGTTACCGAAGCCAGCCAGGTTGACCTTGTCCTTCTGCGCGCCGGTGGCCAGGCGGCTGATGGCCACCACGTCCGCGCTCTGGTCGTAGCCCGCGTTGCCGTAGATGCCCGCGCACACCGGGGTGCCGTCGGCGCCGTTGAACTTGGCCCAGTAGGCATCGGACAGGCCGGCCGAGGTCAGCATGGTGCTGCCCAGGACGGCAGTGCCCTTCAAGTAGCCAACCACCACCAGGTCACCCACAGAACTGAACGACACGCCCTTGGCGGCCTGATCGAAGGTGTCACCCCAACGCGTCGCCCACTGCGGAACCAGGTCGCTGTTCAGCTTGGTTACGTAGGCATCGATGCCGCCCGCCGCGCTCACCGTGTACGCCCCGAACGGGATGCTGCCGCGCACGTTGCCCGCGATGGCCACGTTGCCCGCCGCATCGACGGCGATGCTGTTGGCAGCCTGCTTGCCGAGCGTGCCGAAGCTCTTGCTCACCAGAGCATGGCCGTCGGTGCCATCCAGCTTGGCCACCCACACGGCCTGGACGGCGGTGCCGAGGACCGGCAAGGCGCCGTCCCCGAAGTCGATGGAGCCGTTGTGCAATCCCGCCGCGTACACAGTCCCGTCCGCGCCCAGCGCCACCGTCTTGCAGAGCTGCGTGCCCGCGCCGCCGATCTGACGAGCCCACAGCACGCTGCCCGTGTCGCTCAGCTTGGCGATGATGACATCCTCCAGGCCGTCGCCGTTGTAGCTGCCCGACAGACCGAGGTCGGTGACCCCGCCGAGGGCATAACCGCACAGGACGAACTCACCGCGGGCCGCGTTGCCCGCGATGGACGTCAGACCGCCGGACTGCGTGTCCACCTTGATGCCCCACTGACCAACGCCCGCGGCGTCCGTGCCCATCACGAAGTCGAGAGCCGAGGCCGCACCCGGGACGGTGGTGCTGCTGTTGACAATCAGGTTGCTGGTGAAGGTGCCGAGCACGGCCAGTTTGCCAGCCGAGTTGACCGCGATGCCCGAGGGCATCTGGTCGGAGGGGTTCGAGGCCTCGCCGCTGCCGCTGAACACCTTGGCCCACACCGCCGAGCCCGTGGCGGGATTGAGCTTGACCAAGGCCACGTCCGAGCTGCCCGCCGAGGTCACGTTGCCCGAGCCGAAGTCCACGGAGCCGAAGAGCTTCGCCGTGATGTACTGATTGCCCTCGCCGTCCACCGTCATGCCCCCGATGGAGCTGACCGCGAAGTTCTTCGCGTAGGCGGGAGCAGGGCAGCTCGCCACGCAATCGCCCGTGGAGGGCTGGCAGCTCTTGCCGTAGTCGCAGACCACGGACAGGATCTCCTCAGAGCACATCCCGGCCACCGGGTCGCAGGTGCCGGCGGTGTGGCACATGTCGGACGCGGTGCAGACCAGGGGCACGCCGCCCGAGCATGCGCCCGCCTGGCAGGTCTCACCCGTGGTGCACCCGTCGCCGTCGCTGCACACGCTGCCGTCAGCCGCAGCGGCCACCACGCAACCCGTGGCCGGTACGCAAGCCGCCGTCTTGCACACGCCCGGATCCCCGCACACGACCGGCGCGCCGCCCGAGCAGCTTCCCGCCTGGCAAGTCTCGCCCGTGGTGCAGGCGTCGCCGTCGCTGCAGGTGGCGCCGTCGGCCTTGACCGGATTGCTGCAAACGCCCGTGCTGGCCTCGCAGGTCCCCACCTCGTGACACGCATCCAGAGCCGCGCAGATCACGTTCGCCGTCGCCACGCAGGTACCGGCCGAGCATGAGGACGCGGTCGTGCACGCGTTGCTGTCGTCACAGGTCGTCCCGTCAGCCGCCATGGGGTTGCTGCACAGACCGGTGGCGCTGTCGCAGGTACCCGCCGTGTGGCAGGCGTCCGCGGCGACGCAGGTCTTGGGCGTCCCGGGCTGACACACGCCAGCCTGGCAGGCGTCGCCGACCGTGCAGGGATCACCGTCGCTGCAGGCCGCACCGTCGGTGCCCGCCCCGGCGCAGGGGTTACTCGCCGAGCGGACCATGAAGGTCGTGCTCGCCGTCGCCCCCTGACTGTCCTTCACCGTGACGGTGATGCTCTCGGAGGCGGCCATGGCGGCGGGCGCCGTCCACACCACCTGGCTCGAGCTCATGTCGGCCGCATCGCTCTGCGCACCCAGGGTGCCATTCGCGGCGCTCCAGACGTAGGAGGTCAGAGTGGCGCCCGCGTTCCCTTCCCGGGCACGCACGAACAGGGTCACCGTCTGGCCGCCGTTGATGCTCTCCATCGACTGCGAAGTGAGGTCGATGGTGATTCCACCCAGCGCGGGAGCGGGCTCGCTCGTACCCACGTTGATGGTCAGATGGCCGACCGTGGAGGCCGGAACCGCCACACCGTCGCTCCCCGTCTTGACGGGATTGCTCACCACGACGCTGAAGGTGCAGGTGGAGGCCGCCGCGCCCAGCGTGAACACGGGCGACTGCGCCGCCGCGTTGTCGAAGGCGCCCGCGCAATCGGTGGTCCACGCGAAGGTCATGGCCTCGCCATCGGGCTGCGTGGCGAGCACGTCGAGCGTCACCCCGCCTCCCAGCAGGAGCGCCGTCGCCGGAGGCACCGGCGTAGCCACGATGTTCTGAATCACCGGATACGACTGCACGAGAGTGGCCACGCGCGCGCCACCCACATCTGGACCAGCCCACAGCGCGATGGTCGCCGCGGCCATGGCCTTGGCCCCATGTACGTCAGCGATCTCCATGTTGATCTGGCAGCTCGTGCGCGCGGCAGGCGCGGTCCACAAGGCCGCCCACACGCGACGCCCGCTGGCGTCCGTGGTGAGGGTCGGCGCGCCGAAGCTCCCGCACGAGGACGACGGGGTAAAGGTCAACGACGCCGTTTCACCCGCATCCTGATCGTGGGCGGTTAGCGTGTAGGCGATCGTCTCGCCATACACTGCCTTGCTCGACGAGACCGTGAGGCCGTCGACCACCGGGGCATGGTTCGCGAAGCCTGGGTTGACCTCATCCTCTTGCAGGACGATCGTCACGTCGGCCACGGCATCCTTGGTGATGGTCACCATCGACACGGAGCCGCTGTAGATCTGGTGCGTCTTGGCGGCATCGTCGTAGGCCTTGGCCGCGAACACGCGATCCGTGCCGGTGGGGATGTGATTGATGAGCCCCTTCCACGACCCGTCGGCCTGCAGGTAGAGCGGCATGTTCATGGGCGTGGTGATTCCCGTACCCGTCACGCTCACCTCCACCGCCTTCACGTCGCCCGCCAAGCTCAAGGCCTGCCTGACCGAGATCTTGGCTGCCCCCTCGTCTTCCGCCTTCTTCGAACAGCCGGCCGCGGTCATCACCGCGGCGGCGGCCATTCCCGCCAGAATGAATTTCGTCGAGTTTCTGAACATGGTGTCTGTCTCCTTTGGATTGCCCTCTTCTTCACTTCGCCTGACTGCTGTTCTGCGGCCCTCGCGGGCCTTTCCGCGTATTCCGGGTACAGCTCACGCCAGCCGTGGCGCGCGGCCACGCAAGCGTCCGCCCCTCATTCCCTCGGCCTGCCCGGCCGACCAGCGCGCCGGCTCCTAAAACCCGCCGTAAACGACCGGGCGTGGGGCGCGATGCGTCTGCATCCCGCCGACCACCCGCGATCCCAGCGAGAGCGCCAGTATCAGCCCCAACGCCAGCCCCAGTGCCATTCCGGCCAGCCGTTGCATGCTCGGCTCCCTTTCAATCCCGCTTTCCACCTACTGGCACACCTTGCTGACGCCCGCGTTGTCCACGCAGGTCAGTCCCGCGGCGCAGTCACTATCCGCGTAGCAGGCAAAGCCCGCGGGCGAGCCGCTGGCCTGCGGGCAAGACCCCGATGCCGGACAGAGTGCGCCCGTGGAGCAGCAGAACTCGGTCGAGACGCAGGTTTTGCCCGCTGACACGCACAGGGCCATGGTCGACTCGGCAGCCGGGATGGTCCCGTCGTCGCACAGATTGTAGCCGTCCGGCGTGACCGAGCAGTTCTTGTAGCAGGACACGAAGCCCCACCTCTTCATGATGTTGTGCATGTTGCAGCGGCCGTCGGCCGGATCGGTGGCGTAGCTGTACAGTTTGGTCTCTTCCTGCTGCTGGTTGTAGTTGGCGTCCCCCGGATTGGCGCTGTTGGGCAGTTGGTCGCCGTGGTTCAGGAACAGCCGGCGAGCCAGTGGATAGTCCGCCGAGCGCACGTTGTCGTCGGCGAAGCTTCGCTTGTTGAGCGTCGGGCCGGCAGTGGGCGAGCCCACCTGGCGCACGGCCTCGCGCCCCGCGTAGCCCAGCGTCTTGCCGCCCACGTCGTCACCCACACGGTGGGCGATGCTGATGGTCACGTCGACCGCCTCCGGATCGATCTCCGTCAGCGCGACGACCAAACCCTGCGTGCACGGGATCCCCGCCGGGATGGTGGGCGCGGTGACCGAGCTTGACGTCGAACCAGCGGTGCACGCGACGCTGTAGGGCCAGAACGTGCACTTGGTGGCCTTCTTGCGAGCGCTGGCCCCCACGCACTCGCGGCGGATGGGATCCATGTCATCCGCGTCCATGTTCGTGTAGACGTAACCGTTGCTGGCCTTCACGCCGCCCGGGGCTTGGCCATTGCAGAAGCGACCGCCCGCGCCCGTGGAGTTGGTGAGCAAGCGCTCCCGGACGGTATCCGAGGTGCCCGAGGCATCGTTGCGGCGATAAAAGTGGTCGATTTGGTCCACGTGCATGGCCGTCGTCAGACGGTCGAGAGCGGCCAAGCGGTCCGGATGGCGGCACGCCTCCGTGGTCCCCAAGGCGTCCTTCCCGCTCAACACCAACGCCAGATCCGAGTTCGGCAGCGCCTTACCCGGGTTGGCTGGATCCGGCGGCAAAGCCAGGTTCTTCGCCTGGTCGCCCTTATTGGGCTCGACGACCACGGCCGCGTCCAGCCCCAGCACGTTGTTGGGCGTGGGCTGCCAGGCGGGATGGGCCGTGAGCACGGATGACTTGAAGTTCCGAGACATGAAGCCAATGGACTGCGTCCCGGCCTTCATGCGGTTCTCCGCCTCACCGGACCCGAATGCCCTGTACGTCAGATCCGCGCCCGACGCGACAATAACGTCCGGCGCCACATCCCCCAGCGTGTCGGAGCCAGCGTTGTCGAACGCCGCCCACGCCGCGAAGCCGACGCTCGTGGCTGCCACGGCCAGCGTCGTGGGGAGCAGCGTGCCCCGTGCACCTCTTCTCTTGGACTTGATCATCGTAAGCCTCCTCGTCCCGTTCTTCTGTTTGCGAACCGCCACGTCTCGCGGTCCGCGTAGTGCAATACGCTTTTCGCGGGCGACCGTGTGCGAAGAGACTGCGAATAATCTGCAAACGCGGATCGCCGGTGTCTCGCCAATTGCAACGCCCTTGCAGAGCGGCCCGGCAATTGTGGCGAAACGGCAACACTCATCCGCGCGTTGCCCCTCGTCGACGCGCTTACGGCGCGATTCGGCTCACGAACCCAGTCTGCACTTCCCCCGTTGTCAACACCTCGGCAGGCGCACCCAATTGCAGCGCACCCGTAAATACGCCGGCCAGCCAAATCTCTCCCGAGCTTCCGACCGCAAGCCCGTAGCTGGCCTGGCTCACGCCGGCTCCACCATAGCCGCGCGCACTCAGCACCTCGCCGGTCTCGGCATCGAGCCGCGCGATAAACGCCGAGGTTCGCGCCGACTGCCCCAGCGCGATGCCCACGTCGTCCAGCTCGAGTGAGCGCGTGTAGCTCCCCGCGACGAGCAGTGTGCCCGCCGCCTCGCTGGCAATAACGCTCGCCTGCGCCGCGCCCGAACCGCCCCAGCGCCGCGCCCACAGGGGGACGAGGGTGGTGTCGAACTTGGCCGCGAACGCACTCTGAACCCCGCCCGCGCTCAAGTTGAATTCGCCCACGATTCCCAGATTCCGCAAGGCGCCTGCCACGAGTAGATTGCCCTGCCCATCGCACGCCACACGTTGCACGGTCTGCAGGCCACCTTGGGGGGCGAAGAAGCGGATCGCGGCCTGCACGGCGCCCGTGGCTGCATCCAGGCGTGCAACCCAGATGACCGTCGATGAGCCCCCGGCAGGCGCGGCCGGAAGATCCACGTGGACTCCAGCCCCGAAATCAACGTCGCCGACCGTGCCTCCGTCAGGCGCGTCGCCCCGGAGAGAAGACAGCGTGCCCGCCAAGAAGAGGTGGCCGGCCCCGTCCGCGGCCAGCCGATCGCAGGTCTGCAGCCCGGGCGCACTGATCTGCCGTCCCCAAACCACCGCTCCCGTCCGTGCGTTCAAGCGCCCCACCACGATCTCGCTCTCGTCGGCGCTGGTGACCGCGGGTGCCAGTCCGGTCGCCGCGTGCTCAGCGGCGCCCCCGCAAACCACGAAGTCCGACGTGCTCGGGTCCGCGACCACCGCCAACGCCGCCCCGTTGACTATCGGACGCATGGCCCATAGCCCCGCGCCCGAGCTCGCGTCCACGGCGGCCACGAAGGCCTCGGGATTGTCCGCTGTCGGGTTGGTAATCGTATGCGGGCCAAAGGTCATGGATCCGCGGAACAGGCCGGAAATCGCCACCTGGCCCTGCGAATTGGCGGCAGCCGAGCTGCCGAGCTGGTCCAGCTCGTCTCCGAAGAGGCGGGTCCACGTCGCACGCCCACTGCCCTCGTCCAGGCGTGCGACCAGCACGTCGCTCCCCGTCTTGCCGCCGGCGTCGCCGCTCCTCGTGCCCGCCGGAGTCACGGGGCCGGAGCCCAGATCCGTCGTTGCGGCCGTCGACCCCACGATGAAGATGCCCTGGCTGGCATCCAGGGCCAGGGCCCCGGGTGCGGACAGCTTGGTCTCGGCGAGCCTCACGGCGAGAATGCCGCTCGGGAAGGCGGCTCCCCCATCGACGCTGCACATCCCGAGGTCCTCCGCGCACGCCGCCCCGGCCCTGCAAGCCAAGGCCACGCCGGCACAGACACCCTGGCCACACTGGTCGCCGGTGGTGCACGTCAGTTGGTCATCGCAAGCCTTGCCATTTGCCGACTCGGGCGTGGTGCAGGTCCCCGTGGCTCGCTCACAGTGCCCCGGCTCGTGACAGGCATCGACGGCAGGACACGCCATGTCCCGTCCCGAGAAACACAGGCCGTCCTTGCAGGCATCCGCCACCGTGCAGGGGTTCCGGTCGTCGCACGATGTCCCGTCGGCCACCGCGCCGCCCGTGCACACGCCGAGACGGCAGCTCCCCGTTCCGCCGGTGAGGCAGGCGTTGTCGCAGGCGCTGCCCTCCGAGGCCATCACGTTCACGCACAAGCCGGTCCGCGGGTCGCACGAGTCGACGGTACAGGGATTGTCATCGTCGCAGGAGACGGGGCACGTCGCGCCTCCATCGCTGGATAGGGGCGCATCGGCGGCTTCACTCGCTTGATCCCGTGGGTTGGCGTCAAGCGGCGCCAGGACATCGAGCGGCGCCAGCCCGTCGAGCGCGCTGTCCACCACGCGGCGCTGAGCGTCCGCCAGACCACCGTCCGGATAAGGGAAGTGCGGCAGGGTCGCGGCCTCGTCCGCGGCCCTGCAAGCGATCAGCGAGGCGAACAGGCCGATGATCAAATGATGGCGTCCCATGGGTAAGTCTCCTGGCGCACTCGCGGTGGCAACCACGGGTGGAGCCGGACGCATGTTGATCGCGGGCCCGCGCACTTGCTGTGAATTATCCGCAAACAGTCAGGCGCGGATTACGTCGGCAATGACGGCAGTTGTGAATTATCTGTGAATGCGTTTACAGCACCGCTGACGTTTCATCGTCCTTCGTTGCGCAAGGGTGACCAACCCGTCACAGCTTCTCCAGAACGGCTCGGCTATCAATGGGCACCGCCTCGCGGACACTCGGGCACTCCCGATCTCCGTCCGCGACCACGGCACCCGTCATGAAGAACGTGTCTTCCTGCCGCCTCGTCCTCATAGCCGCTCTGTTGCTGACAACGGCCGCGTCGTGCGGCAACAAGGAGCCCGCGCCTCCCATTTCCTGCTACCGGCGGGACGCCTCGGCATGCAAGTTCCCCGAGCCAGACAGTGGCGGCCCAGACGCACGTGCCGCCACCGATGGCAGCGTCGATGGGGGCAGCGCAACCGACGGCGCGGACTCGGCGACGCCAGATGCGAGAGTCGATCAGCTTTCTGTGGACAGCACGCCCGCCGACGGGCGCGCTGACGCGGCTGGGCTCGATGGGGTTGTCGATTCCCGAGCGGACGGCGCGGACGCCACCCCGGATGCCGCTCGCACGGACGCCCTGGAGCGGCTCGACGCGCTCGATGCCCGCATCGATGTGCGCGACACCGCGGACCGACGCGACGGAGGGCCCGATTTGGCCGACGCACACACGACCGATGCGGAGCCGGCAGGCGACGCGGCCGCGGACGGAAGGGAGGACGCTGCGGGGATTGTCGATGCCCAGGATGACGTGGCGGACGTGCCCGTTTCGCAGGACGGCCTCGATGCAGCCGGCCCTGATCTGGTCGACGCGGTCGTCGACATGGCTATTCCGATCGACACCACCTCCGGAGACCTCTCTCCCGTAACCTGCCCGTCGGTTGCGTCGGCGCGCCAGTACGCGGTGACCTCGATCGGGGGCCTTGCCATGGACAGCACCGGCGCGCCCTACATCGTGGCCAAGCTGTTCGGCAGCGCGGACTTCGGTGCGGGCGAGGTCACCTCCGCGGGCAGCTCGGATGTGCTGGTCGCCAAGCTCGATCCCAGCACGCTCTCGGCGACTTGGAGCAAGGCCTTTGGCGGTACCGGCGAAAGCAGCAATCCAACCGATCAGATCCCGGTGGCCGCGGCGGTCAGCCAGTCGGGCCAAGTGGGCGTGCTCGGCAACTTCACGGGCAATCTCGTGGTCAAGGCCGGCACCACGTTGGTGGGCGGCGGCAGCGCCATCGATTTCGTGATGGCCACCGACAGCGCGGGGAACGGCCTCTGGGGAAAGGCGGTGGACACGCAATCCGGGGGCCTGCTGGCCATGGCCGCCCATCCGGCCCGCGACGAGTTCGCGGTGTGCGGCTACGCCATGGGTGGGGTCACCAGCCTGGGTCTATCGGGCGCCTACAACGGCGACGGTCTGGAAGACATCGTGGTCGCCAAGCTCAACGCGGCCACGGGCGACGTCATGTGGGCTCGCCAGCTCGGCGGAGAGGGAACACAGCTCTGCTCGGCTATCGCGATGGATGCCGCGGGCACGGTATATGCCGCGGGCGCGTACAACGGCACGCTGGACTTCGGGACAGGGCCGTTGCCCACGCTCGCCTCGACGGTTCAGGCCGTGTGGGTAGCCAAATTCGATACCAGCACCGGCTCAGCGCTCACAGCCAAGAAGTACGGCACCCTCGCCAAGCAGGCGGCCAAAGGGATCGCCGTGGCTCACGACGGCAGCGTCGCGATCACGGGCAACATGAAGAACTCCCTGAGCTTCGGTGCAACCACCCTCACGGCGGCCGGCGGCACCGACGGCTACGTCGCCAAGCTGGACAGCAACCTGGATCCCCTCTGGGCGACCAATTGGGGCGACTCCGCGAACCAGGAGGCCCACCGCGTGGCAGTCACCTCGACAGGCGATCTGCTCGTCGTCGGTTACCTCAAGGGCAGCGCCGTATTGGCCAGCAGCACCTTGACCTCGGCCGGCCTGTCGGACGCCTATTGGGCCAGGTTCAGCGGTAACGGGGCCAGCCTGTGCGCGGCGGTGTATGGCGATGCGGAGCGCGACCAGGTGGCCGGCAACTTGGCCATCGCTCCGACAGCGCAAGACAAGGTCGTGGTCGCCGGATTCTCGACGGGCACCATCACCTTCGCCTCGGGCCTCACCCTCACCTCCGACACACCCAAAGGTTTCCTGTTCGTCCTGCCATGAGAGGAGCGCGCATCGTGCCTTTGACTCACCGAACCCGAGTGCGTCCCAGCCCACGCCAGCGCGCTCTCGGCGCTGCATTGCTCGTCATGCTCGGCCTGTCCCCCGCGGTGCGAGCCGAGACAGCCAAGGCGGCGGGTGCAACGACCAAGGGCTCGTCCGCCGCAGCGAAGGCGGCGGCGGCCCAGCCGACCCCAGCACCCCGGACGACGCCCGCCCCCAGGACCAGGGTCCGTAAGGCCCGGCAGCCGGGCAACCTCCCGGAGCCGCGCGTCCCGACGCCAGGCGAGTCGCTCGAGCAGGACGCCCC
>JAEXQJ010000088.1 GCA_023438785.1 Pseudomonadota bacterium
CGGGCGGGGCCTTCGAGACCTATGCCGGGGCGGCACGGGGGGTGGCGCCCACGCCGGGAACCCGCGATGCCGCCAGCTTCCTGGCCTCCCTCGATGCCACGGCGGGCTCGGTGGAGGATGGCATCAAAGCGCGCTGTGCGCGGATCTTCCAGGCACGCGAGGGGGAGTTGCGCGGAGGCGAGGCCACGCCCCTGTCGGCCCTGGAGTCGGCGGAGGCGCTGCACAAGGAGCTGATGGCGGGAGCGGTGTGGGCGGGCCAACCTGCCGAGCCCGACGGCCTGACCTGCCAGTTGCGCGAGTGGCCCGCGCCCACGGTGGCGGAGCTGCACGCGGACTGGACCGCGGATTGGACCCCCTCCGTGCTCCCGCCTCTGGCAGCCAAGCTCTTTCAGGAGTCGAGCGTGCGCGAAGCCCCGCACAAGAGGAGCGCGCGATGAAGACGCGCTATGGAATGGCCATCGACCTGGACCGCTGCACGGGCTGCGGGGCGTGCACCATCGCCTGCGCGGCGGAGAACAACGTGCCCAGTTTCCCGGCCGCCAACCCGCGCACGGGGCTGACGCCCCTCCGCATCTACCCCGTGTCGGATGGGGGCCAGGGGCAGGCGTTCATCCCCATGCCCTGCCAGCACTGCGACGACACCCCGTGCCTCAGCGTGTGCCCGCAGCAGGCCATCGAGTACGACCAGGACACGGGCATCGTGGTGCAGATGCCCCAGCGCTGCTTCGGCTGCCGCTACTGCATGACCGCCTGCCCGTACCACGCCCGCTACTTCAATTGGTGGGATCCGGCGTGGCCGGCGGGCATGGAGAAGAGCCTGTCGCCCGGAGCGGCCACGCGGATGCGCGGTGTGGTCGAGAAGTGCAACATGTGCCACGCCCGTCTGCACGCGGCCCAGGACAAGGCCGCGGCGGCTGGCAAGAAAGAGATCGATCCGGCCGACTACGTCCCCGCCTGCGTGGAGGCCTGTCCCACGGGCGCCATCACGTTCGGAAATCTGAAGGATCCCAACAGCGCCGTGGCCAAGGCGGCTCGCTCACCCAACGCGTTTCGAATGCTGCCCAAGCTGAAGACGGAGACCAAGGTCTACTACCTGTCCAATCGTCCCTGGGTGAGAGCCCTGGGAGAAAGCCCCGCGCATTCGAGGGGGGCGCTGCCCATGGGCCGGACGAATGCCAAGAACCCGGAGACGAGCCATGGCTAGCTCCACGCTTGCTGATCGGCGCTGGATCCCACGCGGCGTGGAGCGCACGTCCACCAGGCGGTTCTTGTTTTGGCTCGCGCCCTGGTTGTTGCTCCTGGGCTTGGGCGTCTACGCGGCCGCGCGTTGTCTCCTGCTCGGTCTGAACCAGACGAACCTGGACAACCGCTTCGCCTTCGGGCTGTGGATCTTCCTGGACCTGTCGGTCATCGCCCTGGGCGCCGGGGCCTTCTTCACCGGATTCCTGGTCTACCTGCTGAGGCGCAAGGAGCTGCGGCCCATTCTCAACGCCTCGGTGGTGCTGGGCTTCATCTGCTACAGCGGCGCGGTGGGCGTGCTGGGCATCGACGTGGGCCAGCCGTTGCGCGGGTGGTTCACCTTCTGGCACCCCAACGTGCACTCCATGCTCACCGAGGTCACGTTTTGCATCACGTGCTACCTGCTGGTCTTGGCGTTGGAGTACGTGCCGCTCCTGCTGCGCAACCGCCGGCTTCGCAAATTGCCCTCGGCGTTGGTGTTCGAGCACCGCCTGCACCTCCTGGTGCCTGTCCTGGCGGGCGTGGGCACGCTGTTGTCGTTCTTTCACCAGGGCTCGCTGGGCGGCCTGTACGGCGTGCTGCACGGACGGCCCTTCGCCTTCCGCGCCGGTTTCCTCATCTGGCCGACCACCTTCTTCCTTTTCGTGCTGTCGGCCATCTCCGTGGGGCCCAGCTTCCTCATGCTGGTCACCGCGGCCGTGCAGAGGATCACCCGGCGGACCCTGGTGCCCGACGATGTGTTCACGACGCTGGCCCGACTCTCGGGGCGCCTTCTGGCCGTGTACGTGATCTGCAAGGCCGCCGACACCCTCTACTGGCTGAACTACACGTCGCCCAAGCTTGGCTTCGCGCCCTGGGAGCACTTCACGCACAAGCCGTTCGGCTCGCTGCTCATGTTCGTCGAACTGGTGGGCTTCGGGCTCATTCCCGTCGTGCTCCTTCTGCACTCGCGCTGGCGCCTGCTGGGCGGGGCGATGGCTTGCGCGGGCATTATCGTCAATCGCTTCGTCCTGACCATTCAGACGCTGGCCCTGCCCACACTGTCGTTCGATGCGTTCGTGACCTACTGGCCGAGTTGGCAGGAGGTGGCGAGCTTCGGCGCGGTGATCGCCTATGGCGTGGTCATCTTCTCGCTGTCCTATCGCTATCTGCCGCTCTTCCCGCACGAGAAGGAGTCACCACATGTTTCCGGGGGTTGACGGGTTCCACTGGACGTTTGGCCACATCCTCTTCCTATCGCTGTTCGGGCTGGTGGGGGCGGTCCTTGGCACCACGGTGCTGCTGGCCGTGCGGCGCGCGGCGCGGGATGTGGCCAAGGGCCAGGGCGCTCACATCGCCTGGCACGCGGATTTCGAGGATCTGCCCGCGTCCGATCGGTGCTGTCGTCACCAGTTGTCGGGGCAGGTGGCCCTGCGCACCTGCGACAACGGCTTCGATTGCGCCCACTGCCCCGCGCATCTGGAATTGGCCAAGGCCAAGCCCGCGGACCTGTCCGACACCTTCGGCCTGACCTATCCGGCGGACCGGCTCTACCACCGCGGCCACACCTGGGTACACGCGGAAGAAGACGGCACCTACACCATCGGTTTGGACGATCTGGCCGCGCGGATCATCGGGAAGATCGACGCGCTCACCCTGCCTCGGGTCGGCACGGACCTGCACGCCCCGGCCGTGGCGTGGAGTTTCAAGAAGAACGGCCGCGGGATCGACGTTCGCGCTCCCATGAGCGGCACCGTGGTCGAGACCGGAGGCGCGGAGCGTGGCTGGTACCTGCGCGTGAAGCCGCACACCACGCCTGATCTGCGCGCGCTTTTGTCGGCTGGCGAAGTGCCGGGCTGGCTCGCGTCTGAGATCGCGCGCTTGCAGCGTCGACTGGCAGCCGCGGGCAACACGCTCTGCCTGAGCGACGGCGTGTTCGCGGAGGGCCTCATGGATTTGGTCCCCGACCTGGACTGGGAGGCCGTCGTGGGCTCTCTGTTTCTGCACCCGTGACGACCGAGAGCGGTTGTGCTTACGCCAACTGCCCTCCACGGAAGCCGCGTGAAGAAGGTCGCGACCAGTTGCTGTTGTCGCGCCGATGACCGTGCTTTGCATTAACCGGCTTGGGTTGGCGCGCGAACCGGTTTATAAATCTGGCCTTCACCAGCGAGGAGATACCGACATGTTTGGAAGACTGGTTGCCATTTCGGTTTTGAGCCTGGGTCTGTTCGCGACGAGTTGCGGTGGCGATGACGACGAGCTGAGCGCGCAGGATGCCTGCTACCAGCTGGCCGACATCCTTTGCGACAAGTTCTTCAACTGCTTCACAAGCGAGCAACTCACCGCCGCCCAGGACGTCGTCGGCCTCAACGCCGCTGACTGCAAGACCAAGTACAAGGCCTCGGAGTGCAACGCGGACGCCGTGAAGTGTGACCTGGGCGAGACCTATCATGCGGATCAGGCCTCGTCCTGCGTGGCGCAGTACAAGGGCCTTAGCTGCACGGATGTCATGGCGGGGGACGACATGCCCACTCCGGCGGCCTGCAATCTCATCTGTTCGAAGTAGGGCTGTCGGTTCGAGGAGGACTCTCGGTTTCGGGCCTGGCCGCTCGGGGCTGGAGTCCTCTCCCTTTTAGCGGCGCGGCCGGCCCCTCGCCGGGCTCGCGCTCGGCGATTCGTTAGGTTGGCTGGACCACCCGGGGCTGCTCCCCGGCGAGCCTAGGGCGTGTCCGTGTGTGCGCCCGGGGCGAGCTTGTTCCACTCGGCGATGGTTCGGGCGACCACTTCCGAGACGCCCACCTTCTTTGGCAGGAAGACGTCCGGCTTGACTTCCTTGAGCCTGCCCCGCAGCTCCTCCCCGCTGGCGCCGGAGATGAGGACCAGAAGCGAGCGGGCGCCGTGCGAAAGGTCGCGAAAGGCGCGCGACACGACCTCGACCTCGACGTCGGGCATGAACACGTCGCTGATGAGGATGTGCGGCTTGAAGAGCACCAGCTCGACGAAGATCTCCTCGAGCGTGGAGGCGCCGCGAACGGCGAAGTCGTTGGTGCGGAAGCCATGACACAGGGCCTGGTTCGACGCGCGGCTGTCGTCGACCACCAGGACCCTGCGCAGGACCTGCTCGGTGGCATCCGGGCCAGTTGGTTTCCCGGCCTCGCTACAAAGCTCCGCCAGCATCCAGTGCCCCACACGCCCGACGGCCTCCACACCCATCCATCGATCGACCTCAGATGCCTCCCCCAGCCCGCGAACGGCTGCTTCGGCCTTCTGAGCAGCCTTGCCGATCTCGGCGCAGCCTGCTTCCGCGGCCGACGCCGCGATCAGGTGCATCTGGTCCGCAATCCCATCGATGATTTCGGGCCTTGGTTCACGCAGGCCTCGAATGCCATCGATGATTTTCCGCAGTCCCGCTTCACAAAACCGAGTATCCATGTCTCACCCGTGCAGAAGACACCGGAGGAATCGTCGGAGTCGTGCCGCAGCTGTAGCTCTTGGGCCTGCTCTGCATCGGGCCGTGGCGCGGCCAGCCATCCGGAGGTCTTTCAGGTGTGAGGCGTGCGGAAGACCTATCGGATTGTGTATTCGCGCGTCATTGGGTGTCCCTCGCGCAGCAATCCCAAGGAGAAACGGGACGCCGATCTGAGCTTGCCGTACGCGTCCAGGGCGTGGTCAGGCGTGGTGATGTCGAGGCCGTTGACGGAGACCAGGACGTCGCCTTGCTGCAGCCCCAGCCTTGCGAACGGCCCATCGGCGCCGACCGCCACGAGCCGGAAGCCGGACGCTCTGCCGTCGCGCATGGCCGGGGCGACGCGCACGAAGCCCGACAGGGACCCGAGGTGGTGCAAGGCCAGATCGAGCGCGCCGCGCTTGATCTCGTAGCGACCCTCGCCCACCCTCCGGATCCCGCGCGCCAGATCCTCGGAAAGCAGATCGCGCGCCGGATTGCGGGGCGCGGAACGGGCCCGGCGCACCGGACGTCTCCTGGTGGAGGACGACGCCCGGGCCGGGGGCGCCGTGTTCGCGTTGGCGACCTCGGAGGGGGCGTCGGTGACCGCCGCGGACCGGGGGCGCGGGTCTTCGGCGGGGAGGTCTGCTTGCGACGCCACGGCGGTGGCCAGATGCGAGCGCACGAGGGCGGATGCCCCCAGTCCCAAAAGCGAAGCGCAGGCCGCCAGAACCAGGAGTCGCATCACGGGTTATCACCCGAAGCCGGCTTGAGGGGTTCAGGGTCAGCGGAGTCTGCGGCGGTCACTCCCCCTTCCTATCGCATTTCGGGCCGGGAGCTCGATAGGTCGTGGGTTGGCCGGCTCGCACCCAGGGCTCGCGGCCGCTCGATCTCGCGGGTTGATGTGGCCGCAGAGGGTGAAGCGATCACCGCCCAGGGCCGCGGCGGCCTCCTGCGCCGCGGGCTGCTATTCGAGAACGAACTCGATTGGCACGACGATCCAGGCCTCGACGGGCACGCCATCGCGAAGGGCCGGACGGAAACGCCAGCTTGCCCCTGGCACGTCATGAGCTGCGAAGTGAAGAAGAAGGAACGCGCTGGAATCATCAACCCCATGTATGACTGCCCGTTACGAGGGGGGCGACGCGGCCCAGTACCTCGCGGATGCGTTCGGGGTGGCACACCTGCAGGCCCCGTCACCCTACGGCATCAAGAACACCGACGAGATGCTGCGGCTGATGAGCGAGCTGACCGGGAAGCCGATTCCCGATTCGTTGATACGCGAGCGTGGCGTCGCGATCGATGCTCTCATGGACCTGGCCCATATGTTCTTCGCCGATAAGAGGGTGGCCATCTTCGGCCATCCCGATTTGGTCTTGGGTCTGGCGGAGTTCTGTCTGGAGGTCGAGATGAAGCCGGTCCTCTTGCTGTTCGGCGACGACAACTCGCGGCCAAAAAAGGACAAGCGGATCAAGGCCCTGCAAGAAAACGGGGACGTGGACATCGAAGTGGTGATGAACGCGGACCTGTGGGAACTGGAGAAGCGCGTGCGAGACAAGAAGCTCGACTTGGACCTCATCATGGGGCACTCGAAAGGCCGCTACATCGCCATGGACGCGAAGATCCCGATGGTGCGCGTGGGCTTCCCCACCTTCGACCGTGCCGGCGTCTACCGGAAGCCGCTCATCGGCTACCGCGGCGCCATGGAGCTGGGCGAGACCATCGCCAACACGTTATTCACGCACATGGAATACACGAAGGACCGCGAGTGGATCCTCAACACCTGGTAGCGGAGGAGGAGTCATGTCGTACGCGAAGCACGTCAAGGTTGCGTTGACGTCCAATAGTCTCACTGACGTGGACGCCGATTTCGCCAACGCTCGACAGATCCTGTTCTACGACGTGAGCGCCGAGGAGGTGACGTTCCTGGATGCCGTGCAGTTCGACGGGAGGCCCGAGGGAAAGCGAGGCCCAGGCGGAGGGCAGGGCTGCTGTGGGGCGGAGCCTCTGGACGGCGCGTCCGTCGAGGCTCTCGACGCCCGCATCTTCTCCCTGCGGGGGTGCGGCGTGCTGTTCACCCGGAGGCTGAGCGACTTTGCCGCCGTGCGGATTCACAACGGAAGAACCTTCCCCATCAAGATGGAGAGGAACCGAGACGTGGCGAATGTGCTCAGCCAGCTTCAGCGGCTCATAACGACGAAGACGCCACGCTGGCTAGAGAAGAAGCTGCGCTTGGCGCCCTCTGGTGAGGCGGCGTGACGTGATGCGGGGTCCGCCACAGCCGTCGATCTCGCGATGCGGGGCGGACCCGTGCGACGGGCTGTGGCGGTGAATACGTTCTTGCGCGCGCGTGGGCGCCGCCGCGGCGCGCGCTCCTCGGGGGATCCGCGCGCGGCACGTGCGGCTGCCTCGGGTGCACTCCTGCCGAGCCGGGGCATGTGCCTGGTCGAGCGTAGGATCGCGTGAATGCGATGCCGGGGCTTTCTGGGCTGGGCAGCGCCGCGGCTGCATCTGCGCGCGGCCGGGTTCGACCGCGTGGCCCATCAAGCGTGCAAGCGGATCGGCAAGCGGCTGCGCGAGCTCGGACTTGCGGATGTGGCTGCCTACCAGGCTTACCTCGAAGGCTCGCCCGACGAGTGGCGCTGCCTGGACGCTTTGTGCCGCATCACTATCTCGCGTTTTTATCGGGACAGGGCCGTGTTCGACGGGCTGGCGGACGTGGTCTTGCCCACCCTGGCCCAGGCCGCCGTGGCGCGGGGCGAGCGTGAACTGCGCTGCTGGAGCGCGGGCTGCGCCTCGGGCGAGGAGCCGTACAGCCTGAGCGTGTTGTGGCTGGGACGTGTGCAGGCCCGCTTCCCCCTGCTGCATCTGCACATACGCGCCAGCGACGCGGATGCGTACTTGCTGGACCGGGCTCGCGCCGGACAGTACCCATCCAGTGCGCTGCGCGAGCTGCCCGCGGACCTACGCGAGCTGGGCTTTGAGACGGACGGTGCCCTGTGCCGGTTGCGCCCTCAGGTGGCCGATGCTGTCGAGCTCGTGCGCGAGGATCTGCGCGGCGCGCGGCCCATCGAAGCCTTCGACCTCATTCTCTGCCGCAACCTGGCCTTCACGTACTTCGACGACAGCCTGCAGCGCGAGGTCCTGGCCCGCCTGCTGGAGAGGCTGCGCCCCGGTGGCGGGCTGGTGATTGGCACGCGCGAACGGCTGCCCGAGGGACACGGACTGGTGCCCTGGACGCCGGCCGTATTCCGTCGCCGCTGACCCTGGCTTCGGGATTTCCTGCCGCAGCCTTTCCCTTGCCGGCTCGCGTGCCGCGGCACTACGATGCCCGCCATGCAGCAGCCGTCCTACGCTCACGGGATCACCTCGACGCCCCTTCTGGGCGAGACGATTGGCGAGAATTTGCGCCGCACGGTGGCGCGCTTCGGCGAGCGTGAAGCCATCGTGTCACGCCACCAGAATTACCGCGCCACCTACCGCGAGATGTGGGAGCAGACGGGCGTGATTGCACGTGCCCTCATGGCGCGCGGGGTGAAGAAGGGCGATCGCGTGGCCCTGTGGGCGGCCAATCGGTACGAGTGGGTGATCACCCAGTACGCCACCGCGCGCATGGGCGCCATCATGGTGAACATCAATCCCGCGTACCGCAGCCACGAGCTGGAGTACGCGCTCAAGCAGTCGGGGTGCTCGCTGCTCATCATGGCCAAGGGGTTCCGCCAGACGGACTACGTGGCCATGTTCAAGGAGGTGGACGCGCGTCTGCCCGCACGTGTGCCGGCCCTGGTCATCGACGACGAATGGGGTGCGTTGCAGGAGGAGGCCAAGCACGTTTCCGAGGACGAGCTGGCCCTGCGTGAGGCCACCCTGGACCCGGACGACCCCTGCGACATCCAGTACACCAGCGGCACCACCGGTTTCCCCAAGGGCGCCACGCTGTCTCACCACAACATCCTCAACAACGGCCATTTCGTGGGCCGCACGCTCAAGTACTCGGAGAAGGACCGCATCTGCGTGCCGGTGCCGCTGTACCACTGCTTCGGTCAGGTCATGGCCAACCTGGCGTCCACCAGCCACGGGGCGTGCCTGGTCTTTCCCAGCGAGGCCTTCGACGCGGGCGCGGTGTTGGCGGCCATCGAGAAGGAGCGCTGCACCTCGGTGTACGGCGTGCCCACCATGTTCATCGCCGAGATGGAACACCCCAACTTCCCCAAGACCGACTTCGCCAGCCTGCGCACCGGCATCATGGCCGGCTCGCCCTGTCCCGTCGAGGTGATGAAGCGCGTGCAGAAGGACATGCACATGCCCGAGATCACCATCTGCTACGGCATGACGGAGACCTCGCCCGTGTCCACGCAGAGCAAGACCGACGATCCCCTGGACAAGCGCGTGTCCACCGTAGGCTGCGTGCACCCCAATCTGGAGGTGAAGATCGTCGATCCGTCCAATGGGCGCTTGGTCCCGCGCGGAACCGTGGGCGAGCTGTGCACGCGCGGCTACTCCGTCATGCTGGGGTACTGGGACGATCTGCACTCCACCCGTCAGGCCATCGACGCCGCCCGCTGGATGCACAGCGGGGACCTGGCCACCATGGACGCGGATGGCTACGTCAACATCGTGGGGCGCATCAAAGACATGGTCCTGCGCGGCGGCGAGAACATCTATCCGCGCGAGGTGGAGGAGTTCCTGTACACCAAACCCGAGGTTGCCGACGTGCAAGTCATCGGCGTACCTGATGCCAAGTACGGCGAGGAGCTGATGGCGTGGGTCAAGCTGCGTCCCGGCGCCGACCTGACGGGTGAGGACCTGCGCGCGTTCTGCAAGGGCAAAATCGCGACCTACAAAATCCCGCGCTACTGGAAGTTCGTGGACAGTTTCCCCATGACCGTCACGGGCAAGATTCAGAAGTACAAAATGCGCGAGATGGCAGTCGAGGAACTCAAGCTCCAGAACGCGGCTCGCATTAAGACGGCATAGAGATGAGCGACGAGCGGCGTGCCTTTCAGGACCTCTACCCGGACAACGTGGCCCACTGCTACGGCTGTGGACGTCTGAATCCGGACGGTCTGCAGATCAAGACCTACTGGGAGGGCGAGGAGAGCGTGACCCGGTTTGCGCCGCGCCCGTATCACACGGCCATCCCCGGCTTCGTGTACGGGGGTGTCCTGGCCTCGCTCATCGACTGCCACGGTACCGGCACCGCGGCCGCGGCGGCGGCGCGGGCCCAGGGGCGGCCTTTGGATTCGGAGCCGCCCCTGCGCTTCGTGACGGCGTCGTTGAAGGTCGACTACCTCAAACCCACGCCCATGGGCGTCACCCTGGAGATTCGCGGCCGCGCCCGCGAGGTGAAAGAGCGCAAGGTCATCGTGGACGCGGTCGTGTACGCCGACGGCGTGGCCACCGTGCGCGGCGAGATCATCGCCGTGCTCATGCCGGCCACCTTCCTGGCCAAGTAAGGCCTCGCGTTTCCCTGGTCCGACAGCGCCGGCGCTTCGCGGGAGCGCCCCTCAGCGTCTGGCCAGGCGCGCGTAGAGGTCGAGGTAGGCCGCGCACATGCGGCGGCTGTCGAAGCGGGGCGTCGCCTCACGACAATGGTCCGGCGCGAGGGCGGACACACGATCGAGAGCCTGCGCGAGGCCGGACACATCACTGGCCAGCAGTCCCGTGCGGCCGTGGTCCACAATCTCGGGCAGGGCACCCACGGGACGCGCCACCACGGGCGTGCCCGCGGTGATGGCCTCCATGGCGACCAGCGAACTGGTCTCAGGCGCCAGGCTGGGAATGAGCACGCAACGGGCGCTGGCCAGGAGCTGGCGTTTGAGCGCGCCGCCAATCGGACCGATGAAACGACGTTGCTCGTCGAGAAGCGGGCGCAGCTCGCGTTCGAAGTAGTCCTGATGCGCGCGGTAGGGGAAGACCTGTCCCGCCAGGAGCAGGGGCAGCCCAGCCTGGCGGGCGGCCTGCACGGCCAGGTGGAAGCCCTTCTCGGGACAGATGCGGCCCAGACACAAGACGAAGTCTTGACGGGCCCGCGACGGGGCAGCCGTCAGGGGCACGCCATTCTCGATGACCGGGAGATCCCGAAACGCGAGGCCGCCGAGCTGGCGCTGACTACGCGAAACGCACACCAGGTGCGCGGTGGAAAGCTGGGTGACCTGGGGCGGGTACCAGTCGAGCGGCAGGTGCAAGGTGGCGACCAGCGGCACGTGCGACGCGGGCAGGTAGTGCAAGAAGTCCAAACCGTGGACGTGGACCACGTCCACCTGCTCCGCCAGTCGGGCCACCAACTCCGCGTGATGGACCCAGCAGAGGCGGCGGCGTTCGCCGTCGATCTGACCGGTCACCGCCGGTGCGGTCACCAGGCGGCCGCGAACCTGCGAGCCCGCGCTGGCCAACACCAGCGAGTGATGTCCCGCCTCCACCAGTCCCGCGTCCAGCGTGGCCAAGACCTGCTCAGCCCCTCCCACCGCATCGGGCCGCACCGGTGCGAAGGGAAAGGCCACGCTGAGGATGCGCATCAAAGGGCCGTGTGGGGATCGAGGCCGAGCGCCACGGCCGCCTGCTGCACTTTGCGGCGCCAGTCGTGGCCTGCCGTCCCCCAGGGCTGCTGTTCGTAATACAGGGGCCCCGGGTGTGGGGCGCGCAGGAATTGGTAGCGGGGCGCCTCGCGGAAGCACTCGCGGTCCAGGGGAAACATCTCCAGGACCTGCCGCTGCGTAACGTAGCAGCCCATCATCGCGCGCTTGCGCGCACGCTCGCCTTGCCCCAGCGAGCGAAGGAGCACGGGCGCGTCGCCGTCGCTGGCCGCGTTGGGTTGCAGAAAGGATCCGCGCACCATCTGACCGCGCAGTCCCGCGTGATAGCTGGCGAACTCCATGAGCACGAAACGCGGCTGTTGCGGGCCCAGCAAGGCGCGCGCGGCGTGGACGATGAACGCGGTCGCGTCGTGATCGGGATGACCGCCTTCGTAGGGGTGGGTCCACACGGCGGTGGGCTTGAGCCGCCGCAAGAGGAGCACCAGGCGTCGCACCAGCGCGGGCAGGTGGTACCACGACTCGCGATCCACGCCGCCCAGGTTGTGCAGCCGCGTGGGGCGCAGACCGGCTAGACGCAGGGCCCGCCGCGCCTCTTGCCGGCGTTGTAGGGCGTAGCGGCCGCGGCTGAGGAGGCCGAGCCGGCGCGCATCGGTCATGTCGCGGGGAGCGCCGTCGGTCACGTGGGCCACGTAGCTGATGGGCATCTCGCACACGGCCACCGCGGCCCCGATGGTCTCATCGTCGGGGTGAGCGGCCACGAACAGGTTGACGTCACGAGGCATAGCGTCTGGTCATCTGCGCGCAGAAGTCCGCGAACTCCTCGGGCGCGCGCGGCGGGCTGGTGTGGTGGGGCGCGATCCCCTTGTTCTCGGGTGTGAAGCAGAAGGTGAGGGTGACCTCGAAGGGCTCCAAAGCGCGCATCTGGCGATCGAACCAGGCCAGGGCGTGGGGACGCGTGCTGTCGGCCCACGACAGGCCGGTGCGCAGTTTGCGCACGCCCAAACGCCTGAGCCAACTGACCATGGCATCGAGGCGATGATCCTCGAAGTGGATCCATTGGCAGATGCCCAGGGCGGGCGCGAATTCCGTGAAGGTCTTGCACGCCAGCTTGGGCGAGCCGTCCTCGCGTAGGAGCCCCATGTAGAAGTGGCGGTAGTACGACGAGCCCTCGGCCTCGCGGTGGCGCGTGGTGGCGGGCCAGGCGCGTGGCAGGTCGTACAGGCTGTACCAGTGGATGCGTTCGGCTCGCCCGAGGACCAGGCCCGCCGTGCGCCGCAATCCGAAGTCTTGCACCTCCTCGGCGCCGAAGGTCGAGACGCCCACCTCCGAGATCCACAACGGCTTGGGCGTGACGGCGCGGATGCTGGCCAGCTTGGCGGGCCATTCGTGGATCTGCCAATGGTTCCAATCGAGCGGAAAGCCGTGCACGGCCACCGCGTCCATCACGTCCACGACGCCCTTGCGCTGCATGTTGGTCATGAAACCCGGATCGATTGGCGAGATCCCGCCCAGCACGCGGGTCAGGCGCGGGCACTCCGCGGCCACGGCGGCGGCGGCCAACTTCGTCATGTGCGCGAATTGGGACCACTCGGGATCCAGTTCCAGGTCCCAGTGCGATTTGTTGTTGGGCTCGTTCCAGAACATGGCTGCCTCAACCATGGTCGTCAGCCCTCTTGGCGGCGTAGGCCGCCTGGGTTCCGGCCGGCGAGGGACGAAAGGTACACACGAAGACCTCGGGCTCGGGGTTGGACAGGACGTCGAACCCCGAGCTGCGCAGCATGCCCTCCAGACAGGCGCGGTTGGGGATCCACCAGTTGGTCTCGTCGCCCGAGTACAACGCTTCGACGAAGTGCAGCCTCGGATAGCCGGCCTCGTTGAAGATGGTGACCTCCGAGAAGGGATAGTCCTGCGCCAGCGAAGACACCTCGGTCGAGCCACGCAGCATGCTCTGCACGACCAGCATGTGCTTGCCCACGTGTTCGTGGATGAGGTCGAGGGCCAGCAACGGGTGACGCAGGTGGTACAGCACGCCCATGAAGAGAACCATGTCGAAGCGTTCTTCGAGGCGACCCACCTCGTACACCGACATCTGCTTGAGCTCTACATCGACGCCCGAGACGTCGGCGGCGAAACGGGCCTGCGCCAGATAGCGCTCATCCGTGTCTATGCCCACCACGCGGTCCGCACCGCGCCTCTTCATTTCGATGCAGTAGAAGCCGCCATTGCAGCCGATGTCGAGCACGGTCCAGCCGTGTAGGTCCGACGGGATGGCATGCTGGAAGTGCTGCCATTTGCAGGTGGGGTAATCGCCCAAGAAGTGGTGAGGGGCGGTGCACACGCCACCCAGATCGATGTTGTGGAACCAGTCACCCAGCTCAGCCACGCCCCGGCGGATCTCCTCCACGGTCATCTGCGGCGCTCTCGTCATTTCGCCGCGCTGGGCTCGCATCGGGCGTACCAACCTGGAATTGGCGCAAATCCAGCCTGAAGAGGCGAGCGTGGCCCTGCACGATTTGCGAGGAACGCATTCGGTGCAGGGGGCGCTCGGCTGCGCGGACGGAGGATGTCAATCGGGACGGTGGGGACATCCAACCTAGGCGCATGCGGTATCACGTTCTGGCTTGCGACTACGACGGCACGTTGGCCCACCACGGACGCGTGGACGACCCAACCGTGGCGGCCCTGGAGCGGGTGCGCGCGTCGGGGCGCAAGCTGATCCTGGTCACCGGGCGGCAACTCGAGGACCTGCAGGCCAACTTCTCCCGTCTGGACCTCTTCGAGCTAGCCGTGCTCGAGAACGGCGGCATCATCTACGACCCGCGCACGAGTGAGGTCCAATTACTGGGCGAGCCGCCGCCGCCGGACTTCGCCGACGTCCTGAGGGCCCGGGGCGTGGACCCGGTGTCCGTGGGTCGCGTGGTGGTGGCCACCTGGCAGCCGCACGAGACCACCGCCGTGGAGGTCATCAAGGACCTGGGGCTGGAACTGCAGGTGGTCTTCAACAAAGGGGCGGTGATGATCCTGCCCTCGGGCGTGAACAAGGCTTCGGGTCTGCTGGTCGCCCTGGAGCAACTCGGTTACTCGCGGCACAACGTGGTCGGCGTGGGCGACGCGGAAAACGATCATGCCTTCTTGCACATCTGCGAGTGTGCGGTGACGGTCTCGAACGCGCTACCCAAGCTCAAGGATCGCGCCGACCTGGTCACGGTCGGCCGTAGCAGCGAGGGCGTGACAGAGCTGACCGCCACCCTCGTGAACTCGGACCTGCGCGCCCTCGGCCCGCGCCTGCAACGCCACGCCCTGCGCGTGGGGACCTACGCGGATGGCGGCCCGGTGACCGTCGGGCCGTACAGCGCGCCCGTGCTGGTGGCGGGCACGTCTGGCGGCGGCAAGACCACCGTGGCGATTACGCTCCTCGAACAACTGGTCGAGAACGGTTACCAGTTCTGCGTGGTCGACCCGGAGGGCGACTACGGTGACTTCAAAGGGGCCGTGACGCTGGGCGACCGGGATCAGGTGCCCGGGGTGGCGGAGATTCTGGAATTGCTCAGCCGGCCGTCGGAGAACGTGATCATCAACCTGCTGGGCGTGTCGCTCGCCAATCGCCCTCCCTTCTTCCAAGAGCTGCTGCCGCGCCTGCTGGAGATGCGGGCCCGTACGGGCCGGCCGCACTTCATGTTGGTGGACGAAACCCATCACCTTCTGCCGCAGCGCTGGGACACCACGGCGCTCTCTCTACCCGGAGAGCCCCATGGCTTCATCCTCATCAGCGCGCGGCCCGGCCATGTCTCGCCGGCGCTGCTGCGGAAGGTGGGCTGCGCCATCGTGGTGGGCCCGGAATTGGAGCCGACCCTGAGTGAATTTGCGGCCGCCGTCGGCCTGCGCGCGCCGCAACTGGAGGGTGGTCCCTCGGGCCCGGGGCTGGGCGTGCTGTGGTCCTGCCATCCCGACGAGCCAGCGCGCAGGATGCGCGCTAACCGCCCGCACGCCGAACACCGTCGGCATGTGCGCAAGTACGCCATTGGCGAGTTGGGCCCGGATGCCAGCTTCTTCTTTCGTGGTCCGGACGCGCGGCTGCGCCTGCGCGCGCAGAACCTTCACCTCTTCGTGCAAATCGCGGAGGGCGTGGACGACGACACGTGGCTCTACCATCTCCATCAGGGCGACTACTCGCGCTGGATGCGTGAATCCATCAAGGACGGCGACCTGGCGGAAGAGGTGTCTCGCATCGAAGCGGAGCGCGACATGAACCCCGCGGAGTCACGAGCTCGCGTCCACGGCGCGATCAGCCGGCGTTACACGGCACCTGCATGAGCGGTTACCACGGACAGACCTCGGTTACGTGCCCGTAACCGGAGGCGCGAGGCCGAAGGCGAATGAGGTAGCGACGTGGGTTGGTGAGGTGGAGGAAGCTTATGTCCGGTCACAGAGACGAACAGGTGGAGCCGCCGCGCGAAGGCAGGGGAAGGTTCTCGTTGGCTTCGCCACGGGTGGCATGTGCCTTGAAGACTCGGGATGGAAGACGCGTACGGGGCCGAGCGGCGGGGAGACCTATGGCGACTGAGCGGCAGAGCGAAGACAAGAACTCCACTGAACGGCTCATGCAGGGCCTCAAGCGGTACCCCGTGCTGGAACGCGAGGAGGAGATGCGTCTGGCGCTGGAGTACCAGAGCACGCGCGATCCGGCCATCGCGCGCCGCCTGGTGGAAGGGCACCTGCGGCTGGTCATCAAGATCGCCCACGAGTGTTGTTTCCAACAAACCATGCTGCCCGATCTGATCCAGGAGGGTTGTCTGGGACTGATGCGCGCGGTGGCCAAGTACGATCCATCGCGTGGCGTACGTCTCTCCAGCTACGCCAGTTGGTGGATTCGCGCCAACATCTTCCACTACATCATGACCAACGCGCGCATCGTGCGTGTGGCCACCACGTTCGCCCAGAGGAAGCTATTCTTCTCGTTGCGCCGCGAGACTCAGAAACTGCGAGCTGGCGGCGAGTTGCCCGACACAGTGGCTCTGGCGAAACGTCTGCGCGTCGCCGAGGGCGATGTCCTGGAAATGAGCGCTCGCTTGGCCGCGCGGGATGTGCATTTCGGGTCGGGCTCAGAATCCAAAGGCGTGGCCAGTGAGGCCGAGATGGCCCATCCCGAGGCGCCGCCCGACGAGATGCTGGCTACCCAGGAGGTTCGTGCAGTCGTCCGGCGTCACATGCGGGAGCTGGACGGCGACCTGAAGGGCCGCGAGCGGGTGATCTTCGACGAGCGTCTGTGCGCCGAGGAGCCGCTGACCCTACAGGAGGTGGGCAAGCGCTTCGGCTTGAGTCGCGAGCGCGCGCGCCAAATCGAAAGCCGGCTGAAGCGCCGACTGCGCGCGGACTTGGAGATCCTGCTGGGCGAAGCGGCTTGCGGCTGATGTGGAACGTGCCGTCCGCCCTGGCAGCCCGTGGCGAGAGGCTTCGATCGCCGTCCGCGCGGGGGCTCGTCGGTTCGCGGTGCTCCGTGCTTCGCGTGTCCTTGCCTGCGCGCCAAACGCATTCCGAACGGCTCGGTCCGACTCTCAATGCGGGCTGCTGGCCCCCCCCTTCGCGGTTTCACAACGCAGAGGCTTGGGGCCCGGGTGCCCCTCGAGAGGAGGAGCAGAACATGCACGTGACCATCACCAACGAGCAGACGGTGAAGGAACTGAACGACTTGCTTGCCGGTGAGTTGTCGGCCATCGAGACCTACACGCAGGCGTTGGACAAGGTGGGCGGCGATTTCAGCGCCAGGGCGGACTTGGAACAATGCCGGGCCGCGCACCAGGAGCGGGCGCGCACGCTGAGTGATTCGGTGACCAGACTGGGGGGCTCACCCACGCACAGCTCGGGCATGTGGGGCACGTTTGCCAAGATGATTCAGAGTGGCGCCAAGGTGCTGGGCCACGGCGCCACCATCGCGGCCCTGGAGGAAGGCGAGGACCACGGCGTGCGCCACTACCGCAAGGCCGTGGAGAAGCTGGATCCTGACACCAGCAAGATGGTGGCCGCCGACCTGCTGCCCAGCCAGATTCGGACCCATGACACCATCAGCGCCCTGAAGAAGGCGCAAAGCGGAAAGTAGGCCGACCGCTCGTGCGGACGGGGACTGGCAGTGACATGATCACCGAGGAGGCCGGGTGGGGAGGCCCTCACCCGGTCGCTCCGTCGCTGCGCAGGAGGTGATGGTGAGCAGCCAGTCATGGGAAGGCAAGCCGGCGTTGCCTGGCCGCCCCTTCCCTTTGGGCGCTACGCTGACCCACGAGGGTGTGAACTTCTCAGTCTTCTCGGAGTTCGGCGAAACGGCGCTGGTGTGTGTGTTCGACGAGGCTGGGCGCGAGACGGAGCGTTACGAGCTGCTCGGGCACGCCGGGCATCTCTTCTATGGCTTGGTGCCGGGGCTGAAGGCGGGCGCGCGCTATGGCCTGCGCTTGACCGGGCCCTACGCGCCGGCGCGGGGCATGCGCTTCAATCCGTTCAAACTGCTCCTCGACCCCTACGCGCGGGCCTTGGTGGGCGAGGTGGATTACCACGGGGCCATTTTTGGCCATCACGCACAGGACAAGGAGACGCTTCTCGACCCGCGAGACGACGCCGCGAGCGTACCGAAGGCGCTGGTGGTGGAGGACGACTTCGATTGGGGCGATGATCGCCGCCCCGAGACGCCTTGGAGCGACACGCTCATCTACGAGTTGCACGTGCGGGGGTTCAGCCTGCGCAACCCCCACGTGCCGGAGGCCCTGCGCGGTACCTACGCGGGACTGGCGCATCCGGCGTCGATCGAGCACCTGCACGGCCTGGGGGTGACCGCGGTGGAGCTTCTGCCGGTGCACAGCAAGCTGACCGAGGGCTTCTTGCGTGACAAGGGCCTGAGTGACTACTGGGGGTACAACGCCCTGGCCTACTTCGCGCCCGAGCGCAGCTACTCTTCAGCTCACGAGCCCGGCGCCGAGGTGAACGAGTTCAAGGCCATGGTGAAGGCGCTGCATGCGGCCGGCATCGAGGTCATCCTCGACGTGGTCTTCAACCACACCGGCGAGGGCAACCACATGGGGCCCACGCTGTCCTTCCGCGGCCTGGACAATTACTCCTATTACCACCACGACACCAAGGACAAGCGCTACACCCTGCAATTCAGTGGCTGCGGCAATAGCCTGAACCTGGGTTCGGCCTATCCGTTGCGCTTGGTCACCGATTGCCTGCGCTATTGGGCGGCAGAAATGCATGTGGATGGCTTTCGCTTCGATTTGGCGACGGCGCTGGGACGACATTGGCCCACCTTCGAGTTCGATACGGGGGCGGCCTTCTTCCGCGCCGTGCACCAGGACCCGCTGCTCTGCACGCTCAAGCTGATCGCCGAGCCTTGGGACTTGGGCTCTCGCGGCTACCAGATGGGTAACTTCCCCGTGCTGTGGTCCGAATGGAATGCACCCTTCCGGGACGCCAGCCGCCGCTTCTGGCGCGGTGATCGCCTGCCTCCGCGTGAGATTGCCTATCGCCTGCTGGGCTCGCCTGACGTGTTCCGGCGCAGCGGTCGTTGCGCGCGCGCCAGCATCAACTTCGTCACGTGCCACGACGGTTTCACGCTGCGCGACGTGCTCAGCTACCAAGAGAAGCACAATCAGGCCAATGGCGAGGGCAATCACGACGGCTCGGACCAGGATCATTCATGGAACAACGGTGTGGAAGGCGAGACCAGCGATCCCGGCGTTCGCGGCCGCCGCGAATTGCACCAGCGCAACCTGCTCACGACCCTCCTTGTGGCGCGTGGTGTGCCCATGCTGTTGGCGGGCGATGAGTGGGGCCGCACCCAAGGAGGCAACAACAACGCTTATTGCCAAGACAACCCCATTTCCTGGCTCGATTGGGAGAATGGGCAACAAGAGTTGCGCGCCTTCTGTGCGCGTCTCGCGCGATTGCGCAGAACCGAGGGGGCCTTGCGCCAGGACAGCTTTCACCGTGGTGAGTTCTTGGGCGACCCCCGGGCTCGCGACGTGGCATTCTTTCTTCCGGACGGCCGTGAGATGGTGGGCAAGGACTGGGAGCAGCCGATTCTGCAGAGTCTGGGGTGCTTGTTCGGCGGCGAGGAGGTGCGAGCCGAGCAACGGCGACCGTCGCCAGCCGGGCGCAGCGTGCTCGTGCTGTTGAATGCCGGCGGCGAGGACGTGCGCTTCCGCCTGCCAGGACGACAATGGGGCGAGGACTGGCAGGTGGCCGTGGACACGACCACGGCGGAAGCACCCCCGGCTGTGCCTCTGGCCGCGGGCAGTGAGCTGACTTGCAGGGCGCACTCCATGATGGTGTTACGGCGGCCGGCGGCCACGTCGGAGGGAGGGCCACCATGAGCGCACCGGAGGGCCGCAGGTACGACCAGGGCCCCGAGGTGGTCGGTGGCGGGGTGAGCTTTCGCGTGTGGGCGCCTGAGCACCGGCAGGTGGAGCTGCTCATTGAAGGAGCCGAGCCGCGGCTCATGCAGCGAACGGACGAGGGCTACTGGGGGGCCCTGGTCGCCGGTCTGACCGCGGGGGCGCGCTACGGGTATCGGGTGGACGGCGGCGAGCGGTTGGCCGATCCCGCCTCGCGCCTGCAGCCCGAGGGGCCGGCGGGTTGGTCACAAGTCGTGGATGGCAGCAGCTTCGCCTGGTCGGATGGCGCCTGGAAGGGCGTGCGCCTGCCCCGCCAGGTCATCTACGAATTGCACCTCGGGACCTTCTCGGCCGAGGGGAGCTGGCACGGGGCCATGGTCCAGCTACCGCGCCTGCGCGATCTGGGCGTAACGGTGGTGGAGCTCATGCCGGTGGGCGAGTTCGCGGGCAACTTCGGCTGGGGCTACGACGGCGTGGACCTGTACGCGCCCTTTCACGCCTACGGGGCCCCCGACGACTTCCGCCGCTTCGTGGACACGGCCCACGCCTTGGGTTTGGCGGTCATCTTGGACGTGGTCTACAGCCATTTCGGTCCGGAGGGTTGCACCCTGGAGCACTTCGCCAGGGCCTATTTCTCCGGTCGCGAGACCGAATGGGGCCGCGCGATCAATTTCGATGGGCCCGATTGCGGTCCGGTGCGCAGCTTCATCATCGACAATGCGGCCTACTGGGTGGGTGAATTCCACCTGGACGGCCTGCGTTTGGATGCCACGCAGGGAATTTTCGACAACTCGTCCGAGCACATGGTTACCGCGTTGACCCGCGCGGCACGTTTGGCGGCGGGCGGCCGCGAGATCATTGTCGTGGCCGAGAACGAGCCGCAGGATTCGCGCGTCCTGGCTGGGCAGGGGCTGGATGGGCTGTGGAACGACGACTTCCATCACAGTGCCCACGTGGCGCTCACCGGCCGCCGCGAGGCCTACTTCAGCGAGTACCAAGGCACCGCCCGCGAGATGGTGGCCTCGGCCGTGTGCGGCTTTCTGTAC
>JAEXQJ010000130.1 GCA_023438785.1 Pseudomonadota bacterium
CGGCAAAGCATCTGCAAACGCTGCCGGTCATCGGCGGCATGGTGGGCACGGGGCGGGCCATCAACCAAGAGGTGTTGCTGCGCGTTCACCCGGACGTGATCGTGATCTGGGACATGGGCGAGTCGGCCATGGCGAGCGAGTACGAGGCCATGTTTCGCCGCCTGGGAATCCCCTGGGTGTACGTGCGCAGCGACAGCGTCTTCGACTATCCGGCCGCGCTGCACTTCATGGGCGTGCTGCTGGGACGCGAGGCGCGGGCCCAGGCGCTGGAGACGCAAGCGCGCGACATGCTGCGCGCGGTGAAGCAGGCGGCCGAGGGCGTCCCCGCGCGCGAGCGGCCCAGCGTGTACTACGCCGAGGGCGTGGATGGCCTGGCCACGGATGGGGAGGGCTCCATGCACACCGAGCTCATCGAGGTGGCGGGCGGGCACAACGTGCACAAGGGGCGCGGCGGTGGCGTCTACGGAATGGAACGCGTGTCGCTGGAGCAGGTCATGGCCTACGACCCCGACGTCATCCTGGTCAAGGAGCGGGCCTTCTACCAAGCCGTCTTCGGAGACCCGCGTTGGAGGACCCTGCGGGCCGTGGTCCGACGACGCGTCTTCATGATCCCCTGCGTGCCCTTCAACTGGTTCGATCGGCCGCCGTCCTTCATGCGCCTGCTGGGCGCACAGTGGCTGCTCGGGGTGCTGCACCCGGGGCGCCTGGCCCTCGATCTGCCGCGGCAGACGCGGGCGTTCTACCGGAGCTTCTTGGGCATCGGGCTGGGCGAGCGGGAGGTGAAGGAGGTGCTGGGGCCATGAGGCACCGGCGGTTGCTCGGTCTCGCGATCTTGCTCGTCCTGGCCACGCTCGTGTCTCTGTCGCTGGGGAAGTACGCGGTCAGCGTGGGCGAGGTCGCCTCATTCCTGGGGCGGCGGCTCCTGCACATGCAGGACAGTGATCCGGCGCGGGCGGCCCTGCTCGACAATGTGTTGCTGCAGATTCGCCTGCCGCGGGTGCTGGCGGCTCTGATCATCGGAGCGGCACTGTCCACGGTGGGGGCGTCTCTGCAGGCCGTGTTCACCAATCCCCTGGTGTCGCCCAAGACCATGGGCATGCTGGCTGGGGCCGCGTTCGGCGGCGTGCTGGGTGTGCTGGTCGCGCAGCATTGGATCGTGGTGCAGACGCTCTCGGTCGTATTCGGCTTCCTGGCCCTGGGCCTGGCGGTGGCCATCTCGCGCCTGTGCCGCAGCGATTCGATCCTCATGCTCGTCCTGGGCGGGATCGTGAGCGAATCGCTGTTCATGGCGCTGACCATGACGGCGCAGTACGTCGCTGACCCGTACACCAAGCTGCCGGCCATCGTGCACCTGCTGATGGGCAATCTGGCCATGGCCGATCGGGCCTCGGTCCTCACGGCCGCCATTCCCATGGTGGTGGGCACCGTCGTTTTGGCGCTGTGCGGGCGGCAATTGAATGCGCTCAGCATGGGCGCGGAGGAGGCGCGCGCGCTCGGCATACCGGTGGGCTTGGTGCGCCTGGGGCTCCTCCTCGTCGGGACGCTGCTCACCGCCCTCACCGTGATGCTGGGCGGAGGCTTCATGGTGGGGTGGGTGGGGCTGGTGATTCCCCACGCGGCCCGCATGATCACCGGGCCTAACAACGTGGTCCTGCTGCCTGCCTCGGCGCTGGTGGGCGGAACCTACCTGCTGGTGATGGACGACTTTTCACGGCTGGCGTTCAGCTTCGAGTTGCCCATCGGCGTGGTCACCTCGTTGGTGGGCATTCCTTTTTTCGTCTACGTATTGAGAAACGCCAGGAGGAGCTGGGCCTGATGGCGTTGCTGGAAGCGCGTGGGATTGGCCACGCTTACGGATCGCGGACCATCCTGGACGGCATTGACCTGGCCTTCGAGAAGGGCGAGGTCGTGTCGCTCTTGGGACCCAACGGCTGCGGCAAGACCACGCTGATCAAGATCCTGCTCGGGATCATCTCGCCCAGGGCGGGCCAGGTCGTCTTCGAGGGCACGCCGATCGCGCGCCTGTCGCCCAAGGCCTATGCGCGGCGGGTGGCCTACGTGCCACAGGTGCATCGGACGGCGTTTCCCTACGCGGTGGAGGACGTGGTGGCCATGGGCCGTATCCCGCATCAGTCGGCGTGGTCGCTGAGCGCGGAGCGGGATCACGAGTGCGTGAAGGACGCGTTGGCCAAGCTACGTATTGAACACCTGCGCAAGCGAGCCTACACCGAGATCAGCGGTGGTGAACGGCAGCTCACGCTCATCGCTCGCGCCTTGGCGCAGGGGGCGGACACGTTCATCATGGACGAGCCGACCTCGGCGCTCGACTACGGCCATCAGGTCCGGCTGCTGGAGCAATTGGCGCGCCTGGCCGACGAGGGCTTGACGTGCATCAGCTCCACCCACTCGCCCGAACACGCGCTGTGGGCCTCGGATCGGGTGGTGATGATTCAGGGCGGACACGTGGTCGCCGATGGCACGCCCGAGGAGCAGGTCGTGCCCGAGAACCTGCGTCTGCTCTATGGGGTGCAGGTGAGGGTGGCCAAGGTTGGCGAGCACGCCGCGTGCATCCCCTGTGCCCTGCGCGCGCGTCGCCCGGCCGCCGGCGCGCGTGCCCCGATCGTCATGCCCAGGTTTCGCGGGCGTTAATTCGAGCGCGAACGGCGCGACACCAATTGACTGGGTCAGGGCCTCCGGAATGATGGAGGGCCATGGACCATCCCGTTCGCACCAACCTGCGGGCGTTGCGCCAACGGCTCGGATTGCAGCAGCAGGAGCTGGCCACGCAGATCGGCGTCAGCCGGCAGACGTTGAGCTCCATCGAGGCGGGCGAGACCGTGCCTTCCACGCTCATCGCGCTCAATCTCGCGAGGGCCCTGAATTGCCGCGTGGAGGACCTCTTCTCACTGGGCGAGAACGGGCAGAACGTGGAGGCCGTCTTGGTCTGCGACGGCCGGATACCGACGAAAGAGACGGGGAAAGAGACGGGGAAAGAGACAGGAAAGATGCGTGTGGCCCTGGGCCAGGTGGGCGAGCGCTGGTGGGCGCGTCCACTTGACGGCGATCCCGCCGTCGCGTTGGGCACGCCGGCCGACGGTCTCGCCTCAACGCCCAAGGGCAAGGACCAGGTGGTGCGCGTGCGCCCCTTGCGCGACATGGAGGCGCTTCGGCGCAACATCCTAGTGGCCGGCTGCGATCCCGCCTTGGGCCTGCTGGGCCGCCATTTGGAGGAGCGACTTCGGGGACCGCGCCTGCACTGGATCGAGCGGGCCAGTCGCCCGGCCTTGGAGGAGTTGGCGCTGGAGCGCGTGCACATAGCGGGGCTGCACCTCGACGACGCCAAGGGGACCAATGGCAACGCGCTCGCCGTGCGCTCCCGTTTCGGGAATCGTCCCATGATGTTAGTCACGCTCGCGGCGTGGGAATTGGGTTTGGTCTGTCGCGCGTCTGACGGCGGGCGCCTGCGTTCGGTCGCCGATCTGGCGCGCAAGGGTACGCGCGTGGTGGCGCGCGAGGAAGGTGCCGGCGCACAGGAGCTCCTGGAGGCTGCGCTCCGAGAGCACGGCCTGAGCCCGACGGCGCTCACGGTGGCTGGCGTGGCCCGCGGCCATGGCGGGGTAGCCCAGATGATCGCCACGGGCGTGGGCGACGCGGGGATCACCACGCGCGCCGCGGCCCGGCCGTACGGGTTGTCGTTCGTGCCGCTGGCAGAGGCGCGCTTCGATCTCGTGTTCAGCGCCGAGGTCGCGTCCGACGCGCGCGTGCAGGCCTTGCTCGACTGCGTGGTCAGCGCGCGCTTTCGCAAGGACCTGGGCGCGTTCACGGGCTACCTGACCGCGAAGACGGGCAGCACCGTGCAACAGAGCGCCGCGTGAGTCGGGACCCGCACAGCAAGGCCGCCGCGTGCGCTCATCGCCACTCACCGCGGCCCGTACCTCGTCGCAAGCGAGCGAGGGCCGCGCAAGATGCACGACGCGACCTGTTTGTCGGATGGACTCTGCCGCCCGCGGACTGAACTACCTGATCGTTTTGCTGCGCACGTCTGGCGTACGCTCACGGCCAGGAGGCCCCCATGAATCCAAGGCCGATCGTGACCGTGTTCGGATTCTTCCTCATTGTTGGTTGCAGTGACAGCAAGGACAGCGAGTTGGCGACGGGCGGGGCGAGAGCGAGCGG
>JAEXQJ010000181.1 GCA_023438785.1 Pseudomonadota bacterium
CCCTCTGGCCGCCCTGCCTGATCCGGCTGTCTGCCCGTCGGGTGCACTGGACGCAGGCACAGGCTACCGAATCGATGTCGCTCGCTGTGTGTGCTGCGGCCGCTGCGCATCCCCCGACGGCGCCATCGAGCTCGGGCGCCAGGTGGAGCTGGCCTCGCGCGGCCGGGAGAACTTGGTCATCCAGGTTCACGACGACGGCCAGGGTCGGGCCGCGACCGCGCCGAAAATGACGGAACCCGCGGTGGCCGAACACATCCGCAAGACCCTGGGGCGCTCGCTGCATCTGCGCCACTTGGACGCCGGATCGTGCAACGCCTGTGATTGGGAGCTGACCGCGCTGCTCAACCCGGTGTACGACGTGCGCCGTCTGGGCATCGATTTCGTGGCCTCACCCCGACACGCGGATGGGCTGATGGTGACCGGCCCCATGACCCGCAACCTGGAATTGGCCGCCCGCCGCACGTACGAGGCAGTGCCCGAACCTCGTCTGGTCATCGCCGTGGGAGCGTGCGCATCTTCAGGTGGAATTGTGGGCCGCAGCTATGCCAGTGCGGGCGGCGTGGCCGAGGTCCTGCCCGTCGATGTCTTCATCCCCGGCTGTCCGCCCCGCCCAGAAGCCATCATCTTCGGCACCTTGCTGGCGATCGGTCGGGCCCAGGCGCGTCGCTGAGGGCTCCATCGCATCCACTGGACTCTTGCGCGACGACGGAGATGGTTTCATCGTCCGGCCGTGAATTCTTCTGAGACCCAGGCGCCCGCCCAAGTACCCCGCCTTCCTTGGCGAGAGATCCTGACCACTCTCTGCGTCCTATTTGTGCTTGGCTACTCCTGGATGCCGACGGCTGGGGTGTCTTCGCCCAACGAGCGCTCGCGCATCTACCTCGGGGTTAGCTTGGTCGATCATCACACACTGGCGATCGACGCGCCGTTGGCGCGCTTTGGCTACATCTACGACCTCGCCCGGGTCGACGGACACTTCTTCACCGATAAGGCGCCGGGGAGCAGTCTCCTCGTTGCCGCCGTGTACGGCACCTGCCGTTTGTTCCTGCCCGCATCGGCCTTCACGATTGAGACGCTGCTCTCGCTGATGCGGCGGGCGGTGATGCTCCCAATCGGGATCCTGGGCTTCCTGCTGTTTCGCCGATTGGCGCGTGCGCTGAGGATGCCCGAGTATGCAGTCGAGCTCTCGTCTCTGACCTGGATCCTCGGAACGGCAGCGACTCACGCGAGCGCCGGCGTCGTTGGGCACCAAATCGTCGCGGTCTGCCTGCTGGCCGCGCTCCTGCTCCTCTCGTCGGTCGAGAACGAAGACGCGGGCAACAAGAAATCTGCCGGGATTCGCTGCTTCGTCGCGGGTCTAGTCGCCGGATTTTCTCTGCTTACCGAGTATCAGTCAGCGATTCCATTGTCTCTCCTCGGTCTGTACACAATCGCAGGGCCGTTGCGCCGCCGGCCCACACTGCTCGTTTGGCTGGTGCTAGGCCTCCTACCTGGCGTGGCCGGTTTGCTGCTCTATAACAAGCTGGCGTTCGGAGGTCTCCTCCAGCCCTCGTACCATCATCTCGTGGCTCCGGAGTTGCGGAAGCTGCACGGACAGGGGATCGGAGGGGTGACGTTTCCCAAGTGGGAGTACGCACAAGGCGCGCTGTTGAGCTGGCACCGAGGCCTGGTTTGCACCTCGCCCTTTTTTGTTCTGGCTCTGCCAGGGTTCCTGAATCTCTGGCGCCGCGGCCACCGACGTCTAGCTTTGTTGATAGCTTCGGCCTTCGCTTATTACGTCCTCTTCCTGTCGAGCACCGAGATTTGGTACGCGGGTTGGGGCTTCGGTCCTCGCCTCATGGTGCCCGTCATGGGGTGGGCAGCTCTCGCTGCTGGGTTCGGCATGACCCACCTGCGGTCAGTGTGGAGCAGAGGGAGCGCCGTGGGCCTGTGTCTGTGGGGGGTGTTCTACACGCAAGCCGTCAACGCGGTTTTTCCCGAGCTGCCGGAGCGGTTTACGAATCCGTTGCCTCAAATCGTTGTGCCTGCCCTCAGGGAGGGTGCCCTCGTCCCCAATTGGGCCACTCGCCTTTGTGGATGGTATGGCTTGGTCAGCCTTGTGCCGCTGATGCTCATCCTCGCGGTCTTGGTCGCGCTCGCGGTGGAGGGCCTCTGGCGAGGGGCGGATGGAAGGCGTGCGCGCATCAGCATGGCCGCCTCCGCGGCGGTCGTGCTTGCCGGGATGCTCTCGCTCGTTTGGTTGACCGGTCCACCTGGGACGGCGGCGCAAACGGACAGACAGATCGCGTGGATGCACGAGCTGCTTGCCCGCGAGGCGGCCCTGTGGCACGGGCGCTAGCCCGTCAAGTCCTCCCAAGAGAGTCGCGACGAGTTAAGGCCCCGGCAATTCGTCAAGGGGCCTGAATGACGCTGGCGCAGGCCCTTGAGGGCGGTTTCGAGTTGCGCCCCTTCGGCCCATTTGAGTCCGCGACGACAATCCGCTGCCGAGGGATGAAGGTCGCGTGGACCTGGTAGAGAATCCTGTCGCCGAGAGAGTGCGCGGCATCGGTGATGTCGAAGACCACGAACCCCTGGCTCGACATGAACGCCACCAGGTCGGCGAAGTTGTCGCGCTCGACGAAGACCTGGACCCGCTGGCTAGAGCGATCCCAGGGCGGGACGCGGAGGCGTTCGTCGAGGTGCCGCCCTACTGCAGGCGCGTCGCCAGCCAGCGCTCCACCTCGGCGACGCTCATGGCCTTGCGTCCGGCGTAGTCGCGCACTTGTTCGGGGCCGATGCGGCCCACGTCGAAGTAGCGGGCCTCAGGGTGGGCCAGGTAGATGCCGCTCACGCTGGCGGCAGGCACCATGGCGAAGCTCTCGGTCAGGGACAGGCCGGCTTCGTTCGCACCCAGCAGGTCGAACAGCTTGCCCTTCTCGGTGTGGTCGGGGCACGCGGCATAGCCGAAGGCTGGGCGAATGCCGCGGTACCTCTCCGCGATCAGGTCCTCGCTCGACAGCGCCTCGTGGGCGCCGTAGCCCCACTCGCGCCGCACGCGTTGGTGCAAAAGCTCGGCGAAGGCCTCGGCCAGACGATCCGCCAGGGCCTTGGTCATGATGGCGTTGTAGTCGTCGCCCGCGGCCTGGAATTCATGCACCAAATCGTCAGTGCCCAGACCCGCGCTCAGCGCGAAGGCGCCCACATGATCGCGCAGCCCCGAGGACGCCGGGGCCACGAAGTCGGCCAGGCAACGAAAGTCTCCCGTCTCCTGGCGCAACATGGGGAAGCGCAGCAGCTCGGCGTCGCGGCTCTCGTCGCGGAACAGGATGATGTCGTTGCCATCGGACGCCGCGGGCCAGAAGCCGTACACGGCGCGAGCCCGCAGCCGCTCTTCGTCGATGATCCGGCGCAGCAGCTTCTGCGCGGCCTCGAACAACTCGCGCGCCGCCGCCCCGCGCTCGGGGTGCTGCAGGATCTGCGGATAGCGTCCCTTCATCTCCCAGGCGGTGAAGAGGAAGGTCCAGTCGATATACTTGGCGATCTCGTCCAGCGGCTGCTCGATGAGGCGCCGCCCGGTGAAGGCAGGCGTGCTCACATCCTCGGCGCGCCACGCGATCTGCGGCCGGCCCGCGTTGGCCGCGGCCAGGCCGGCCAGCGGGCGCTTGTGTTTGTCGGCGTACAGGCCACGCAGGCTCTCCTGCTCGGCGCGGTTCTTGGCGTCGAACGTCGCGCGCTGCCTGGGATCGAGCAGGGCGGAGACCACGCCCACGGCGCGCGAAGCATCGAGCACGTGAACCACCGGCTGATCGTGTTGGGGTGCGATCTTCACCGCCGTGTGCTCGCGGCTGGTGGTGGCACCCCCGATGAGTAAGGGCAGGGCGATGCCCCGGCGTTTGCACTCCTGTGCCACGTGCACCATTTCGTCCAGCGAGGGCGTGATGAGGCCGGATAGCCCGATCACATCCGCCTTGCGCTCCAGCGCCGCGTCCAGAATGGTCGCGCAGGGAACCATTACGCCCAGGTCGATGACCTCGTAGTTGTTGCAGCCCAGCACCACGGCGACGATGTTCTTTCCGATGTCGTGCACGTCGCCTTTGACCGTGGCCAACAGGACGCGGCCGCGTGCGCGCGCCTGGCCATTGGCCTTCTCCGCCTCCATGAACGGCTGCAGGTAGGCGACCGCGGCCTTCATCACGCGCGCGCTCTTGACCACTTGGGGCAGGAACATCTTGCCCGCGCCGAAGAGATCGCCCACCACGCCCATGCCCGCCATGAGCGGCCCCTCGATGACCTCCAGCGGGCGGCCCAGCTTCTGGCGCGCCTCCTCGGTGTCCGCGTCGATGAAGTCCAGAATGCCGTGCACCAGCGCGTGCTCCAGGCGCTTCTCGACGCTCGCCTTCCGCCAGGCCAGATCCTCGGTGCGCTTCTTGCCGTCACCCTTGAGCTGGCCGGCCAGCTCCACCAGGCGCTCGGTGGCGTCGGGACGGCGGTTGAGGATCACGTCCTCGCACCTTTGCCGTAGCTCGTCGGGGATGTCCTCGTACACGCCGAGCTGGCCCGCGTTGACGATGCCCATGTCCATGCCCGCCTTGATGGCGTGGAACAAGAACACCGTGTGCATGGCCTCGCGAACCAGGTCGTTACCGCGGAACGAAAACGACAGGTTGGAGATGCCGCCGGAAATGTGCACGCCCGGGCACGCCATCTTGATGAGCGGAATCGCGTCGAGGAAGCTGTGCGCGTAGTCGTTGTGCTCTTCCAGGCCCGTGGCCACGGCCAGGACGTTGGGATCGAAGATGATGTCCTCGGCCGGCACGCCTGCCTTCTCGGTCAGCAGGTGGAAGGCGCGACTGCAGATCTCCACGCGCCGGGGTGTGGTCACCGCCTGGCCTTGTTCGTCGAAGGCCATGACCACCACGGCGGCACCGTAGCGGCGGCAGGCGCGCGCCCGGGCCAGGAACTCGGCCTCGCCTTCCTTGAGGCTGATGGAGTTGACGATGCCCTTGCCCTGCACGCACTTCAGGCCCGCCTCGATGACCGACCACTTGCTGCTGTCCACCATGATGGGCAGGCGCGCGATCTCGGGCTCGCTGGCCACCAGGTTGAGGAACTCGATCATGCACTTTTCCGAGTCGAGCATGGCCTCGTCCATGCTCACGTCGAGCACGTTGGCCCCGCCGCGCACCTGATCGAGCGCCACGGCCAGCGCGGCCGCGTAGTCGCCCGATTGGATGAGACGCGCGAACTTCTTCGAGCCGGCCACGTTGGTGCGCTCGCCGATCATCATGAAGTTGGACTCGGGGCGTACGACCAAGGGATCCAGGCCCGCCAGCCGCAGCGGGCGCGCCGCGGGCGCGGGGCGCCGGCGCGGGGCCACGTCGGCCACGGCCTTGGCGATCTCGGCGATGTGATCCGGCGTGGTGCCGCAGCAGCCGCCCACGATGTTGACGAAGCCATCTACCGCCAACTCGCGCACCAGCCGCGCCGTGAGCGCCGGCGACTCGTCGTAGCCGCCGAAGGTGTTGGGCAGGCCGGCGTTGGGGTAACAGGACACGTACTCGGTGGCCAGCCCGGACAACTCCTCGACAAAGGGCCGCATTTGCGTGGCCCCGCCGCCGCAGTTGATGCCCACCGAGAGCGGCCGGCTGTGGGCCACCGAGGTGTAGAACGACTCCAGGGTCTGGCCCGACAGGGTGCGCCCGCTCTTGTCCGTGAAGGTCACCGAGATCATGACTGGCAGGCGCAAGCCCTTGTCGGTGAACACGTCCTCGATGGCGCACAGGCAGGCCTTCAAGGTCAGCGTGTCGAATACGGTCTCCGCCAGGATGAGGTCGCAGCCGCCGTCGAGGAGGCCTCGCACCTGCTCCACGTAGGCCGCCCTCATCTGCTCGAAGGTGACGGCGCGATAGCCGGGCTCGTTGACCCGCGGGGACAGGGACAGGGTCTTGTTGGTGGGACCGATGGCGCCGGCCACCAGGCGCGGCCGTTCGGTCGTGCTGAAGCGGTCGGCCACCTGGCGCGCCACGGCCGCGCCCGTGTGATTCAGCTCGTAGACCAGCGCCTCGGTGCCGTAGTCGCTCTGGGCGATGGAGGTGCTGTTGAAGGTGTTGGTTTCAATGATGTCCGCGCCCGCCTGCAGGTATTCAGCGTGGATGTCAGCGATGACATCGGGCCGGGTCAGCACCAGGATGTCGTTGTTGCCGCGCAGATCGTGTGCGTGCGCGGCGAAACGTGTCCCGCGGAAGTCAGCCTCGCCCAGCTTGCGCCGCTGGACCATGGTGCCCATGGCCCCGTCGAGGACGAGGACCCGCTGTTCGAGTGCAGTGTGTAGATACTGGATGCGAGCTTCGCGTTTCACGGTGGTGTCTCCGGTTTGATGGCGGGCCGATGCGCAAACGCGCTCAGCACGGCGAAATGGGGCGCGCGCTTCTCGCGCGAGGTGATCTCACAGCGGTCCACCACCAGGCCCGCGGCGTGCAGCCAGCCGCGCAGGCTCTGGGTGCGGAAGCCGCTGTGCACGTGCCCGTAGTGGGCGGCCAGATCATCGTGCTCGTGGGCCGCCAGGGTGGTGACCACCAGATCGCCCCCTGAACGCAGCACGCGCGCCGCCTCAGTGAGCGCACGAGCCGGCTCCGCCGCGTAGGTCAGCACGTTCAGCAGCAACACCTGATCGAAGCAGGCATCTCCGAAGGGCAAGTGGTGCAGATCGCCCGGCGCGAAGGCCACGTTGTCCAGGCCCGCCAGTCGCTTGCGCGCCGCCTGCAAGACCTTGGGGCTGCGATCCAGGCAGGTCAGACTGCGGCTGCGCGGGGCGAGCAGGCACGCGACGGCGCCGGCGCCCGAGCCCGCGTCCAGCACGTCGCCCAGGCGCAGCAGACCCATCAGCCCCAGGGCCGTGGCCTCCCACGTGCGGCCAGGTGAATAGTGACGCTCCATCTGACCAGCCACCGCCTCGGGCCAGCTCTCGTTTTTCTTCCGCGCGCGCAGCACGGCCTGGCAGCGCTCGCCATCGCTGCGCAGCAGGGGCTCGTCCAGACTGTCGCCCAGCCAAGTCCACACCCGGCGCAACTCGGCGGGCATGGCTTCGTTCATGGCGTAGAAGGCCTGCGGCCCTTCTCGCCGGTCGCGCAGCACGCCAGCCTCGCGCAACTTGCCCAGATGGGTCGACACGCGCGACTGCGGCAACTGGGTGATGCCGGTGATCTCCGCCACCGTCAGCTCGTTCTTCTCCAGCAATGCCGCGAGGCGCAGACGGGTGGGGTCGGCGAAGAGCGCCAGCAAGTCCACGGCAGTGGCGATTGAACCCATCCGGATATCCTGATGGAAGGATTGCACAGCGCGGGACCCTCGTCAAATGCGAGGCAAGCCGGTGCGGTTCACCGACGGCTGGCGGCCGACCGAGCAGGAGCCCGCCCCGTGGGCTTGGCAAGCCGCGCCCGCGCTAGCGCGCTGGATGCCCCGGATGTTCTTCTCGGGGGCCCAGACGGGCGAGTTGCCTGCCGAAATGCTGCGCGATGACGTGTTCCAGGCAGTAGACCGAGCCTTCCAGTCTCCGCCGGCCGCAGTCCACCTTGCGGCACAGGGCCTTCTGTTCCTTGACCTGGCCCAGGTGCTCTTCCAGGCGAGCCAGACAGTAGGCTCGCAGAGTCAGGGCGCGATCCAAATCTTTCAAGCGCCGAAGCCCCGCGGGCTGGGGCCGGCAGAAGATCGGGGGTGCCTCAATCTCCTCGGGCCACACCGCGACCCAGATGGCCCCGCACTCGGGGCACTGCCGGAGCTCCTCCCATTCCGCGACCTCCACGACCGGCCACCTCATGATGGCGTCATCTTCGACGGGGAACCAGCTTGGCCTTGCCGAACATGAGCAAGTGGCTTCGGAACTGCGGCGCTCGGCCATTTCCGTGCAGCGTATCCCATCACGACGAAAGTTCCAGTCCCCGACCGACTATACTGCCGCGCATGTCGGCTCCGACCTGTGACGTTCTCAACACCCTCCGCGCGCGTGGTTTCGTCCAGCAGATTAGCGACGAGCCCGCCCTGGCCGCGCTCCTGGCCAAAGAGGCCGTGCCTTTCTACTGTGGGTTCGACCCCACTGCCTCCAGCTTGCACGTGGGCAGCATGATTCCCCTGCTGGCCATGGCTCACCTCGCGCGGGCCGGACATCGGCCCATCGCCGTCCTGGGCGGGGGAACCGCCATGGTGGGAGATCCCAGCGGGCGGACGGAGCTGCGGCAGATGATGAGCCTGGAGACCATCCAGGAGAACCGGCGGACCATCGAGCCGCAGGTCCGCAGATTCATCGCGGCGGCCGGCGAGCGCGCCGTGGTGGTCGACAACTCGGAATGGCTGTTGCCGCTGCGCTACGTGGACTTCCTGCGCGACATCGGCCGCCACTTCAGCGTCAACCGGATGCTGACGGCAGAGGCGTATCGCCAGCGTCTCGAACGAGGGCTGTCGTTCATCGAGTTCAACTACCAGCTCCTGCAGGCCTACGACTACCTGGTGTTGTGGCGGCGCTTCGGCTGTGCGTTGCAGGTGGGCGGCGATGATCAGTGGGGGAACGTCCTCGCCGGCACGGACCTCATTCGCCGGATCGAACATGCCGAGACCTACGCGCTGACTTTCCCTCTCATCACCACGGCCTCGGGCGCCAAGATGGGCAAGACGGCCGCGGGGGCCGTCTGGCTTTCCCCCGAGCGCACCAGTCCCTTCGACTTCTATCAGTACTTCGTGAACGTCGATGACCGGGACACGATCCGCTTCCTCAAGCTGCTGACGTTCATCCCGCTGGATGAAATCGAGCGCTATGCCGCGCTGGAGGGCGCGGAGCTTCGGGTGGCCAAGCAGGCGCTGGCCCATGCCATCACGGCCATCGTTCACGGCGAGGAAGAGGCGGACAGGGCGGCCCGCGCGGCCCAGGCGGCCTTCGGGGGCGGTCAAGCCGGGAGCCTGGTGCCCACCTTCCAGCTCACCGGCGAGGTCCTGGCCGCGGGAACCAAGGTCGTGGATGTCCTGCACGCGGCGGGGCTCGCCGCATCCAAGAGCGTGGCCCGCCGCTTGGTGGAGCAGGGCGGCGTCAGGCTCGGCGAGCGGAAGATTACGTCGGTCGACGACGTGATCGGTGCCGACGAGATCGGCGCTGAAGGCGCGCTTCTTCACGCGGGCAAGAAGCACGTTCGGCGCCTCGTGAAGGCGTAGGCACGCCGACGCCGCTGCGGCCTATAGCTCTTTGCGCATCCAGGTGGCCGTTTTGGAGCGGGCCATCTGGTACTCGACCGTCTGCGTGATGGCGGGCGCGACATCCTTGCGGTCGATGACGTCGAAGCCCAGTTGCTCACCCACGGGCCGGTGCACGGCCTCGGTGGCCAGGTACAGGTGCAAGGCCCCCTCGGCGCGGGCCTTGCGTACGGCGCTCTCGAGCAGCAGGTAGCGCAGCCCCTCGCGGCGGCGTTCGGGGGCGAGAGCGAGCATGCGGAAAAGGGCGTTTTCCTCGACGTGCTCGATGGCCAGGCACGCGGCGATCTCCTCGGTCTCCATGCCGGGGATGAGGAGAAACTCGGACCACGCGCGATCCAGCGGACCGTGGGTGATGCCCGCGCGATCCAGAAGCTGACTGATCCCCTGTCGATCCTCGGGCCGGGCTGGCCGCACCGGATCCCCCAGGCGGGCCAGCAGCTTGTCGTGCAAGCCGCCATAGCTCCCCGAGCTCATGATGACCACGCTGTCCCCGGGAGCGACCCGGCTCGCGATGTGTTCCACCGTTTCGGGCACGGTGGGGACCAGGCGCGCCGGGATGTCCTGGCCGCGCAGATCGCTGGCCAGGCGCTCCACGTCCAGGCGTTCACCCGCCGGCACCTTCTCCGGGGCGAACAAGGGGGCCAGGACCACCTCGTCGGCCAGGGCCAAGGCGCCCACGAAATCGTGCTGAAACACGGAGCGTCGGCTGGTCGCCGAGCGCGGCTCGAAGGCGGCCAGGAGCTTGCCTGGGCCATGACGGCCCTTGAGCGCGCCCAAGGTTTCGCGGATGGCCGTGGGGTGATGGGCGAAATCGTCGATGACCGTCACGCCCGCCGCCGTGCCCACGATCTCCTGTCGGCGCTTGACGCCCAGGAAACGCCGCGCGCCCCGCGCGACGGTGGCGAGATCCACCCCGAGGCTGTGCGCCGCCGCCACGACCCCCGTCAGGTTCTCCAGGTTGAAGATCCCGGCGAGGCCGGTATCGAGCGTCCCCATCACCTTGCCGGCCTTGGCCATGCGGACGATGGTGCGACCGCCCAGCTTGCGGCCGCTGATCTCGAAGGTCCAGTCGGCCTCGGTACCTGGTCGCCCGTAGGTCGTGACCCGGCAGCGCGCCGCCTTGGCCACGTCCAGGGCGCCCGGGGAAGCGGAGCACACGATCAGCTCACCCTCGGGCGGGATGAGGGCCACGAACTCGCGGAAGGCATCCTTCACCGCCTCTTCGTTGGCGAAGATGTCGGCGTGATCGAACTCCACCGAGGTCAGGATGACGAGCTGCGGGCGGTAGTGCAGGAACTTGGATTTCTTGTCGAAGAAGGCGGTGTCGTATTCGTCGCCCTCGACCACGAATTCTCGGCCCGCGCCCAGACGCCAGGACTGGTGAAAGTTGATGGGCACGCCACCGATGAGAAATGACGGATCACGCCCGGCCTCGGTCAGCACGAACGACAGGAGCGACGAGGTCGTGGTCTTGCCGTGGGTCCCCGCGATGACCACCGAGCGCCGGGTTTCCAGGAACAGCTCCGAGAGCAGCGCGGGAAACGAGACCAAGGGAATGCCGCGTTCCTGGGCCGCCAGCACCTCGACGTGGTCGCGGCGGCACACATTGCCCACCACGACCCGGTCCGGTCCCCAGTCCAGGTTGGCGGCGGCGAAACCTTCCATCACGGCGATGCCCTGTTCCGCCAGTTGGGTCGACATCGGGGGATACACGTGTTCGTCGGAGCCACGCACATCGTGACCGGCGGCGCGCACGAGACCCGCGAGGGAACCCATGCCCGTGCCGGCAATTCCTATCAGGTGAATCTTCATGGCAACTGAGGCGCCAAGCGACCTTCAATGTCCGAACGCATCGAACGACCTCGGACGCGCCTCTATCTCCACTGGGCCGGCCCGACTGTCAACAGGCGTTTCTACTTCGGAACGCACTCGGTCGAACCAGGTGCGAACTGTGTCTCGAAGGCTTTGACCGTCAGTCCGAATTCGACGCGCAGATCGCGCAGGAAGCCACCGTCACGCGCGTGCAGGCCGCCAGAGGTGTCCCACTTGAGGTCGGTGATGACGGCGGAGCCGCACGGATCGAGGCGCCCGCGCTTGCGCCGGTCCAGCCAAGACTGGCCCCACTCGGCGGCCCGGGCGCGCGTGCAGCGGCTTTCATCCATGCCGCAGACCACATCCACGACCTCGTACCAATAGGGTCCCGCGGGGCCGTACTCGGCGATGCGGACCTTGGTGACCAAACCCTCGCCCTTGCCGGGCTCACGTGCCTCGATGGCCACCTGGTGGCTGCTGCCCGCCGGGATGTCGATGTAAAAGCACGTCTCCCCCGCACCATCTTGCGTGAAACGGCCCAAGGTCGGCGAGGACAGGGTCACCGAGCCGGCGGGGGCGTCGAGCCGAATCTCGAAGCGCTTCTGGCCCAGGGGCGGCGGAGGCGACTCGCGATCGTCGCCGCGTGTTCGGCACCGACACGCGCCACCCGCGCAACGTGAGCCGCTCAACGCCGGCGCGGACACGATCGAATCCACGTGGCGGGTCACCTCCAGGTCGGCTGGCGCGCTGCCCGAGCGCGATCCCGCACACGTCGAGGTGAACAAGCCGACCATCATCACTGCCCATGGACGCAACCGCATGGCGCACGTAGGATACACCGCTCCGTGCTTCGCAACGCCTGCAAGATCCTGATTCTCTCCGCCCTGGTGCTGTCGTCCTGCGCGACAGCGGATGGCGGGCGAGCGGCCAATTTCTCGCTGACCGCCAAGCAGAACTATGAGCGGGGCCTGGCCGAGCTGAAGGACGAGAACTTCAGCGACGCGATCCAGTACTTCACGTACGTGAAGCAGAAGTTCCCGTTTTCGACCTACGCGCCCTTGGCCGAGCTGGGCCTGGCGGACACGGAATACGAGCGCGGCAACTACCAGGAGGCCATCGACTCGTATCGCAGCTTCATCCGCCTGCACCCCAGGCACGAGAAGGTGAGCAGCGGATACGCGGCGTTTCGCATCGGTGAGTCGTACTTCAAGGAGATGCCCGAGGACTGGTTCATCATGCCGCCCTCGTTCGAGCGCGACCAGTCGGCGGTGCAGGATGCCCTGCGCGAGTTGGACAACATGCTCGACAAGTATCCGGACTCCAAATACAGCGAGCAGGCGCGCTCGTACCGCAGGCAGGTGCTGAGTCGCCTGGTGGAGCACGAGGTCTACGTGGCGCGCTTCTATCTGGACCGCGGCCATCCCAAGGGTGCCATCGTGCGCATCACGGAGGCCCTCAACCGCTATCCCGGTTCGGGGCGCGACGCGGAGTTGTTGCTGACCTTGGGCGAGACCCAACTGGACATGGGCAATCCCGCCAGCGCCAAGCAAGTCTTCGAACGCGTGGTGCGCGACTACGCGGCGAGCGTCGAGATGAAACGCGCAGAGCTGTTCTTGGCCTACATCAAACGGCGCTACGGCGACGTGCCCCAAGACCAAGCCAAGCCGCCGCAGGGTTGACCGTGGCTCGCTTCGTTTCGAGCCCGGACACCTTCCTTGTCGAGGAGCAGCCTGCCTACCTGCCCTCGGGTGAGGGGGCGCACACCTATCTGTGGATCGAGAAGCGCGGGCTGACGACCCTGGACGCGGTCAATCGGTTGGCGCGCGTGCTGGATGTGCAGGCACGCGATGTGGGCTACGCCGGCATGAAGGATCGGCACGCCACCACCCGCCAGTGGCTGAGCCTGCCCTCCGTGGCACCGGAGACGGCCCTGGCCGCAGCGCTGAGCGACGTGCGCATCCTCGATGCGCGACGGCACGGCAACAAGCTGCGCGTAGGGCACCTGCGCGGAAATCGGTTCGAGGTGGTGCTGCAGGACGTGCAACCTGGCGAGCCCGAGGCCTTGGAGGTGCGACTGGCCGAACTGGCGCGGACCGGCGTCCCCAACCGGTACGGCCAGCAGCGCTTCGGCAGTGCCGGCGACAACCTGCAGACCGGCCTGGAGATCCTGCGCGGCACGCGCCGTGAGCGCGACGGGCGCCGACGCAAGCTGCTGCTGTCGGCGGTGCAGTCGGCGGTGTTCAACCACGTGCTCGACCTGCGCGAGGCCAGCGGTGGTCTTCGCTTGGTGCGTGCGGGTGATGTTTTGCAGAAGGTCTCCTCGGGCGGCTCGTTCGTGTGCGAGGACCTGGCACGCGAGCAGGCCCGCGTGGATGCGGGCGAGATCGTTCCCACTGCGCCCATGCCCGGCAGTCGCGTGATGGAGCCGCCGTCGGGTACGCCGGCTCGGGGTCTGGAGGACCAGGCCTTGGCCGAGCTGGGCATCGCACCGGGCGAGCTGGCCGAGATGGGCCGTGCCCTGCCCGGGACGCGTCGGCCGGTCGTGGTGCCAGTGACGCTCGGTGAGCCGCCGGTGTCGCGGGAGGCTGACCGGGTTCGTCTGCGTTTCGCGCTGCCGGCTGGGAGCTACGCCACAGTGCTGCTGCAGGCTCTGGGCGTTGCCACCGACCGGCCTGGCGAACCTGTGCTAGCTTTCGGTCCGGAACCGGTCTGACCGGTCCGTTCCTCTCCCCTTTTCGCGGGTTCTACATGCGCATTACCGAACGCATCCTGGCTTTCACTCTGTTCGGCTCCGAGTGGGTCCTGTGGTTGCTCATCTTTCTGTCCGTGGTCTCCGTCGCCGTGATGGTCGAACGCGCCATCGCCATGTCGGGCAAGGCACCCGGCCTGCAAGAGATCGGAGGCAAGCTGCTCAAGCTGCTGGCCGCGGGCGATGTGAAGGGCGCGCGCGAGGCCTTGGGCGAGCCGCGCAGCCCGGAGGTGCGCGTGGCGCTGGCGGGCCTGGACAGTCTGCCCAAGAGCCGCACCGCTGCCGTGGAGGCCATGGCGAGCGCGCGCTCGAACGAGCGCCTGAACCTGGAGCGCCATCTGGGCGTGCTGGGCACGCTGGGCAACAACGCGCCCTTCATCGGTTTGTTCGGCACCGTGTTGGGCATCATCAAGGCCTTCGCTGATCTGTCACGCAACCAGGCGGGCGGGGCCACGGTCGTCATGGCGGGGATCGCCGAGGCGCTGGTGGCCACCGCGGTGGGGCTGATGGTCGCCATCCCCGCGGTCATCGCTTTCAACATCTTCCAGGGGCGCGTGCGGCGCACCATGGGGCGGGTGGACGCCATGGCTCACCTCATCCTGACCGGCTCCGCCCCGGACGACACGGATGAGAGTCCGGCCAAGGGCAAGGCGGCCGGCAAGGGCGCGTAGCCATGGCGGGGGGTGCGAGCCAGTTCGAGGACGATGATTCGGGGCGGATGATCACGGACATCAACGTCACGCCTCTGGTCGACATCACGCTGGTGCTGCTCATCATCTTCATGGTGACCACCACGTACATCGTGAATCCGTCCATCAAGGTTGATTTGCCCAAGGCGGCCAGCGGCAGCGATCAGAGCCGCACCACGTTGGCCCTGACCTTGGACAAGCAGGGCGTGTTGTATCTGAACGGCGAGCGCAGCGACGACGCCGCCGTGACCCGCTACATCGCCAGCGAGCTGCCCAAGAATCGCGACCTGCAGGCCATCGTGGCCGCGGACAAGGTCGTGCCCCACGGCAGCGTGGTGCACATCATCGATTTGGTGAAGCGCGCTGGTGTGCGCAAGTTCGCCATCAATGTGGACAGCGGCGCCGCGGCGGTGCCGGCGCTGCCTGGGACTGAACCCGCGGCAGCTCCCGCTGCTCCCGCCAAGTAAGACCAGCGACGGGGGGAACGCGATCTTGGGGGCCAGCCACGTCGCGGTTTCGACCTGGCGCCGTCACCCCCTGAGCTGGGGCTGCCTCACCGCGCTGGCGGTGCACCTGGGTGCGGCGGTCGGCTTGGCGCACATGCCCACGGGGACAGGGCATGAGCCTCGCCGCATGGCGGTGGAGATGGACGTGGTGGAAAGGCCGCTGCCCCCGCCCGAGGCGCTGCCACCGCCCCCTGAGAGTAAGCCGCCCGAGAGTAAGCCGCCTGCGCCCAGGCCGGTGGTGCGCCCGGTGGTTCGGCGAGTCGTCCCGCGACCGGTGGTGCCGCCACCGCCGCCACCCAACCGCGAGACCCCGCCCGCGCCGCCCAGCCCGGATCCGCCAACCCCGGTGTTCGGTGTGACCCCCGAATCCGTCGCCCCGGGCGAGAGTGCGGTGGCGGTCCCCGTGGGCAACACGCTGATGACCAAGGATCGCACGCCGGCCAAGGCTCCGCCTCAGCCGCTACCGGCGGCGGATCCGAATGCGTTTGCGCCGGTGGCTGACAACTTGATTGCGCAATTCCCCGTGTTGTTGGGTGAGATCAAGGCCGAATACCCGGAGGAGGCCAAGCGCCTCGGCATCGAAGGTCGGGTCAAGCTGCGCGTCAGTCTCGACCGCCAGGGTCGGGTGCGTTCCGTGCGCGTCGCCAAACGAGCAGGCTACGGCTTCGACGAGGCGGCCAAACAGGCCTTGCTGCGCATGCGCTTCAGTCCGGCGCGGACCGCGGACGGGCGCACGGTCGATTGGGAATTTACCTACGACTACGGCTTCGAATTGCGCCAATAGAGGCCCGAACATAGACGGCTCAGCGGAACGCGGATATGCTCGATATGCGTAGCTTATGGGCGTCATGCGTGGGTCCTACACCCTCCTAGGTTGTCTCCTCTTGTCGCTGGTTTCGAGCCGGGCCACTTTGGCCCAGGCCCAGACCTCGGGGGGACTTAGTGGCAACGATCGATCCTTCGACGTGCAGCTGTTCCATCCGCCCGTCGGGACGAACGGTTTCCTCACGCTCGACAGCGCGGAGGCGCCCGAACACGGGCGGCTCAGCTTAGGGCTGTTGGGCAATTACCAGTTCGGGCCGTTTGGGCTTGAATCCAGTATTGAAGGCTCCACGTCGCACATCGATGTGGTTCGCCATCAGGCCACCAGCGAGTTGTACGGCGCCGTGGGATTGCTGGATCGTTTCGAGCTGGGTGTAGCCATCCCTATGACACTGCGGCTGTCAGGAGACGACTACACGATCGCCGGACAGCGCGCCGGCCAGGGTCTGCACGCGACCGGCATCGGCGACATTCGCATCGAGGGCAAGGCGCAGATCTTCAGCTTCGGGGTGGATCAGGCTTTTCTCTTTGCGATTTCCGCGGGCGGCACCCTGCCCACCGGCGACGAATCCAAATTCCTCGGCGACAAGGGTCCCACGGGGCGACTGCGTGGGCTCTTGGAATGGCAGGCCGCGGACAAGGTGCGCACCGTGCTCATGGGCGGTGTCCTGCTTCGCGAGAGCTCAGCGGCCTTCGGAACCAAGGTCGGCAGTCAGGCGCTCTTCGGCGGCGGTATCGACTACCGCGTGCTGCGCGACATGTCCGTGCTCGCCGAGATCAACGGGCGGGCGTCATCTCGCTATTCGGACAGCAACCCCGCCGAGCTCGATCTGGCCATGCGCGCCTACCTGCCGCACAGGATCACCCTGCTCCTGGGTGGCGGGCTGGGGTTGAACCGCGGCCTCGGTGCGCCGGTGGCTCGCGGGTATGTGGGCTTGGGCTGGGCGCCTGACTTCCGTGATCGCGACCATGATGGCTCGTACGACTACCAGGACATTTGTCCCGACGAGCCCGAGGATCGCGATGGCTTCCGCGACGAGGACGGCTGCCCCGATCCCGACAACGACGCGGACGGTATTGCCGACGAGGCGGACAGGTGTCCCGGTGAGCCGGAGGACGTCGATGGTTTTCAGGATGAGGACGGTTGCCCCGACCTGGACAATGACGGCGACGGGATCCCCGATCTCAACGATGCCTGCCCCAGGGCCAAGGAAGACGGGCAGGGCAAGCGGCCCCATGACGGCTGTCCGAGTACCGTCGAAGATAACGACGGCGACGGCATCTTCGACGTGAAGGATAAGTGTGCCGACGAGCCCGAGGATTTCGACGCCTTCCAGGACGACGACGGCTGCCCGGACATCGACAACGACAACGACAGCATTCCTGATCAGTACGATAGCTGCTCCAACGAGGCCGAGGATGCGGACGGCTTCGAGGATGAGGACGGTTGCCCCGATCCGGACAACGACAAGGACGGCATCGTCGACGCCAAGGACAAATGCCCGCTGCAGCCCGAGACCCTGAACGGCATCAAAGACGACGACGGTTGCCCCGATGAGGGGGCCGAGCTGATCGAGCTGGGTGACACGGAGATCGAGGTCTTCGAACGCGTGGCCTTCTTGTCTGGGACGGCCCAGCTCACGCCGATGGGCCAGACCGTCGTCAAGGCGGTGGCCATGGTGATGCGCGGGCATCCCGAGCTGGCACTCGTGCGTGTCGAGGCGCGCGGCATTGGGGTTTCCCGGCAGACCACGCAGTGGCGCGCCGAGGCGGTGGCCAAGGAATTGAAGGCGCAGGGTGTGGATCCCAAGCGCCTGAAGGCGGCCGGCATGGGGGCAGGCTCGGGCCGTGTGGAGTTCATCATCGAGAGCCGGGTCGAGCCGCGCAAGGCCGGCGCACCTACGCCGGAGGCCGCGCCCGCGGAAATGCCGGCGCCCATCCCCGCGCCGTCGCCCACCGAGTTGCCCCCGCCGGAGGCGGGCGAGGTCAGCGCACCCGCTCAGGAGCAGCCCTAGTGCCGGCGCTGGGGGACTCCGCGCCGGTGATCCATCGCGGGGACCGGGCGCAACCCACTTTGCACGGCGCGAACCAACTCTCAGCCCCGAGCTGCTAGTGTATTTGTCGGCAAATTGGGCCAGACTGGCGCGGACCCATCCGCTCGGACGAATAAGGCGAAAGCATGAAGATCACGGGCTGGCCCGTAACCGACGTAGGTCGCAAGCGCGAGCACAACGAGGACAGCTTTCTATGTAACGACGAGCTGGGCCTCTACGCCGTGGCCGACGGCATGGGGGGACACCTGGGTGGCGAACGCGCTAGCCGCATGGCGGTCGAGATCCTCGAACGCGAGGTGCAGGCCCGTTTGCCGCCCGGCGGTCCAACGCGTCCAGCCGAGACCGTCTCTCAGGCCTTGCGCGATTCCACGGGGCTGGCCTCGCGCGCGATCTTCGAGAGCGCACAAGGGGATCCGGAACACGCGGGGATGGGCACCACGCTGACGGCGCTGTACTTCCACGACTCGATGCTGACCGTGTGTCACGTGGGTGACTCGCGCGCCTATCTCTATCGAGACGGGCGGGCGCGGCAGCTCACCGAGGACCATTCCTGGATTCAGGAACAGGTGCGCGCCGGATTGTTGTCACCCGACGACGCCCTGGTTTCACGCTTCCGCAACATCATCACCCGCTCGGTCGGCTTCGAGCCCGCCGTGTCGCCTGACATCATCACGGTGCCCGTGGAGACCGGTGACTGCTTCATGGTCTGCTCGGACGGCCTATCGAACTACGTGTCCACCGAGGAGTTGGGGCGCGTGCTGAGCGGCCACTTTTACGCCGAGGCCGGCTCCGCCCTGGTGGGCATCGCCAACGATCGCGGCGGCGACGACAACATCACCTGCGTGCTCGTCTACGTCGCGAACACGCTGCCAGGCGGACCGCCCGCGCCCTAGGCTCATGATCGCGGCGCTTGCCTGCCTGTTGCTGGCGGCCGGGGGCGCGGCGAACGGCCCGGTTGCCAACCCGGATCTGTCCAGCGCCCTGGATGCGTTGCCCACGGAGGAGCTGGTCGTGGTGCAGGATCCCGCCGCTCGTCCCAGCCGGGTTCTCCTGGCCACGCGCATCCGAGCCCGCGCGCCCTGGGTGCAATCGCGCCTGACCGATCCCGCCACGTACCGGGCCGCGGTGCCGGCGTTGAGCCGGGCCGAGATTCTGTCGCCCGCGGCCAAAGGCTCGCCCGTGTCCGTGGGTTGGGAGCTGGAGGTGCCGCTGTGGAACCTGGAAGGCAAGCTGTGGTTGATCCCGACCGCGGACGGGGTCGACCTGCGCCTCAGTGAGGGTGATCTGGCGCCCGGTCACCTGCGGCTCAGCGCGGTGCCGGATCGGAACGACACCACGCTGCTCATCATCGACGCCCGCCTCAACATGCGCGACGTGAACTGGGCCACGCGCCGGCTGGCCGGGCGCAGTCCGGTGGCCGAGCCGGCCATGGCAGTCTCGACGGCTTATGTGCTCCTGCGTGCTGTGCGCCTGGCCACGGAAGGCGGGAGCGCCTCCGACTCGCGACGACGACCCCAGGCTCGGATGTTCGGGCCGCTGCACATCAGCGACGGAACGGCCCTGGGTGAGTGGGCCCTGCGCCTGCTCAAGCGACCGGCGGCCGCGGCGACGGTACGCAGTCGACCTGACGGGCGGCTGGATTCGGTGCAGGTGGCGGTGCTCGCGCGCATCAGCGCGTCCTCTGGCGCCGCCCTGCTGAATCAGCCCTCCACGTTTCAGGCCCTTCCCGGGTGGCGAGAGGTCCAAGCCGGCGTGAACAAACCGGCCGCGTGCGCCGCCGAGACGAGCCGTTGTTGGCGTGTGCGATCCAACTTGCCGTTCGTGGACCTGGACGCCACCTGGAAGCTGGAGCGATCCTTCGGCGCGCGCGCCGTGGCGGGTGATGTGGCCGGTGCGGTCCTGGCCTGCGAGGTGGTGCCCGGCCCGGGAGTCAGCGCAACCGTGCTGACGCTGCACCCGCGCCTCGACAAGTCCGGGTATGTGCCGCGCAAGCTGATCGAAGCCGAGCCCCTCCTCGAACACGGGATGGCGTTGGGGTTGGCCTTGGCGGATGCGTTATCGCTGGCGCGGGCGATGGAAGCTCACGGCGAGCAGTAGCCGACCTTGGTCGAGCCGGAGAGGCGCAAACAAGGCTCATCGGCGGAGCAGGCGTAGCTGGCCGAGGCCCCGGTCAAATCGCAGAGGCGAAGACACACGTTGGCCACGCTGGCCGTGCTCAGGCACGTCAGGCCGGGCGCGCAAGAAGGCGGGTCTTCCCCCACCAGGCACTGTCCCATCTCCCCCACGCTGCCGCTGGGTCGGCACCGACCGGTGCCGTCGCTGAGCGGATAGCACCCGTCCTGCTTGTCCGGACAATCCTGCAGCAGCAGATCACAGGTCGTGATGACCGCGCTGGCCACGTCGGACACCGCCGCATCTGTCCCCGTCACCCTGCTCGCGTCGGGGACCGCGGCCCCGCCTGAGGCCATTCCGGGCACGTGCTGGTTAATGGTGCCGTCCGAGGATGCGTCGCCGGGACCGGTGTTGATGACGGTCCGGTCCGGTCGCGTTTCGTCGCTCACCGGCGGCGGCGCGGTGCCCGGGTCATAGCCCTTGCCGCTGCTGCAGCTCGCAACCACGGCCAAGCCCGCACAGATGACGGCTACTCGGATAGGGTGCATCGTTCCTCCCGACAGACAGCCGCGGTTGCCGCGCACGACGGATCCTGGGACATGACGGCCGGACACAGCGTGTCCTTGCACCGGGCGTGCATGGCGCGTTCGTGCGCCGCCCTGTCTTTGCGGGCAATCGCGCGCTGCTTGCCGCCGCCGCTGCACCCGCAGCAATCCGCGGGCACCAACACGCAGTCACGGTCGGTGCGGCAGGCGGGCGCCGCGCCTTTCGCCCACGCCGTGGCGCCAACGAGGCTTCCACCGGCAGCAAGCAAGAGAAGGACTCGGCCAACCATGCGACCAGTATAGCTTCAGGCGCGTCTCGGCGCGCCCTATGGGCTGGTGTGGGCAGGATGGGGCATCGCTGGCCAGGCGCGAGGGATCGCCTAGTTGGCCCGTTCCTGGCGGCCGATTCGGGCCGTCATGGCGACCACCTCCGCGGAGAGTCGTTCCAGGCGCTGGTAAACGCTGGTCGTCTCCAGCAGGTGCTGGCGCAAGGGTGCATCCACGACCAGGGCGGCCGACAGCACATCGGCCAGCGCGGCGGGCGAGTCTTGCGCGGCCACCACCTGCTTGAGCAGCTCGCCGCCCTCGGGGATGGAATCGGCCAAGCCGGCCACCAGGGCGCGCAGACTGGCGTCCGCGTCGGTCAGCTCGCTGGCGTCGAGCGATGGATCGTCGGGGACCTCGTGGGCCGTCACCAGTCGATAGGGCTCGTCGCTGGGCAGCTCCTGATCGATGGAGATGCGCGCCCGGCCGCGCACCACGAGGTTGTAGCGGCCGTCCGGCATTTCTTGCGCCAGAACGATCTCGCCCACGCCGGCCACGCGCGCCACGCGCGGCGGTTGCCCGCCCGGAATCTCTTCCTCCAGCATCATGCTGATGGCCAGCAGATGGTTGGTGGCCAAAACGTCGCTGGCCATCTTGCGGTAGCGCGACTCGAAAATGTGCAGCGGCAACAGGGCATGCGGGAAGAGAACGATGCTCTGTAGCGGGAAGAGGGGCAGCCGATGCAGGGCGCGGGTCATTCTCACGTCATGAGCTTCGGTGACGGTCTCGCTAGTAGACATCCACGCACTCCCCCGTCATGGCCGCGGGCGCATCCGCTGCCAGGAACAGGGCCACGCGGGCCACGTCCTCGGCGCTCATCTGCGGCTGCGCACCCGGCATGCCTTCTTTCAACATTTCCGTGTCGACCGAACCGGGGCAGATGGCGTTGACCGCGATACCCGCGTCGCGCACCTCCGCAGCCAATGCGCGGGTGAGCCCAATCACGCCGTGTTTGGCCGCGCAGTAGGCGGTGAGACGTGGGGTCCCCTGGCGGCCAGCTACGGACGACAGGTTGATGATGCGACCACCTCGCCGTCGCTGCATCTCGGGGAGGAACGCCTGGGTCATGAGAAACACGCTTGTGAGGTTGGATGCCATCACGTCGGCCCACGTTCCCTCGGGCAGCGTCACCAGCGGCTCGCGCGCCACGCTGCCGGCGTTGTTGACCAGGATGTGCGGCGCGCCCCATTGGCCCAGTACGGCGTCGCGGAAACCCAGCACATCCGGGCGGTGGCGCACGTCGCACGCCATGTGCAGGCCGCGTTGACCGGGCGCCAAATCGTCGAGGAAACTGGGGCCGGCGGTGCGCGCGCAACCCGCAACGGCCGCGCCCTCGGCCGCGAACAGTCTGGCGATGGCGCGCCCAATGCCGCGTGACGTCCCCGTCACCACCGCCACCTTGCCCGCCAGCCGTCCCATGTCAGCGCGTGCGGCCGCCCAGGTTGGCCGCGGCCAGGAGGCGTGCCTTCAGGTCCGGGCGTTCAGCCATCTCGCCCACGAAGGCGCTGGTCACCACACCCGATTGATCGTGCCGCTCACCGGGAATGGCCAGGCAGAGCTGCTCAGCCTCGATCACACAGCCCGCGCCCCGGGCTCCCAGACCGTGCCACAGCGCCTCGGCAATCTGGTGCGTGGCCCGTTCCTGCAGTGTCAGGCGCTTGGTGAAACACTCGACCAGGTCGGCCAGGCGGCCGAACCCCACCAGTTTGCCCGCGGGCAGGTAGGCCACGTGGGCCACGCCCCGGTAGGGCACGAGGTGGTGCGGGCACATGGAATGGAAGCGCAGTCCACCCACGACCACCACGTCGGGATCGGCCTCGCCCGTGACCGGATCACCGAGGATGATCGCTGGATCCATGTCGTAGCCGGCGAGAAACTCGCGCTGCCAGAGGGCGGCCACGCGATCGGGCGTCTGCCGCAGGTCCCGGTCGCTGGCCACGTCGCGCCCCGCCGCGCGCAAGAAGGCTGCCACCGCCGCCCGCAAGCCTTCTGAATCGGCGGCCACGGCTAGACCCCGCCGTCGCTGTGGGTGGGATAGCCCCCGTCGAGCCAGGCGCTCATGCCGCCCTCGAGCTGGCTGACGTTGCGGTAGCCCATCTCGAGCAGCGCCTTGCCCACCAGGCCGCTGTTCTGGCCGCGCTGGCAGACCAAGACCACGCGACGGTCGAGGTCCGGGCCGATCGCGGCGGTCACCTCGTCCATCTTGGTGGAAACGCAGGCATCGAGTCCGGGGATGCGGTCGGGACAAACGCTGCGCACGTCGACGAGCAGGAAGTCCTTGTGAGCCAGGGCCTCGTTGAGCTGCGCAGGCGTCAGCACGCCCAGCCTGGTCGCCGAGGAGGGCGCGTCGTTGTCCGCGTCTGCGGCTCTACCGCCGATGAGCGCCGTGTCCGCGGCCGCATGGCCGCCGGGCACATCCAGCGCGCCGCCGTCGGCGGTGATGGCTCCCTCGTCGGCAGCGGCATCACCGCCGTCCGCGTCCGAACCGCAGCCCGGCGCTATCAAGGCCAGGGCCGCTACCAGCGTGATCTCGGTGCGCAAAGGAACCTCCGTACTTCGGCGCAGCTTACCACCCGGCTGCCCCGACGCATCCCAGGCGCAATCCGGCGGGCGGCTTTCCACCGCCGCCCGGTTCAACTCGCGCGCGCCCCGCTGGCCTGCCGGCCCGGTCGCGGCTCTACTCCCAAGCGTCGTACTTCTCGAACTGCATGGTGTAGTTGGCGCGCCCCTGGGTGGCCGAGCGCAGGTCGGTCGAGTAGCCGAACATGCGGCGCAAAGGAACCTTGGCGATGATGAGCCGCTGACTGCCGCGCACGCCCACGTCCTCGATCTGCGCGCGCCGGGCATTCAGATCGCCTAGCACGTCGCCCACGTTGGACTCGGGGGCCGTGACCTCGACCTTCATGATGGGCTCCAGCAGGCGCGTCCCCGCCTCGCGCGACGCCTGGCGTAGGGCCTCGCCCACGGCGGCACGCTGGCCGGCCGCCGAAGAGGCGTCGGGGCGGTACTCGATGCCCGTGACCGCCACCTCGATGTCCTCGAAAGGATAGCCCTCCGGCCCCGAACGCATGGCCTCGGTGGCGCCTTCCAGGGCCGCGTCCAAGATGGCGCGTGGGGTTTCGGGGATCCTCGGTGCCCCAGGCGGCGGCTCGACCTTGACGATGGCCAGCTTGACCTCGTTGCCCGAACCGCGCGGTCGCGGGGCGATGCGCACGCGGGCGTGGCCGAAGAGCTTCTCGTCTTCCACCTCGCGCTCGAAGCGGGCCTCGCCCTCGGCGGCCTTGGCCAGGGTCTCGCGATACACGACCTGCGGCCGGCCCACGTGGGCCTCCACGCCGTATTCGCGCTTGAGCCGGTCGGCCATGATGTCCAGGTGCAGCTCGCCCATGCCGCGAATGATGGTCTGACCGGTTTCCGCATCCTCGCCGAAGCGGAAGGTGGGATCCTCGTCGGCCAGCTTGGCCAGGGCGAAATCCAGCTTCTCCTTCTCGGCCTGGGTCTTGGGCTCGATGGCACGCGAGATCACCGGCTCGTGCGCCGAGATGCGCCCTAACGAAATCGGCGCCTTGGGGGAGCAGATGGTGTCGCCCGTGCCCGCGTCCTTGAGGCCCATGGCGACCACGATGGTGCCGGCCCCGGCGCGCTCGATGCGCTCGCGGCGATTGGCGTGCACCGAGAAGAGGCGCGCCACCTTTTCGTTGCGGCGCGTGCGCGCGTTCTGTACCTCGTCCCCGGGGCGCAGCACGCCCGAGTAGATGCGCAGAAAGACGGTCTTGCGGCCCTCGTCCATGGCCACCTTGAAGGCCAGCGCGCACAATGGGGCGGCGTCCTCCGGGGGGCGGCTGGTGGCCTCGCCCGTGGCGGGTACGATGCCGTGCACGGGCGGCACCTCGATGGGCGCGGGCAGAAAGTCGCAGACCGCGTCGAGCACGGGCTGCACGCCCTTGTTGCGCAGGGCTGAGCCGGCCAACACGGGAACGATGGCGCAATCCAGGGTGCCCTTACGCAGAGCCGCCACCAGGGCGGTCGGTGCCACGGGCTGGCCCTCCAGGAAGGCGGTGGCGATGGCATCGTCGAAGTCGGCTGCCGCCTCCACCAACTTTTCGCGGGCCGCGGCCACCGCATCCTTGAGGTGGGCGGGGATCTCTTCCTCGCGCGGCAGCTCGTCCTCGGCGCCCGAGAAGAACAGGGCGCGTTCACGGATCAGGTCGACCACGCCCTGGAACTGGTCCTCGGCGCCGATGGGTAGCTGCAGCGGCACCGGACGAGCACCCAGCCGTTCGCGCATTTCGTCGACCACGGCGTGAAAATCGGCGCCCGGACGGTCCATCTTGTTGACGAAAGCCAGACGCGGAACCCGGAACTGATCGGCCTGGTGCCACACCGTCTCCGACTGGGGCTGCACGCCCGAGACGCCGCAGAACACGACGACCGCGCCGTCGAGCACGCGCAGCGAACGCTCCACCTCGATGGTGAAGTCCACGTGGCCGGGCGTGTCGATGAGATGGATTTCGTGCGTGTCGTTGTTGCGCTTCCACTCGAGCGTGGTGGCCGCGGCGGTGATGGTGATGCCGCGCTCGCGCTCTTGCGGCATCCAGTCCATCTGCGCCTCGCCATCGTGCACCTCGCCGATCTTGTGGATGCGTCCGGCGTAGTACAGGAAGCGCTCGGTGACCGTGGTCTTGCCCGCGTCGATATGCGCCACGACGCCGATGTTGCGGACGCGCGCCAGCTTGGACGGCTTCTTGGGTTTGGCGGCTTCGGGTGCTGTGGATCCGGGCGCTGGGTCGGGCATGAGAGGCGCGGATTATAGGAAGTCGAAACTCGACAGTCGACTTCAGAACAATGGGATTTGGCCCGCTTGGCGGGGCGGCTGCAGGCACTCGGGATCGTCGTTCTGGACCGAATTCACCCGGGGCGAAACCGGGGTGGCCACCAAGGCGTCTTCCGCGGCCGGGTGCAGCAGAGCGCCTGACGGCGCGGCTAGCCAAGCGACGGCTTCTTCCGCGTCGAGCACGGCGGGCATACGGTCGTGGACCGCGGCCACCAGGCGATTGGGCGCGCAGGTCAGGACCGCGAAGCGCAGGTGCGCCGCTTCCTCGGGGCCGGGCAGCTCGTCGTAGAGGCCCGCCAGGAACAGCAGACGACCGTCGGGACGGTGAAACCACAGGGGCTGGCGACCCCGGGGAAGCTTCTTCCATTCGAAGAAACCGTCGGCCGGGACCAGGCAGCGCCGGTGGGCGAAGGCATCTTTGAACGGCGGCCGCAGCGGCGCCGTCTCGGCGCGCGCGTTGATGAGCGGCGCTCGACCTGGCCGGGGCTGAAGCCCCCACAGCCCCACGCCGAGCACCATACGCTCCTGCTCGCGTCGCACGACCAGGTGCGGCTGGGTCGGTGCGGCGTTGTAGCGGGCTCGGTATTGAGCCGCCGTGCCCTGGTCCACGGCGATGGTGTCGGCCAGCAGGCCGGCCAGTTGGGCCAGGACCTCGTCGAATTCGCGCAAGGTCAGCGTCATGCGGCCGCACATGGGATCCTCGAAGTATAGTCGCCGGCCATGAACCGCACGGAATTCCAGGCCGAGTTGCAGCGCCTGCAGCGCGAGCTGGGCGCAGGGCAAGAGAACGCCGGCAGCTTCCAGAGTGCGTCCTGCGAGGGCTGCTTGCGTTGCATGTTCTGCAGCGCTTGCCGCAACTGCTACCGCTGCACCCACTGTCGAGATTGCGAGGCCCTCACCGGCAGCTCGCACTGCCTCCGCTGCACCAGCTGTCACGACTGTTCGCACTGCGAGGACGCCGAGGCGTGCACCGCATCGGCCTACCTGGTCCACTGCTTCAATTGCAACGAGTGCACCTACTGCTACGGCTGCGTGGGTCTGTCGAAGAAAGAGTTTCACATCCTCAACGTCCCCTACAGCCGCACCGAGTACTTCAAGCTCGTCAAGCAGCTCGGCAGCCAGCGCTGAGCGCTCGCGCGTGGTCTGCGACGCTGTGATACAGTTTTTCTCGGAGATCATGCACGTCGTCCCCAGCGTGCTTCGCGCGGATCACGGCGGGTTATGCCCGCCCGCTCGGCTCATGGGGGCGGGCGCATGAAGGTGCACTTCTGGGGCGTACGCGGCTCGCTGCCCGTGCCCGGACCACGCACCGAGCGCTACGGTGGCAACACGTCGTGCGTGGAGGTGTGCTCGGCCCAGGGCACACGGGTCATCATTGACGCGGGCACGGGCATTCGCCGTCTGGGCAAGGACCTCATGCGCGGCGATTTCGAGTCGGGCAAGGGTGCGGCCCACATCCTCATCAGCCACACCCACTGGGATCACATCCAGGGGCTGCCCTTCTTCGCGCCCTTTTACCGGGCGGGCAATCGCCTCTACGTGTACGCCCGCCAGCGCGACGATCAGAACCTGCGCAGCGTGTTGGCCGTGCAGGCTGACACGCCCTTCTTCCCCGTGCCCTTTCACCAGACGCGCGCCGATGTGTCGTTTCGCGAGCTCAACGACGGCGCGCGCTTCGGCATCGAGGAGATGGCCATCGCCTGCACGCGCCTCAATCACCCCTACATCGCCACGGCCTACTCGCTCGCCGCCGACGGTGCCAAGGTGGCGTATATCTCGGACACGGCCCCCTTCACGGAGATCCTGTTCGGCCAGGAATTCCTTTCGGGCCCGCCACGCCTCGGCGTGTTGAGCAAGGTCGATCGGACCAAGTTGCAGAACATGCGCGATCAGGTCGTGCGTCTGTGCGAGGGGGCCGATCTGGTCATCTATGACACCATGTTCACGCCCGAGGAATACCGGCAGACGCCGCACTTCGGGCACTCCCGTCCCTCGGATGCCATCGAGATTTGTCGCGAGGCGGGCGCGCGCACGTTGGCGCTCTACCACCACGCCCCGGATCGGGCCGACGGTGAGCTGGACAGCGTGCTCGCCACGGCCCGCCTAGAAGCGGTCAAACTGGCCCCCAAGCTCAAAGTGCTGGCCGCGTTCGAAGGACTGGAACTGGCCTTGGGGAAGGAATGATGGAAGTCACCTTCTGGGGTGTGCGTGGATCCATTCCCTCGCCGGGACCGTCGACGGTGCGCTATGGCGGCAACACGCCGTGCGTGTCCGTGCACCTGGATAGCGGTGAGCTCATCATCCTCGATTGCGGTACGGGCGCGCGCAATCTGGGCATCTCGCTGCTGGGCGGCGCGTTCGGCAGGGGGCAGGGAACGGCGGCCATGCTGCTGTCCCACGCCCACTGGGACCACATTCAGGGCTTCCCGTTCTTCGGTCCCTTCTACGTGCCGGGCAACAAGTTCACGGTGTATGGCGGCAGTCGGAGCTCGCGTCTCCTGGAGAAGTTGCTGGAACGCCAGATGGAGGCGCAGTTCTTCCCCGTGCAGAGTTTCCGCAACATGGGGGCGGCCATCCAGATGCGTGCCATCCCCGAGGGCAGGGCGGTGGCCGTGGGCGCGGCCCGCGTGCGCGCCATGGCCAATCCCCACAGTGGCAGCGCTGTGATGGCCTTTCGCATCGAGGCCGACGGCAAATCGTTGGTCTATGCCAGCGACGCGGGCTACGGGCCCGAGGGTCCGTCCGAGGCGGCCATCGAGTTGTACCGTGACGTGGACGTGCTGATTCATGACAGCACTTTCACCCCTGAGGATCGGGCCCGACGCCTGGACCGTGGCCTATCGTCGCTCGACGAGGCGGTAGATTGTGCGATACGGGCGCGCGCCAAGCGACTCGTGCTTTTCCACTACGACCAGGACTACAGCGATCACGACGTCGATCAGCTTCTGGCGCGTGGGCGGCGCCTCCTGGACGAGGGCTCCTGCCCGCAGATCCAGATCACGGGTGCTGCTGAAGGTCTGACGCTTACGCTGTAGGTCGGGAGCGACTCTCGTCGAGGCGGCGGAACACGAGCTCCCGCGTGCCACCTCTGTTCCGGTGGGTACGAATCGCACATTTTTCCCTGGTTTTTGGGGCACGAGTGCGGGATCAGCCGTTTTTCTCGGCGTTTTTACGTGACACGCGGACGGGGAGATGGGCTACAGTCTGGCGCGGTGACCTTCCACGGCGTTCGTCAGTGATGACGATCCATCCACCCCCCGCCGCGGAATCGGCTCACGAACACTCAAGCCAATTAAGAACCACAAGGAGACACGATGGCTAAAGGTCCTATTTCCAAGTCCGCCCTGGTCCAGCTCCTCTCCGACAAGGCGACGGGCGATCTCACCCGCAAGGATGTGAAGGGCGTTCTCGAGACGCTCGTGACGATCGGTCACGCCGAGCTGAAGAAGAACGGCATCTTCGTGCTGCCCGGCCTGGTGCGCATGGTCGTCGTGAAGAAGCCGGCCACCAAGGAGCGCAAGGGCATCAACCCCTTCACCGGCCAGGAGCAGATCTTCAAGGCCAAGCCGGCCCGCAAGGTCATCAAGGCCCGTCCGGTCAAGGCCGCCAAGGACGCCGTCGCCTAAGCACGGTCACGGAAAGGGGGCGCCCGCGCGCCCCCGTTTCAAGAACAACCGCCAAATCACCGCACGCAGGTTCGGTGCTTTGGCGGTTCGTTTTTGGGCTGAGACATGAGGCAAGCCGTGCTGGTCTTGGAGGAGGCCACCAAGGTCTTCGGTACCCTGCGTGCCGTGGACGGGCTCTCGCTGTCCGTGCCCGCGGGTCAAATCTACGGATTGCTTGGCCCGAATGGCGCGGGCAAGACCACGGCCCTGCGCATGCTGGCGGGCCTGCAGTCCCCGTCGGGCGGACGGGCGTGGGTGGACGGCCTCGATGCGCGCCGCGAAGCGGCCAAGGCGCGCTTGGGATTCCTGAGCGGCAGCACGGGCCTGTATGCCCGCCTCACGCCGCGCGAGGTGCTGACCTACTTCGGCCGCCTGCACGGGCTGTCGTCGACCGAGGTGGGCTCGCGCATCGCTTGCCTGGCCCGCACCTTGGCTTTCGAGGGCGTGCTCGATCGGCGCTGTGAAGTCCTGTCCACCGGGGAGAGGCAGCGCGTGTCGGTGGCGCGGGCGGTGGTGCACGATCCGCCGGCCCTCATTCTCGACGAGCCCACCAGTGGTCTCGACGTGTTGGCCACCCGCTTCCTGCGTGAATTCGTGCGCGCCGAGCGAGAGCGCGGCAAGGCCATCGTCTTCTCGACCCACTACCTGGCCGAGGCGGAATTGCTGTGCGACCGCATCGGCCTGCTGTTCCGCGGACGCCTGCTGCGCGAGGGAACCCCGGCGGGCATCCGCGCCGAGTCCCACACGGCCACCCTGGAGGAGGCCTTCCTGCGTCTGGTGGACGCGCACGCCACGTCGGAGGAGGGCCGGCCATGAACCTGCGCCACGTGGGTCTGTCGTTCGGCAAGGAGCTGCGCGAGACCCTGCGCGATCGCCGCACCCTGGCCATCATGGTGCTCTTCCCGCTGGTCGTGTATCCCCTGCTGTCGCTGCTCGCCGTTCAGACCTCCGCCTGGCGCGAGCAGGCCCGGCAGGCGCGCCCCTCGCGGGTCGCCGTGAGCGACGGGACAGTCCCCGATCGCCAGGCCGTCCAGGCGCTGCTGGCTGGGCAGCCTGCCGAGCTCACGCTGGTGGCGGGCGATACGGCAGACGTGCAACGCGGGCGCCTGGACGCCCTGGTTCGGCTGGGCGGCGCGGGACACGCGGAGATCCTGTTCGACGCCAGCCGCGACGATTCACGCCAGGCCGCGGATCGTGTGCAGGAACGCCTAGCCTCTCTACGGCCGGCAAACTGCGCGCCCCGCTTCTCGGTCGCGCGACACTCTGTCGCGCCCGAGGTGCAGGTGGGGGGCTATCTGCTCTCCAAGGCCTTGCCGCTCTTGCTCGTGCTCATGGTCCTCATGGGTGCCTTCTATCCGGCCGTCGACGTGACGGCGGGGGAGCGCGAGCGCGGCACGTTGGAAACCATCCTCAGCTCACCCATTTGTCGCTTCGATCTCTTGCTCGGCAAGGTGCTGGCCGTGGGCCTGCTGGCCGCGGCGAGCGGGCTCATCAACTTGGCTTCGCTGTCGGCCACCCTGATCCAGGCGGCCAAAATCGCCGAGCCCGCGGCCACCGTGCCCATTCCGTGGACCCGTCTGCTGGCCGCCACGCTGGTCATCTTTCCGTCGGCCTTTCTCTTTGCCTGCGCCTTCGTGGCCTTGGGCGCGCTGGCCCGCAACTCCAAGGACGCGCAGAACCTGCTCATGCCCGTGTACGTTGTGGCGCTGGCCCCGGCGGTGGCGGGCGCGCTGGGCGAATTCCCTCTGACGGGTCTGGCGGCGTGGACACCGGTTATGAACATGACCCTGCTAGCGCGCGAGTTGTTGCTCGGCCGAGCGGGCGCCACAGGCGCGGTCGTAGCCCTCGGCTCCACCGTGCTCTACGGCGCGCTGGCCTTGGCGGGCGCGGCGCGCATCTACACCTCCGAGCGCCTCGTCGATCCGGGGCCGCGCTCGCCGTTACGTGTGCGCCCGCCGCGGCCACCGTCGGCTGGCCAGGCCATGGCCTTGTACGCGCTGGCCTTCATCCTGCTCTATTTCGTGTGGCTGCCTCTCGAGCGTCGCGCGCTGGCGCTCGGTCTGCTGGTCGCCGATTGGGCCGGCATGCTGGGGTTGGTCGTGGTGTTCGCGTGGGTGGTCCGTCAACCCGTGCGCGATGTCCTGCGGGTGCGACACGCGCCCGCGCGGGCCTGGTTGGGGGCCGCGCTGGTGGGTGCCAGCGCGTGGACGGCCGTGTCGGCGCTCAGCCAGTGGATCAATCCCGCGCCCAAGGAGGTGCTCGAACAGATGCGCCGCATGCTCATCGACGGCCGCGGGCTGCTGGCCACCCTTGGCCTGGTCGCGTTCACGCCCGCGGTGTGCGAGGAGGCTCTGTTTCGCGGCCCCATCCTACGCGGGCTGCGCAGCCAGCTTAGCCCAGCGGCCAGTGTGCTTTTGACCGGGTTGCTCTTCGGCATCTTCCATCTGGATGCGACGCGCGTGCTGCCGGCCAGCATCCTGGGCGCTTTGCTCTCCCTCATCGCTCTGCAGAGCGGCTCCATCATGCCCGCCATGCTGGCTCACTTTCTCAACAACTCGATCCTGGTCATCCTGTCCTACACCCGTATGGACGAGCGGCTCGAAGCCGTCGGTGGCGGCTGGTCGGTTGCCCTGATCGGGGCCTCGGTGGGACTGACTCTGTTCGGCCTTTGGCTGCTGCGGCGTAGGCCGCGTGAGAATGAAAGTGTAGGCTAGATGACAATCGCTTGTCCGCTTCGGGCCCAGTCTGCTAAGCCATTCTCCATGGCCAACGCGGAAGAGAAGCGGATCCTGGGGGTTTTGCGCAAATCGCCCGTGCTGGCCGACGCCTCATTCGAGGCCCTGGCGCGCCTCGCGTCGGCCGCTCAGATGCAGAGCTATCGGGCGCGCCAGGTGATCTTCCTGCCCGGCGATCGGGCGTTGGGCTTGCACTTCCTGGCCGGCGGCCGCGTGAAGATCTCCAAGGTCACCCGCGACGGCAAGGAGCTGACCCTGGCCTATCGCACGTCGGGCGACTTCTTCGGCGAGAGCGCTCTTCTGGAGGGTGGCCCGCGCGAGGAGATGGTGGAGGCCATGGAGATCACCTCCACCGTCGAGGTGGAGCGGACCGTCGTCGACAAGCTGCTCGCGAGCAATCCGGGGGTGGCCTATCAATTCGTGCGCGCCCTCATCACGCGCCGTCGCGAGTTGGAGACCAAGGTCGAGCAGCTGGTCTTCAAAGACGTGGGGTCCAAGTTGGCCGAGTTGCTGCTGCGCCTGGGTTCGGAGCACGGCGTGGAGCACAAGCGCGGCCTGGTGCTGGGGCTCAAGATCACGCATCAGGAAATGGCCAACCTCATCGGCTCCACGCGCGAAACCGTCTCGCTGACCCTCTCGCAGTTCAAGCGCAAGGGCCTCATTCAGACCGAGGGCCGCAAGGTCATCCTGGTCGACCGCGAGGGCCTGCGCTCGCTGGCTTGAGTCCAGAAACGACGAAAGGGCCCGGAGCGCGAGGCTCGGGGCCCTTCTGACTCGTCGATGGGCTGATCTACCAGCCTCCGCCGCGACGGCCGCCGCGGTCGTGGTCGCGATCACTATCGCGACTGCCACGGCCACCACCGAAGCCGCCGCCGCCGCCGCCACCGCCGCGCGGTGCGCGCTCGCGAGCCTCGCTCACGTTGATGGGGCGTCCCTGGATCTCGCGGCCATTCAGCGTCTCGATGACCTGCGAGGCCTCCTGGTCGCTGCCCATCTCGACGAAGGCGAAGCCGCGTGGCCGGCCGGTGTCGCGGTCGAGCACGATTTTCACCTCCACCACGTTGCGTCCGCCTTCACCGAAGACATCGCGCAATTCCGGTTCGGTGACGTTGTACGACAGATTTCCGACATACAGCCTGGTTCCCATTTCGTTCTCCTCTTGCGTTCCGGTCTCGATTTCCGCCGCCGGTCTCTTGGCCGGGCACGGATCCCGTTCAAGTCTCCAAATAGAAGTCCTTCAGCCCTACGAACACACGGGGCGAAGCCGCGCCTCCCAACCCCGCATCACACACAGTCCAAGGTTCTCGGTCGGACGAACGCGTCTCACAGATGGAGCGCCAGAGATAGAACGGCCGGAACACGGAGGGACTCGCGAGTAGGACGCAAGAGTAGCAGGGGTATCTGCGGCTGTCGAGTTCATGCAGTGCCCAACCCGCCGGCCCCGGAGGTCGGCCACCGTCGCCACGGTTCGCCACGGTTCGAGGTCGCCTCAGAAGACCTGGCGAAAGCCGAACGAGGCGCGACCCGGCCAACCCGCGGGAGTGCCGCCCAAGGGGCGTACGGGGAACGCCCAGTCGGCGCGCAGGGCGTAGGTGTTGAGCTGCGGAATCAGGAGCCGCAGGCCCACCCCCACGTCGCCGTAAAGCTCAAGATTACGCGGTGTTGCAGCGGCGTGGCCCGCGTCGACGAACAGGAGACCGCCCAGGCGGAGGGACCACGCCTTGAGTGCCACGCTGCGCGCCTCCAGGTGGGCCAGGTAGTAGGCCTGCGCGCCCGGGCCGCCGAAGGCCCCCACGGGATAGCCGCGCAGGCCCGTTTGGCCACCCGCGGCGAACCCGTGGTTGAGTCGATCGTCCAGGCACAGGCCAGCCTCGCCCGAGGCCACCAGGCGCGCCGTGTGTGCCAGCACGGGACTGGCCAAGGTGGTGCGTGCGGTCACGGTTTGGTCGGTCATGTCCGTGCCATGCAGGCGCGTCTGCCAACCCGCGCTCACGGACTGCAGCCCGTTGCCCGCGTCGGTGGCCCAGTCGGCCCACGCGCCCAGGCTGGTGAAGCCGATGTCTGAGCCCAACGCCTCTATGGCGCGCCCGACCTTGAGTGAAGCGCGCGGCCCCAGGCGCCAGTCCTCGCGGAAGTCGAAGGTGTCGAGATCGCGGTACACGCGGTAGCGGGGTGCGAACGCCTCGTATTGCAGGGTCGGCATGGAGGTGCGCTGGGCGCGTGGCAAGACCCGCGCTTCGAAGCGGGTGCGCAGCTCGGGATCGGCCGGGAAATCCTTGGGCAGTGAAGCACGATGCAGGCTCAATTCGTGGCCCAAGGTGACGCGTTGGATGACCCCCTGGCCGGGAAACGAGCGGGTCACGCCGGAGGTGCCGCCCAGCGAGCGCTCGCGGTACACGCAAGGCGCCGCGTCCTGAGCCGGCACGCTGCCGGGGCGGCCGCAAGGGGCGCTGGCCTCGTCGGCGAGGCTGATGGTGGCCAACTCGGCACCGTAGAACTGGCGGCGCACGCCCACGAAGTGGCTGAAGTCGATGAACGCACCCCAGCGGCTGGCCAGCGAATAGAGCGGGTATTCCAGACGCAGGCGTGAGGATGTGCCCTCGCTGGGGCCGGCGGCGATGCGGCCCAACTGGCGTGCCCAGATCCAGTAGAACGCCGCCTGCAGCTTGAGACGCGAGCCCAGGATGTTAGGATCGACGTAGTTGGGGCCGAAGGACATATCACCCTGTCGCATGACGAAGACCATGGATGCGGTCTTGCGCCAGCCCATGAGGTTGTTCTCCGAGAGCGAGGCCGTGTAGTAGATGAGCTCGCCGGCTTGGAATTCGAAGTCCTGGTTCAGGCGAATGCTGAGCACGTCGCGGGTCACGATGAGCACGTCCACCCCGTCGGGCTCGCGGGTCCTCACGGGCAGCACGGCCACCACGTTGGACAGGGCTGGATCCTTCAGGTTGCGTGCCGTCTCCTCGGCGAGAGACTGGCGATACACATCCCCCGCCTGCAGCAGGCATTCGCGGCGGATGTGCTGCTCGCGCGTGGTGCGGTGGAAGAGGTTCACCCAAAGCAGGGGCACGCGATCGCGCGGCAGGAAGATGTCCAGGTTGACCACGTAAACCCAACCGACGCGCTTTCCCTCGGGGGCGGGATCGATCTCCAGGCGACGCATGGCCAAGGCGTCGTCCACGGCTTCGCGCTCCAATTGCCCCAATTGCTGGTAACCCGAGTCGGTTGCCAGCAGGGCGAGCAGCAGGAGCGCGGCGTGCATCTCGGCCGATTGTACGCGGGAGCATGGGGAAACCGCTCCGGCGGCGAGCGCCGAGGGGATGCGGCCCGCCGCATCTCCTGACTTACACTCTTGCGCCAAGACGAAATGCCAGGCAAAGGACAAGGTCTATGGTCGCCAGCAACTTTCAGCTGTGTGCGACGGGAAGTCTGCCGTCTGCCGATGAAGTGGCCCAGCTGACTCGACGGGTCCTGCAGGTCGCCGCGGCCAATGGCTGCGCCGCGCGACAGGTCGCCGCCCGCACGGTCGTGCTCGCCCGGGAATCCCTCGTTTCGCCCCTTTACGTGCTCCTCGACGGTGTCATGGGCGCGGTCGTGCACTCGGGCACGAGGCGCATGACGTTGCACGCCTTCGTCGAGGGCGACGCCTTTGCCGCCATGGAGAGCTTCGCGCAGGGGGAGCCGAGCCTGTACGCCATCGAGGCGCTCACGCCCGCCGAATACGTCGAGATACCCCGCCCGGTGTTGGAGCACATGGCCCAGCAGTCGGCCGAGGTGACCCGCTGGGTGCTCATCCACCACCGCCGCTGGATCATCCGAATGAGCGAGCGCATCGTGACCCTGGCCGCGGCCTCACCGGCGGCGCGCTATCGCCACTTCGCGCGTGTGCACCCCGAGCTGATGACCCGGCTGCCGCAATACGAGATCGCGTCCATTCTGGGGATCTCCGCCGAGTCGCTGAGCCGCGTGCGGCGCCGCCTGTCGCACAAACCGCGCGACTGAGCCCGGCCGGAGGTCGTCGCGAAACGCGGCGGGCCGGCCGAAGCC
>JAEXQJ010000196.1 GCA_023438785.1 Pseudomonadota bacterium
CGCCGGCGCTGTCGCTCTTCGAGCCATCGTCGGAGTTGGAAGCACACGCCAGTCCGGTCAGGCAAGCCGCCGCCAGCAGGGCGAAGCAGAGGAACGTCTTCATCGCGCTGAGTATAGAGCCGGGGCCCGCGTCCGCGTTGGAGGCCCGCGAGGTTGGTTGGCCACGGCGGACATGGTCATCGCCGCCAAGCAGGAGCGCTGGAAGCCCGCCACACCGCCATGCTTGTGGCTTTGCGTGCCTTGCGCGTGCTGACAGCGGCGCGTATTGCGTCATGCCAAAACGGCAGGCTCAACTGCCGCATCGGCGTGCCAAAACGGCATGTCCGGCGGCAGGGTGTGAACTGGCGAAAGGGCTCCGGGGTGGCATGCTTCTGGCTCTGGTTCGAGCAGCAAGGAGGACCTCAGCCGTGCCTGCCACCAAAGACCGCGTCATCGCCGCCAAGAGCACCGCCAAGAAGCGCGCCGAGAAGGTCTTGACGGCGCGTGAGAAGACCCAGTTGCAGAACACCCGCCTGGAAGACGCAGCGCTGGACCGGGTCGATTTTTCCGGTGCGGACATGCGTGGCTCGCGCTTCGAGCGCGTGCGCTTCGCGGGCTGTGATTTTCGAGGTGCCAACCTCATTCGGGTGTGGTTCGTGGGCTGCGATTTGAGTGGCGCCAAGTTCTCCGACGTGCTGCTGGGTCACAACTGCTTCTTCGGCACCCGCCTGGCCGGTGCCGTGGGCCTGAGCGGTAGGCAGCGTGACTACGTCATGTCCTTGGGCGGCTCCTTTCGGCGCAACGGCCGGGTGGGGCGCCACGTGGCCACCAAGTCCAGCGGACCCCGCCCGGGCTGAGGGCCCGCGGGTCTTCTTTTAGCCGGCGGCGCGCGTGCCGATTCGGCATACTCCCCGCATGGCACGCGCCCGAACTTGGGGTGAGGGCAAGGCTGCACTCATCGTCGGCCTGGCCAGCGGCTCGCCGGTTCATCGCGCGCTCGCCGATGCAGGCGCGGACGTGGAGAGCGTGGCCAGCGAGACCGAGGCGCTGGCCGCCCTGGAGCGGCGACCGTTCGCCGTGGTGTTGGCCGGGCACAAGGATTTGTCGTCGGCCGTGCTGCTTCGCCGCGCGGCCGAGAAGTCGCCGGCCATTCCCGTGGTCGTGCTGGGCGCCACGGCCTCCGTGCAGGACGTGGTGGATTCCATGCAGCAGGGGGCGGCGGACTACCTGGCGCCTCCCTTTCAGGCCGACGTGGTGGCGGGCCGCCTGCAGCGCCTGCTGGAGAGCGCGGCCGGCCCCGAGAGCATCGACTTGACCGGGGTCGAGCATCTGGGCGTGGTCGGCAGGTCGGCGGCCATGGCGCGCGTCTTCGCCACCATCCAGAAGGTCTCGCGCTACAAGGCCAATGTCCTCTTGCTGGGCGAGAGCGGCAGCGGCAAGGAGCTCATCGCGCGTGCCCTGCATGCGCGCGGGCCGCGGCGGCGTCACCTGTTCGTGCCCATCAATTGCGCCACCCTGGGTCGTGAGCTTCTGGAGAATGAGCTCTTCGGCCACGAGCGCGGCGCCTTCACCGGCGCGCACGAGCGCAAGCGCGGCCTCTTCGAGCTGGCCGATCGCGGGACCCTGTTCCTGGACGAGATCGGCGAGCTGGATCCATCCACGCAGGCCAAGTTGTTGCGCGTGTTGGAGCGCAACGCCTTCCGCCGCGTGGGCGGCACGGAGTTGGTCGACGTGGACCTGAGCGTGGTGGCGGCCACCAACCGCAACCTGGAAGAAGCCATCGCCGCCAAGAAGTTTCGCGAGGATCTCTATTACCGCCTCAAGGTGGTGACCATCGTCGTGCCCCCGCTGCGCGATCGACGCGAGGACATTCCCGCCTTGGTGGAGGCCTTCATCGCCGATTTCAATCGACGCAACGACGGCAAGATCAAGGGCATCTCCCCGCCCGCCATGCGCTGGCTGAGCGAGCTGCCCTGGCCGGGCAACGTGCGCGAGCTGAAGAACGCGGTGGAGAGCGCGGCCATGCTGGCCTCGAGCGAGACCATCGGCCTAGAAGAGCTGGAGCACACGGCCTTGCGGCGGAGCGGAGCCGTTCCACCGCCGCCCCGGCCACCCGGCGCGCCTGCCGCCGCCGACACCATCACCATCTCCGCCAAGGCCACCCTGGCCGACGTGGAACGCGTGCTCATCGCCGAGCACCTGAAGCGCGCCCGCACCAAAACCCTGGCCGCCCAGTCCCTGGGCATAGGTCTGCGTACCCTGTACACGAAGGCCAAGCTCTACCGCCTCGTCGATGTCGATGTCGACGTCGACGACGTCGTCGACTGACGGCCGTTGCCGGCCTGCCCGGAAGAGACTGGCTTACCGCCCCGTAGGGCCCGGCTTCCTGTACAATGGCCTGCCCCCGCCCACCCCCCCATGGACGGAACGGATCTGGGCGGAGGTTTCACAACTCGACATGGAAGGATCGAAGACGATGAAGAAACTAGCTCTGGGATTGGGCGGACTGGCGCTTCTCTTTGCGGGCACGGCCAGCGCCGAAGGGTACGGGACCGCGGGGTGCGGCCTTGGTTCCGTGGTCTTTGGCTCGGATCCTTCTGCTTTCAAACAGATCCTCGCCGCGACCACCAACGGCACCTTCGCCAGCCAGACCTTTGGCATCACGTCCGGCACGTCGAACTGCGGATCGGGCGGCGTCATCAAGGCCGAGCGGGAGCAGGCGGCTTTCGCCGAGGTGAACTTCCAGGATCTGAAGAGCAACATGGCCGCGGGCGGTGGTGAGTTCGTCGCCTCCTTCGCCACCTTGCTCGGGTGCGAGGATGCCTCGAAGAGCCCCTTCGCCAAGATGACGCAGGTGAAGTTCGAAGCCATCTTCCCCAAGGCTTCGACAACTCCGATGGAGATGCTCGTCTCGGTGAAGCAGCAGATCAAGGCGTCGCCGGAGCTCGCGAACGCTTGCACGGATGCCCGAGCCATCGCGCGCGCTGAAGGCCAGCCCCTTACGCTCGCGAAGCGCTAGTTGAGCTCGACCCTTTCGAAAGAAAGAACGACGTCCCAGCGCCCTTTCCGGAGGGCCTGGGACGTCTGCTTATTCGTGCTCCTGGTGAGCCTGGGCCCGGCGTCGCCAAACGTCGCCCAGGCCCAGGCCCAGGCCGACGACGTGGCATTGCGAGAGGCGCGGCAGCGAGCAAAGGAGTTGGGGCTCGCCGACGAGCGCATGTGGCACGTGCTGCTCCACTACCACTCCACGATCATGGGTGGCGTTCGGAGCAGCGCCGATGGCTCCGGGTTCTTCCTGGCCGGCGAAGCTGGCGAAACGCAGCCGGAGGCCGAACTGCTCGCCACCTTGGATGCCTTCGCGTCGCCGCCGAAGCCACCGACCCAAGACGAGGAGGCTTCGCAACATCCCCAGTGCAGATTTCCCGCGCGGTGGACCTGGCTGAAGGAGAGACTCGGGTTAGGCACGCCTCGTTTTCCCGAACAGCCGTGCCCGGTCTACGCCCGCTGGCGCCAGGCCATCTCCCCGGAGAAGGTGGCGCTGATCTTCTCCTCGGCCTATATCAGCAGCCCCGCGTCGATGTACGGCCACACCTTCTTGCGCCTGACGCGCAAGACAGGGCAGGGCAACAAGCTGATTGACTACATCGTGAATTTCGCCGCGGACGCGGATACCGCGAATGGTCTCAGTTACGCGGTCAAGGGGCTGTTTGGCGGGTTCAATGGGCTGTTCTACGTCATGCCCTATTACATGAAGATCCAGGAATATTCGAACCTGGAGAACCGGGATCTTTGGGAATACCCGCTTTCTCTGTCATCCGAGCAGAGCGAGCGCCTTGTCGCCCACACCTGGGAAGCCCGAACGACGTGGTTCAACTACTATTTCGCCACCGAGAATTGCTCCTACTTCATTCTGGAGTTGTTGGAGGTCGCCAATCCAGATTTGCACCTCACCTCCCAAATGCATGGACCGGTGGTGCCCGTGGAGACGCTGCGGGCCGTTCTGTCGGTGCCCGGCCTCGTGGAGGGCCGGAGCGTGCGTCCTTCGTTGCGCGAGGAACTGCTGGCGCGCAAGTCCCGCCTGTCGTGGGACGAACGATCCATGGCCAAGGACCTGGCCAAGAATGGCGGCAAGGCCCGAGAGCGGATCGCCGGGTTGGAGCCCGCCCGGCAGGCCCTGGTCATCGACGCCGCCTACGCGCTGATGCGCTTTCGCGAGGGGATCACGAAGGATCCTTCCGAGGAGTTCAAAGAGAAGGAACAAGCCCTGCTGGTCCTTCGTGGTCGCACGGGCATGCCACCCGTGGAATCGGGCGCCATGCCGTCCACCGCACCCCCCGAGACCAGCCATCGTCCAGTGCGGATTGGCTTGGGAATGGGTGCCATGCCCTCCAACTCGGAGCTCTTCTGGGATCTGACCTGTCGCCTGGCGCTGCAGGACTTCTTGGATCGGCCGCGCGGAATGATGGAAGACGCACAATTGGAGATGGGCCAGATCCGCGTGCGCTATGAACGCCGGGGGAACTATCTCTTCCCCGAGCGCTTCGATTTCGTGAACATTCTCTCCGCGCCAGCCTGGGACAGTTGGGTCCCCAAGATGGCCTGGAAGATCCGCTCCGGAGCCAACGTCGCTCGCCAGTTCGGGTGCCAGGGCGAGGAGTGTTGGCTGGGCGGCGTGGACACCGGCGGTGGCATCGCCTTTCGGCTGGGCCGGCCGCTGCTGGCCTACCTGATGACCGATGCCGAGGTCTCCTCAGGACCCGTGTTGCACGACTATTACCGAATTGGCCTCGGTGGTTTCGGCGGTCTGGCGTTGCGCCTTGGGAATTTTGCCCAAACCGACGGGCAGGTGAGGTACGACTACTACCTGCTCGGCGACAGACGGCGTGGCGTGATTTACCACGTGGGGCAAGCCATCAACTTCGGTCGTCATGCCCAAGGCAGGGTGGTCCTGGAGGGCGCAGGGGAGTACCGCGAGGCCCGCGTGGAATTGATGATGTACCTCTAGCCTCGCGCCTCCGCATCCGGGTGAGCGGGCGGAGCCGGATGGGGCGCGTGGCCTTCCTGGTCCCTTCGTCCCGCCTGTCAGGCGCCGCTTCCCGGGCCCAGGCTGGCGTGTTGGTTTGCCTAGCTTGCCAGCGGGCCGCCGAGTCCGACGCTGTTGAGGTGACTTCCATGATGCTGACCCGAGTGATTGCGTGCGTCTCAACTCTCCTCTTCGATCTGCGCCCGCACCTCCAGCGCCTCTGCGCGGAGCAACCGTGCTTGAAGCTGTGCTAGCCGCCTGGAGACGCGGGCTTAGACGACGCCGCGCCTGACATCTTGCCGGCTGATTGACGATGTCTCGGGCGGAGGACCGCGGAAGGATCAGCCCGAAGTGGTGCTTCCTTCGCAAGTGAGACAAGGCGTCTAATGCAAATTGACAAGGCTGCGGACAGCATGTCTCATCTCCTCCGGTCGGCGCTTTGGAACCTGGCGCATAGGGGAGAATCACATGCAGAAGCGAAACATGGCTAAGGTCTGTGCAGCAAGCATCGCCCTACTGCTGACACCGGCATGCACTGATGGTGTGCCAGTGGATTCATCGGTCGAGCGCACATCGAGCAGGCTTTCCGCTGGCGGCGGAGCGGCCGTGCTCGGCTTTGAGACGCTGGCAGACTGGACGGTGGTCCAAGGGACCGTCGCATCTTTCGGGCTCAGCGACGCCCACACCGAGGGGGCGTCCTCTCTCCGGCTCGGTGCTCGCGGCTTCACAGCCATCCGGAGCCGTCCGATCGAATCGCTGGGCGTGGATGCAGGGGCGAATGCTTACCTCGATCTCATGCTGCCGACGGCGCAGGCCAGTCCCGAGTGGATTGGCGCTGTGCAGCTCTATCTGGAGATTCCGTCTCAGGGGCTCTACAACGCCTACGTTGGGCAGGTGGAGCTGACGGGCATGCCTCTCGGGGTCTGGCGGACGATCCAGTTCGACATCCCTGCCGAGATCAGATCCAGGCTGCGTGCTCAGGATTCCGACCTCACCGTTACCGTGGTCCTCAACGTTCCTTCCGACGCCCCGGGGGACTACCTGGTCGATAATCTTCGCTTCGGCCTGGAGTGCCCAGGTGGCTTTGTCGGACCGGGCGAGCGTTGTCCAGATCCGAATGCGCCGCCCTCTCCCGGCCCCTTCGGCGAGTTCCACTGCCTCCTGGAGGAGGCGGGAGAGGCGAATGCCCTGACCCTCCCTGCCGGAGCATCGAGCGAGGCGCTCACCCTCCGCGGAACCATGGATTTCACCATGAGTCCTCCCTTGGCGAGGCTTGAGCGTGCCGCCATTGCGGGCTTTGTCACAAAGGAGTCTGCGCAAGGGGCTCGGCCCATTGTGCGTGACGAGGCAACGCCCGGTCCCGGCATCCTGGACGGGACGACGGGCGCTGTTGATGTGGCCCTGCCCCTCACGGTGTATCGGGATGGAGAGGCACAGCCCCTGTTGCTCAGCTTCCACGGCACGTTGGCTGACCACATCCTGACCGGACAAGCGACGGCGGCGCCACCTCCGGGCGCCTCGTCCCCCGCGGCAGAGGTGAGGATCTTCTGCCGAGAGCAGTTCATGGACGCTGCGGTCGCGCTCCACTGGAAGCTGGACCACTCCGGTGCCGCAACGCTTGCGAGTGCCACCATCCGGGCTGAGACTCCGGGCGTCCCGCTCGTGAGGCAGGCGCAGAACTCGACAGATCTCCTTGTGGAAGCGCGGTCGGGGACGAACAACATCGTCGATCAGTTCGTGGTCGCGCGGCCACTCCGCCAACTGGACACGAGCGCTTCTAGCGAGACGGGCGAAGTCTCCGACCTATATGTCTCCATTCCCTACTCGAACCGAGTCCAGACAATTGTGCTCCGAGACTCCTCCGGGGCTGTCCTGTCCCGGGTCGATTTATCGGCCCAGATCGCGAGCTTCTGTTCGAATCCGGGAGGTCAGCAATGTGACTACAGGGCCGGCACGACGGTTCGACAGGTTGTCTACGCCGCGTCGGAGTCTGTACCACCCCTCGCGTTTGCCGCGCCAGCCGAGTCCGTGCAGCAGCCGATCGTGCCGCTGCCTTCGAGCCCGCGCGTGACTGGCGGCGAATTCACCGTCTCGGACAGTACCCTCGACACACAGCCGACCGTGGCCGTTGACCCGGAGGGCAATGCCGTTGTCGTCTGGCGACGCGAATTCCGGGATATCATGGCCAAGGGGATTTCGAAGGATGGGACGGTCCAGTTTGACGTACATGTTAACGATGTACCCTGCGTTACGGAGGAAGAGTACGCGGACCGCTGGACAACTCGACCCATTGTGACCCGCGCCGCGGATGGCGCCTTTCTCGTGGGATGGGGTGCGTACTACTTCATCGAGAGCGAGGAGAGCAAATGGCTCTACGGGCCCTTCATCTGTGCGCGGATGTTCAACGCGGACGGCGTGCCTATGGTCGAAGGGCCCCGGCTGCTCGCGATCAAAACGACCGACATGGTCTTGAACCGGCAGATATACTTCGACCTGGCGATGGATGATTCGCATCGCTTCGTCCTGACCTGGCATGGTGCCAGGCCGGGGGCGGACTACTACAAGGTCTATGCTCGTGCGTTTGACGCTACTGGTTGGCCGTTGAGTGACGAGCCTACCGTTGTGAGCAGTGACGGAACCCGTGACCAGATGTCGCCCACAGTTGCCACGGACGCAGCGGGGCGCACGGTCATCGCCTGGCTTTCCGCGAGTAGCTCAGGCGCCCCGGCGGACCCGCCAATGCCTGGGACGGTGCGAATGCGGCGATTCAACTCGGGCCTTGCGCCCCTCGGGAACGTACTCAACGTGCCGACGTTAGGCTCGCACACCGGCGTGCCTGACGTTGCGTTGAGCCGGACGGGCGGGAGCGTCGTGATCGCTGGAAGCGAGGCTGGTGGCAACATCTGGGCGGCTACCTATTCCTTCGACACGGGTAGGAGCACCGCTGGTCCCTTCCAGGCAAACGCACGGCTCGGCGGCCGTCAGCGCAGCCCTGTGGTCAACATTTCTGAAACGGGTGAGGAGTTCTCGATCTTTTGGAGAGATGACGTGACCGTCGGCGACGGAACCGCATCCGTGATTGCGGGCCAGGTCTTCCGAAGCGACACCAAAGCGCTTGATGTCGATTTCACCGTGAGTACCGCGTCGGCCATTGACACAGAGAACTCGCCCGACGATGGGCTTGGCTTCTTCTCTCTTTCCTCCGCTTCGTCGACCGGGAGCGTGGTCGTATGGCAGACCACGGGCGGCATCTCTCTGCAGCGCGTGCGCGGCGGGGAATTCTCTTGCCCGGCCCCGGACACCTGCAGCTCGATCGCGCCAATACGCGTCGCGGGCGCCCTGAAGGACAAGTTCAGTCTCCTGTTCCACCCGGGCGTGCTGGAAGCGCGCGACGGGACAATCATCTCCAGCTCCCAGGATTTCAAAAACGAGGTGGACTTCTCGCAGGCCGTCGCCCGGATCGTCGTCAATTCTCTGTGGCAAAACGACGTGCTGCGCTCGAACACGGCCAAATTCAATTTCTTCTACACAATGGAACCCGGCTTGAGATTGATCGACGATCCAACGACCTTCCACGCTCCCGATATGCCCGACATAGACTTCAAGAGTTCCCTCGGGCGCCGAGCGGCAGGAGTCGTAGTCCCATCTGGGGATGGAGCGAATTATCCGGCAGGTAACACCAGCGGACGGACTTTTGTAACGACACTCGCCGGTCAGTGGTCGTCGCAGAAGTTCGCGACTTTCGCACACGAGTTTTCCCACGCGGCTTTCGAACTCTCGGACGAATACGATTGCTCCCTCGGGTCGGTCGACACGAGCTACCGGGAACTGCGGCCGCCGATTCCGCCGAACGCGTACACTAGCGCCGCATCTTGTGCTGCGCGTTCGGCTCATCCGGCCGATTGCCATTCGCTGCTCGTCTGTGCCCAGAAGGGCAAGACCGTCTACGTTGCCGACGGTCGAGATTTGATGGGGGGAAGCGGTACCGGTGTCATCCAGTATGGGCTGGATTGTGAGCGGGCCGCCCAATACTACCTCGGGCTGTTGAGGTGACTTCTATGATGCTGACCCGAGTGATTGCGAGCGTCTCAACCGTGGCCACCTTGGCGGCAGGCTGCGGGGACGATGGGACGCGCGTCGATGCTGGCGTTGTGGCCGACGCCGGTCGCGAGGCTGGTTCAATGGATCGTCCGATCTGCGATCCCGACCAGCCATACATAGCCTCTATGAAGGCACGGATGTCCGGGTACCGCGACGATGCGTACTGGCGTGGAGACCACTCCCATGCGAACGATCAGATTGTCATTGGCGAGGTGAGGTTCTTGAGAGATGACGTGGGCGGGCAATCGAATCCCGGAAACCCTATGGAGGGACGACTCCTAGGAACGAACGGCGAGGTGCTTTGGGCGCGTGATATAGGCGATCCGCTTTGGTCCGAGCACGCTCCGGAAGGGCTGCGGCAGACCGACCTGACCCTCGGTGTTCAACTGCTCGCTGGCGGAGTCTTCTACGAGGTGTTCGACGACGTTGCGCAGAAGTCGATTGTCCTTTTCGATCTGCGCCCCCACCTCCAGCGCCTCTGCGCGGAGCAACCGTGCTTGAAGCTGTGCCAGCCACCTGGAGACGCGGGCGCAGACGACGCCGCGCCTGACACCTTGCCGGCTGATTGACGATGTCTCGGGCGGAGGACCGCGAAAGCCCAGTCCGAAGTGGGGCTTCCTTCGCAAGTGAGACATGGGGGCGATGCCTGTGCGGCGCGGACGGGTCTTTGGCGCCTGCGCGGCGGCGACTCGTCATGCGTGACTTCGGGCGTGTGGCATCGGGGCTGCGATGGCAAGTGATCCTGGGACCGCGCACCGCGTGCTAGATTCCGGCCCGCGATGAAGACCGACCTGGACCATCTACCCCCACGCAAAATCGCGCAGCTTCGCCAGATCGCTGCGTTCATTCAACAGACCGTGGACGTGGAGCTGATCATTCTGTTCGGCAGCCACGCGCGGGGGGATTGGGTGGAGGATTTGGCCAATGGGTACTACAGCGACTTCGACCTGCTGGTGGTCGTGGCGAGCGAGGAGGTGGCCGAGGACGATGCGCTCTGGAACCGCATCACGAGGAAGGTGCGGCCCATGGCGGGGCGCACGCCGGTCAGCTTGTTCGTGCACGACTTTCGATTTGTGTCCGCGCAGGTGCGTATTGGGCAGTTCTTCTTCAGCGACATCGTCAAGGAAGGCATCATCCTGTACGACTCGGGCCGAGGCGTGTTGCCTCAGGCGCGGACCCTGAACGCGGTGGAGCGGCTGCAGATCGCCGAGAAGAACTTCCGCTATTGGTTCGACAGTGCGAGCAGGTTCGTGCGGGGCGCGAGCTACTTCATTTCCGCGGGCATCCGCTCGCACGCGGCGTTCATGCTCCACCAGGCCGCCGAGCGCTACTTCGATGC
>JAEXQJ010000245.1 GCA_023438785.1 Pseudomonadota bacterium
CTTCCGTTCCCCGGACCATTCGTGCTTTGTTCGCCGATGAAAGGATCCGCATGACCCCACTTCGCTCTGCCCTGTGCATCCTGACGCTCTCCGCGGCCCCCGCGCTTGCCGCGGATGCGCCAGCCTCGGTGCCCTACACCTGGAAGAGCGTCCAAATCGTGGGCGGCGGCTTCGTGGACGGATTCGTGTTCCACCCCACGGCCAAGGACGTCGTGTACGCGCGCACGGACATGGGCGGCGCCTACCGTCGCAGTGCGAAGACCCACAAGTGGGAACCCATGCTCGACTGGATGCCCTACGCGGACCTCAATCTAATGGGGGTGGAGAGCATCGCCGTGGACCCCTCGGATGCGAAGAAGGTCTATCTGGCCTGCGGCACGTACACGGCCCCCGAGGTCCCCGATGGCGCCATCCTGCGTTCATCGGACCAGGGCCACACCTTCCTGCGCACGAATGTGCCCATCAAGTTCGGCGGCAACGAGGCGGGGCGCGGCAACGGCGAGCGCATGGCCGTGGACCCCAACGATGGCCGCATCCTCTTCCTGGGCACGCGCTACGCGGGCCTTTGGAAGAGCAACGATGGCGCGGTGACCTGGTCAAAGGTGGAGAGCTTCCCCAAGGACGTGCTGCAGTTGTCGGCCGAAGAGGCCAAGCTGCCCAAGTGGAGGGGAGGCGGCCGCAGCTCCATCGTGTTCGTGGTCTTCGACCCGACGAGCGGCAGCAAGGGCAAGGCGAGCCAGACACTGTTCGCCGGCGTGGCGGTCATGGGCAAGCCAGGCGTCTACCGCAGCGACGACGGCGGCAACACCTGGAGGGTCATCCCCGGTCAGCCCACCGCCTATCGCCCCAATCACGGGGTGCTGGGCTCGGATGGCCACCTCTTCATCAGCTACGGCACCGACCCCGGCCCCATGCCCATGGATGACGGCGGCATCTGGAAGCTGGACACGCGCGCGGGCACGTGGACCGACATCACGCCGGACAAGCCCAACCCGGAACGCAAGTTCGGCTACGCCGCCGTCGCCGTGGACGCCCACAACCCCAGGGCCCTCGTCGCCACGCCCTTCCACTACCCCGGCGGTGAGGAATTCTTCCGCAGCACCGACGGCGGCATCACCTGGCGCCCCGTGTTCGATAGCGGCGCCATCTTCGACTACAAGCTGGCGCCCTACACCAAGGACACCGAGCTGCACTGGATGTTCGACGTGGAGATCGATCCAGCCAATCCGAACCATGCCCTATTCACCACCGGCTACGGGGGCTGGGAGACCTTCGATCTAGGCAACGCGGACAAGGGCAAGCCCACCCACTGGCAGGTCATGAGCCCGGGCATCGAGGAGACGGTGGCGCTCTCTCTTTACAGCCCCACCAAGGGCGCGCAGCTCATCACCGGCGTGGGCGACTACTCGGGGTTCGTGCACTGGGATCTGGACCGACCCGCCAGCGGCAACCCCAAGGTTCCTTTCCTCAGCCACACGCAAAGCGTGACCGGTGGCGATCTCAAGCCCGAGGTGATCGTGCGCATGGGCCAGGGCCGCAAGGGCAAGAACCTCGGCTATTCACTGGACGGCGGCAAGACCTGGGACCAGCCGTCGTCGGTTCCCGATCTCAAGGCCACCGAGGGCGCGGTGGCCGTGTCGGCGGATGGCGCCACCTGGGTGTGGTCGCCACGGGGCAACGTCCCCTTCGTCACCACCGACAAGGGCACCACGTGGACCGCGTGCGCCGGCGTGCCCAAGGACGTGCGCGTGGTCGCGGATCGCGTGAACCCCAGGCGCTTCTACGGAATGCAGCTCTTCGAGGGCAAGCTGTTCGAGAGCACGGATGGCGCGGCCCACTTCACCGAGCGCCCGCTGGTGTTGCCCGGCGGCCTGCCCAGCCGCGGTACCAGCGGCCAGGACAACCGCACCGATCGCGGTGACGATCGCGGCGGTCAGGATCGCCTGTACGCCACGCCCGGCCGCGAGGGCGACATCTGGCTCGCCGCTCACGACGGCCTCTACCATTCCGCCGGCAAGGATTTCGAGCGCCTCCCGGCCGTCGAGCAGTTGCACGCCTTCGGCTTCGGCAAGCCCGCCCCGCGCGCGTCCCTGGCCACCCTGTACATGGTCGGCACCGTGCAGGGCCAACGCGGCATCTTCCGCTCCACCGACGCCGGCGCCACCTGGCTGCGCATCAACGACGACCAACACCAATGGGGCCTGGTCCTGCAAATCAGCGGCGACCCCAAGAAGTTCGGGCGCGTGTACGTGGGCACGCACGGGCGCGGGACGTTCTACGGCGATGCGAAGGCCAGGTAGTCCTCCGCAGTCGGTCGGCGCCCTGCCTTCTCGGCAGCTCTCGCGTGCCCTCTGACGGACGGCGACGTGCCTCGTCCGCATCGGCTGGTCACACTGGATGAGGAGGGTCGTGCGGTTGCCGACGCACATTCTGCAGAAAGGACCGGCTCGCTCTCATGCAGGGTGAGCGAAGGGCCTTGGTGACCGGAGCGACCGGCTTCATCGGCCGGGCGCTCGTGCCCGCCTTGCGAGCCCGCGGCTGGAGCGTCGTGGCGGCCAGCCGCCATCCCGTGGCCCGGACGAGTGCCGGCGTCGACTGGAAGACCTGCGATCTCCTCCAGGCCGAGTCTCTCGCTCCGGCGCTGGAAGGAGTGAAGGCTGCTTACTACCTGGTCCACAGCATGGGCCAAGGGCACGCCAGCTTCCGAGAGGTCGAGCTTCGTGCAGCCCAGAACTTCGCCGCAGCAGCGGCGAAGGCCGGCCTTGAGCGAATCATCTACCTGGGCGGGCCCGCGCCGCGGGGGCTGCCCTCGGAGCACCTCAGCAGCCGGCTGCGTGTGGGCGAGATTCTGCGCTCGGGCTCCGTGCCGGCGCTGGAGCTGCGCGCGTCGATGGTGATCGGCAGCGGCGGCGCCTCTTGGCAAATCGTACGCGACTTGACCCTGCGACTGCCGTTCATGGTCTTGCCCCGCTGGTTGCGCTCGCGCACGAGACCCGTGGCTCTCGACGACGTGGTCGTTGCGCTGGTCGCCGCGGCGGATCTGCCGCTCCAAGGCAGCGCCTGGTTCGACCTGCCCGGGCCGGAGACCTTGACGGGTCGCCAGATCCTCGAACGGATTGCCGCAATACGGGGACGCCGCCTCGTGGCGCTGGACTTGCCTTTTTTGACCCCGCAGTTGTCCGCGCTCTGGTTGAGGTTCGTCACGCGCACCGATTTGTCTTTGGCGCGCGAGCTCGTGGGAGGGCTCACCCAGGACCTGCTCCCTCGAGATGAGCGCTACTGGCAGCTCATCGGCCACACGCGGCTCCAATCCTTCGACGAGGCGGCGCGACGGGCCTTGGCAACGGAAGCTCATGGCGACGGCGCCGGGGCGCTCCTCGTCTCGCTCGAGGAGTGGCTCGTCAGCCAGATGGCGAGGCACCAGCGGAACGCCTGAGGTCGACACGGCGATCTTCAAGCTCACGGCCTTGGCCCATTGGCGAGAGTTGGCGCTGCTCGCCGCCGGAGTCGCCGCGTGGATGCTGAGCTTCGCCGTGCTGGCTCGATTCGATACCTGGGTGCCGTTCGCCATCACGGGCCCTGCCCTGACTGGCGTTGCTCTGCTCACGCGGGTGATCCCGGCGAGGCTGCTCGCACCTTCGTTCGCGACCGTCAGCTCCGGGCTCGGGGTGGGCCTCGTGATGCTCGGCTTGACCCACGTTGCCTACGCTGTGGTTGCCCCGCTCGTGCCGGGTGCTCGCGCCGGGACCGCCTCGCTGGTGGCCCTCGTCAACGTCGGCGGCTTCTCGCCCATGGCGCGTGCCGGGCTCGTCGTCGTCATCGCCACGTGCGAGGAGGTGATCTTCCGAGGTCCCCTCCCCCTGAACACGCGCGCCAGCGGCCCTTCCCGTTGGGGCCTCGTGGCCCAGGCCACCGCCTTCTCGGCGGTCTACGCCGCGGCCTGCTTCCCACTTGGCAGCCTGCTGCTCCTGCTGGTTGCCTTTCTTTGCGGCCTCGCTTGGTCAGCCCTGCGCATAGCTTCCCGCTCGCTGGCGGCGCCCATCATCGCGCACGTCGTGTGGGATCTCGGCGTGCTGGTCGTGTGGCCGCTTCCAGTCTGAGGCGGGCGGGTCTCGGATCTCGCGGCTCGGCTCACACGTGGTTACGCAGCATCAACTCCGCCGGATACGGGGACAGGTAGACCTGCCGGGCCAAATAGGCGACCTCGTACTTGCGCACGTAGTGCTTGATGAGGGTGAGCGGCACGATGAGCGGGACCAGCGAGGCGCGATAGGCCTCGATCGTCTCGAGCAACTCGGCCTTCTCGTCAGGGGAGAGCTGCTTTTTGAAGAACCCGACCATGTGCTGGAGCACGTCGGTCACCTTCTTCACCGTGGCGGGCTGCGAGAGGATGGCGACGAAGCCCGTCTCGTAGGCCGCGAACAACTCTTCGGTCCCGTGGTCCTTGGCCGCCGCCACGAGCCGCCCGAGCTCCTGATAGCGGGCGCGGCCGTGCGCCAGCAAGAGGTACTTGTGATCGGCGTGGAACTCGACCAATCGTCCACGGCGCCGCCCACCCGCGACGAGATCGAGCCATCGCCGCCGGCAGAAGACGCGCTCGATGAACGACTCGCGCAAGCGGGCATCCCGCAGTCGCCCCTCCTCCTCCACGGGCACGTTGGGGAAACGCGCCATGAATGCCGCGGTGAAGAGCCCCGCGCCGACCCGTTCCGCCTGCCCGGCGGCATCGTAGACCTTCACGCGCGCCATCCCTGAGCTCGGCGAGTCCTTCTTGCAGACGTAGCCACAGAGCTCGATGCGCTCCAGCTCCTTCAGTTTTCGCGCGATGAAGCTTTGCATCTGCTCCGTCACGTCGGCGCCCGTGCGGCTGACCAGACGGGGCGACCGCGCATCGCCGACCAGGTGCATGGACGGCCGCGGGGTCGGCAAGCCGCAGTCGACCTCCGGGCAAACGCGCACCCACTCGACAAAGCGGCCGAGCGTCTCCACCAGGAAAGCGTCGTACTTGTGCTGCCCGTCGTAGCGAACCAGGTCCCCAAGGAGGCAAGCGCTAACCAGGAGCCGCGTCTTGGGCCTGCCCTCGCCGCCGCCGACACGCGCGCCGGACGCCACCACGCTCTCGTCGGAATCGCTCCCCTCGGGAAGCAACAGGCTGCGTGTGGCTCGCGCCATGATCGACTCGCCTCGGACCCCTAAGAGTGGGATGAGGCTGCGGAGACCGGAGTTCCACCCGCGCCCGGGCGGTCGCCAGCCCCATGGGGCCAGGCGGTGACGTCTTCGCCGGATGGGGCCACGGCGCCACGGCCCACCGGACCGAGCAAGGGGCCCGGTCCGGTGCAGCCTGACGCTTACGCGGCGGTCGTCGCCGAGGCGGCTGCGGGTTGCCCCTCCGAATCGTCCTTGGCGCGCGAGGCGCGGCGGAAGAAACGGGTGGGCCAATCGAGGGGCAGGCCGGCGTCGGCGGCCTTGCGGGCCAGGTCGCCATAGAGGGCGCCACGGGCCATGTTGACCTCTTCGATGATGGAGGTGATGGAGCGCACCCGATGATCGCTGCGCGTGCTCGCGGCCTTGCGCCGTTGCTCCAGCGCGGCCTCGCCTTGCGCGATCAGCTTGGCCAAGCTGACGCCCAGATCCTTGAGCGCCGGTTCGGGCTCGCCGGCCAGTGACTCGACCCAGCCGCGCACGCGCGAGATCTCGCTTTCCAGGCCCAGGCGAACGAACGTCCACGGCGCCGCGGAGAAGTAGCGCCTGTAGCGCGGCGATTCGGCGTTGCCACGCAGCACGTCCCGCAGCGCCCGGTCCAATCCGCGAATCCAGTCATCCAACTGGTCATCGGCCGCGGCCACCGCGGCCTGCGCCGTCACCTCGGCCCGGCTGGCCGCGATCTGCCCCGAGCGCACCTGATCCACCTGGGCCATCAGCTCTGTCATGGACGCCGCGAGATCCTTCACCAGCTCGTCGCTCTTGAGCCGCGACTCCGTGAACAGCAGCTCATCAGCGATGGAATCCAGCGACTCGCTATCACGCAATGTACGAACAATCATCACAACCTCCTGTGCAGTGGGGACCAACGGCACGGGCTGCGACTACCCCCTACCCGTACCCACCACGCACCATCCCGCAAGCCGCCCAACCGCGTCAAGCGAAACGCCGCAAGAGGCCAGAACCCGTTTGGACGTTCCGGGAAAGCCTGTAGCGGTGACCGCAGCAGGGGCGGCCGGGGACGGGGCGCCAGGCAATGCCCGTCGCGGCCCGCCCAGTCACGTCAGGCAAGACGCCCGAAGTGCCCCAAATTCCGCTTGCGAGATTCCGGGAAGCTGTTGCAGCGACCGCAATTCCGCCGTCCCCGAACCCTGGACAAGAAGGCGACCGCCACGCCCCCCGATCCCGCCGTCGATCTAGCCCCCGAGGCCGCCACGCCCCCTTCCCCCCCCGCCCGCGAGCCCAAGTCCGGGCCCCCCCCGGCC
>JAEXQJ010000249.1 GCA_023438785.1 Pseudomonadota bacterium
GAGTCACTGCGCCACTTCAAGCGCACCTTCCGCCAGGCGCTCAAGCGACAGATCATGTCGGGCACCTATGATCCGCTGGCGCCCGTGGTGGTGCCGGTGCGCGAGGACCGACGCTACCGCTCATGGAAGACCGTGCCCATGAAGCAGTCCAACGCGGTCATGATCTTCATCATGGACGTCTCGGGCTCCATGGGCGACGAGCAGAAGGAGATCGTACGCATCGAGTCCTTCTGGATCGACACCTGGTTGCGCTCGCAGTACGACGGCTTGGAGTCGCGCTACATCATTCACGACGCCACGGCACGCGAGGTGGACCGCGACACCTTTTTCCGCACGCGCGAGTCGGGCGGAACCATGATCTCCAGCGCCTACCGTCTGTGCTCGAAGATGATCGCCGAGCAGTTCCCGCCGTCCGAGTGGAACATCTACCCCTTCCAGTTCTCCGACGGGGACAACTGGTCCTCTGATGACACGGGCACCTGCGTGGAGATCCTCAAGAAGGAGATCCTGCCGCACGTGAACCTCTTCTGTTACGGCCAGGTCGAGAGCCCGTACGGCACGGGGCAGTTCATCAAGGATTTGAAAGAGCACTTCCCGGAGGAGGAATTGCTGGTCACTTCCGAGATCAAGAGCAAGGACGGCATCACCGATTCCATCCGGGCCTTCTTGGGGAAGGGCAAATGAGCGTGCCGCATCGCAAGTCGCACCTGCCCACCTACCTACACAATATCCAGCGCGAGATTGAGGGCTACGCCCGCGCCTACGGCCTGGATTTCTGGGACGTCAGCTTCGAGATCCTGGACTACAAGCGCATGCAGGAGGTGGCCGCCCTGGGTGGCTTCCCGGTGCGCTACCCGCATTGGCGCTTCGGCATGGCGTTCGACCAGTTGACCAAGAGCCACGTGTACGGCCTGTCGCAGATCTACGAGATGGTCATCAACAACAACCCGGCCTACGCGTACCTCCTGGAGGGCAATTCGCTGGTCGATCAGAAGATGGTCATCGCGCACGTGCTGGGGCACGTGGACTTCTTCAAGAACAACTACTACTTCTCCAAGACCAACCGCCGCATGATCGACGAGATGGCCAACCACGCCACGCGTCTGCGGCGGCACGTGGAGCGGCTGGGGCTGGAGAAGGTCGAGACCTTCATCGATTCCTGTTTGTGTTTGGAGAACCTCATTGATCCCATGTCGCCCTTCATCGTGCGCCAGGGGCCGCCCGAGCCCGAGCCCGATGAGCCGCCGCCCATCACCGAGCTGCCCAGGCTGCGCGCCAAGAGCTACATGGACAACTTCATCAACCCGCCGGACTTCCTGGCCAGGCAGCGCCGCCGGATGGAGAGCGAGCGGGACAAGCCGCGCAAGACGCCTCGCCAGCCCGAGCGCGATGTGCTGCAATTCCTCCTGCAATACGCGCCCCTGGAGACCTGGGAGCGCGACATCCTGTCCACCGTGCGCGAGGAGGCCTACTACTTCGCGCCCCAGCGACAGACCAAGGTGCTCAACGAAGGTTGGGCCAGCTACTGGCACAGCAAGCTGATGACCGAGAAGGTGCTCAAGGCCGCCGAGGTGGTGGATTACGCCGACCACAACGCGGGCGTGCTGGCGTCGGCGCCCGGACAGTTCAACCCGTACAAGGTGGGGCTGGCCCTTTTGCGCCACATCGAGGAGCGTTGGGACAAGGGCCGCTTCGGCAAGGAATGGAACGAGTGCGACGATTACGAGGCGCGGCGTACCTGGGACACGCACCTGGGTCTGGGGCGGCAGAAGATCTTCGAGGTGCGTCGACTGTGCAACGACGTGACCTTCATCGACGAGTACTTCACGGCCGAGTTCTGTGCCGAGCAGCAGTTCTTCTCTTTCGCCAAGAGCGAGCGCAGCGGCAATTACGAAATCGACTCGCGTGAGTTCGAGAGCATCAAGAAGAAGATCCTCTTCCAGCTCACCAACTTCGGCGAGCCCTTCATCTTCGTCGAGGATTCGAACTACGCCAACCGCGGCGAGTTGCTGCTCGACCATCGCCACGAAGGCGTGGACCTGCATCACGACCACGCCAGCGCTACCCTGGAGGCGCTCCAGCGCATCTGGCGCCGTCCGGTCAACCTGCGCACGGTCATCAACGAGCGGCCGCGCATGCTCCGCTACGACGGACACGAGCACACGGAAGAGGCCGCGTAGACGTCGCCGAGTGAGCCGGTGTGCGGTTCGCGCCGCAACCTGTGGGCGTCGCCGGCGGTGGTACGCAAGCAACGCGCGGCACAGCCATTGGACGTCGGTCATCCAAACCACGAGGGTGCTCTTGGGGTCAGGTCGTCGCCAGCCAGCCGCAGGGGATCCGGCGAATCCCCGCCTGCGCCTCATGTATGTCCTGCCGGCAGAGGGCTTTGGAGGCGCGGAGCGGCAGGGCGTTCTGCACATGCGCCAATTGCCGCGCTTCGGAGTGGATGTGGTGCCCGTGGTCGGCCCCGGACCGGTGATTGGCAGAGAGCTCGAGGCGGCCGGCCTCAGCGACTATGTCTTCTGTCCCGAGTTTCCCAAGGCCATGGCGCGGCCGCCGTCGCCGCTTGGCCAGGTGGGCCGGGGCGCGGGCTATGTGAGGAGCTATTTTCGCCTGCGGCGCAAGCTCATCGCCCTGGGGCGCGCACGTGGCGTGGATGCGGTGTTTGCCAGCCGCGCCTTTGGTTGGGCCTTGGGCAGCGCGGTCGGGCGCCGTTTGCACGTCCCGGTCATCTGGCGCACGGGCAGTCGCCCGGCCCGCCGCACCCACTTCGCGGCCGTGCGTTACGTGGCCCGGCTCATCCGGCCCGATCTCCTGGTCACCAACAGCCGCGCGGGCAGCGCCATCCTGCAGGACTTGCTTCACGTGCCGACCGCCGTGGTGCCCAACGGGGTGGACGAGCGGCGTTTCGATCCGGCACGCGTGCGGCCGCGCGTGCTCGACGAGCTGGGTCTGGACGCCACGTCGCCGGTGGTGGGCTTGGCGGCGCGGCCGACCTACGAGAAGGGGCTCGACTCCCTGGCTGAGGTGACGCGCCTGTTGGTCCAGCGCGTGCCCGGCGTGCGCGTGCTGGTGGCGGGCGAGTTCGCCTGGCGCGCGCATTTTCGTCGCCACTTCGGGGCGCTGGGCCTCGACGATCGGGTGCTGTTCCTGGGCCACGTGGACGACGTGGAGTCCTTTTACGCGAGCTGTGACGTGGTGGTGCTGACGTCGCACCGCCAATCCATCGAGCTGTCCTCCAACGCCATCCTGGAGGCCATGGCCATGGAACGCCCGGTGGTGGTCTCCGACGTAGGCGGCATGGCCGAGGTGGTGCGCGAGGGCGAGCACGGCTTCCTGGTGGACCCAGACAATCCGGCGATCTTCGCCGACCGCATCGCCGTCTTGCTCGGCGATCGCGAGATGCGCCTGCGGATGGGCCGGGCGGGGCGCGCTACCGTGCTTGCCCACCATCGCGGTGAGGTCGTGGCGGCGCGCCTGGCCGCGCTGATCGGCCAGGTCTGCCG
>JAEXQJ010000260.1 GCA_023438785.1 Pseudomonadota bacterium
GGCTTCGCCTGCACCAGCATCAACGGCCAGTCGGTGAACCAGGTCTTCAACGATTGGTACGACAAGTGGCACGCGGCTCACTTCCGCACATGCGGCGACTCGCTGGCGCGGATCGTCGGCTGCAACGGTGACAACAACACCTGCTCCGAGGGCATCGGCTACGGCATGCTGCTCACCGTGGCTCACGGCGATCGGGAGGACTTCGATGGCCTGAACGCCTTCCGCAAAAAGCTGGGCGCCCTCTATGACGCCAAGTTCACGTCGGGTGGTCTCATGGCATGGACCTCCGGCGACACCTGTCCGCCCAGCGGCGGCGATCCCAACAACGCGCCCGACGGAGACTTGGACGCGGCCATGGCGCTCATCCAGGCCAGCAAGAAATTCTCGCCCGGCGACAGCTACAAGGCCGACGCGCTGGCTCTCATCGACGGCATTTGGGCCAAGAACGTGGGCACCTCGGGCGGCAAGCCGTTCCTGGGCGCGGGCACGAGCAACATCAACGACAAATCCTATGTGTCGTATTGGACTCTGGGCTACTTCCAGGTCTTCGCGCGCTTCATGGGTGACGCGAGCAAGGCGCAGAACTGGAAGGACCTGGCGGCGCGCGGCTACGAATTGTTGGCTTCGATTCAGAGTCAATCGGCCTGCGACGGCGAGTTCCCCGAGAGCGTGCAGACCAACGGCGCTCTGTGGGGCGGCGACAACTGCGACTTCGGCTACGACTCGTGCCGCGTGCCCTGGCGCCTGGCCACCGATTACATGTGGTTCGGCACGCCTGAGACCAGCGCGATGTTGAAGAAAATCCGGGACAACGTGGTCAAGGGCGATCCGGTCGGCAACGCGCGCGCCAAGAACAGCGCCTTCGTGGGCGGACTGGCGCTCTCGGGCGTGTCCGCCGATCAGGCCACCATGGACGACTTCTGCGGCCGCTGGATCGAGGCCAGGGCCGCGGGCGGCACCTACGACGACAGCCCCTACTTCCAGAAGAGCCTGGCCCTGGTTTACCTGCTGGTCGCGGGCGGCATGTTCGACCGCGTGGTCACGCCCTGAGACTCACCGCAGGTTGCCTTCAATCGTTCGTAACGTTGGTCGTCGGGCAGCAGGCGGCTCAGATCGGTGAGCCGCAGCTCGGCCTGGACGCGCTGGCCGGCCTGGCAGGCCCACAGCGCATCGATGTACGTGCGCCAGGCCAGGTAGCCGCGCACCTGCCGATCGCCACGCGCCTGCTCGATCATCCAGCCCGCCAGCGGCTGCCCCGGCTGCCCCGGCTCGGGCGCCCACAGCGAGCCCGACGGGTACAGGGACGCGCGCAGCTCGGGCGCGGTCATCACGTCAGCCTCCAGGCGCACGGACCGCACCTGGTCGAGCTGTCGCAAAATGTCGATGGATAGGCTGCCATCCCGGTAGGCGCGCAGAACGGGCGCCAGCTCGGGATGGGCCAGGCTCAACCGCGCGCCGTACCCGGGCCCACCCGCGAAGGCCAAGTGGGCCCAAGCCACGTCCGGGCGACGGGCCTCGACGAGACGGTGATAGCCCACCAGGAACCCGGTCTCGAAGTGGTGCGTGAAGAGCGCCGCGCGTGGGGGCAGCTCTGCCAGCAGCTGGTCCGCGGCCGCGTCACCGGCCGTGGAGGCGCGCAAACCCGGGTACGTGGCCGACGAGGGAAAGCGGGTCAGCGCGCCCACGACCAGCAAGCCCGCCAGGAGGGGGCGCCACCGAGTCCAGCGAAACACGCTCAGCCCCGCCAGGAGGGTCAGGCCGGACAGCACGGCCAAAAGCGCGAAGGCCGAACCGAGGTAGCCGCGCGTGTCCGGGTTGAGGGGCGCCATGCCGCCGATCAAGGCCGCGGCCAAGGATCCCGCGCAGCCCACCGACAGCGCCAACCCGGGCAGGCGCGTTTCCCGCCGACGCAGCAGCAGATAGGCACCCAACGGAGCCAGCAGGGCGAAGACCTCGGTCAGCTCTTCCATGGGCAAGAAAGGCAGATCGCCCGGCGATGACTGCTCCTGCACCACGCCCTGCTTGTCGACGAAGGTGTGCGCCGAGACGACCCAGCGCATCCCGGCCCACGTGCGCGCATCCCCCCACAGCACCTGGTCGGCCCCATGGTCGGGCGCCGCGAAGAGCGCCGCCGTGCGCACGGGCAGATAGACATGAATGGCCATGCCCGCCGCGAAGGCCAGCACGGCATAACCCAAGAGGAGACCGCGGTTGGCCCGCCGGGCAAGCAGCGGCAACGCCGCCACCACCGCGCCCAGCCCCACCAGCCCCGCCAGCAGCGAGTGATTGGCCACGCCGAGCCCGATGAGCAAGCCCGCCACCAGGGCGCCCCGGGCATCACGCGTACGCCAGGCGCGCAAGGCCAGCCACAAGGCCCCCAGTGACAGCGCCGTCTGCAGCGCGTACACCTCGGGCCGATTGGCCGCCATGATCACGCCCGGGGCGAACCCGAAGATCAGGGCCGCACCGACGGCGACCAACACACGCGCGCGCACCTCCAGCTTGCCCTCCGGGATGAGGCAGGCGGCCGCCTCGAGGACCAAGAGGTAGACCAACAGCGCTGCCCAGGCGCCGGCCACGGCCTGGGCCAGCCCGGCGCGAAAGGCCACGTTGCCCAAGGGCAGAAGGTCGAAGGGCTTGCCCCACAGAAGGGCGGTGGGCTCGCCGGGCGGGTGGGCCACCCCCAGTCCGAAGGTCGCCGCGGCCAGCTCGGCCGAATCGAGCAGATAGGGCCCAGGCGCGGTGCACAGCACGTAGGCGACGAACGTCAGCATCGCCACGGCGAAGCCGCCGCCGCAAAGCAAGTGTCGTTCCGCGCGCGTGGTGTCCAGACCTTTATGTTACCGTTCACGCCATGCCGGTGGGTGAAATCGAACTGTCGAAGTTTCCCGTGTTGGTGGTTGACGACGAGGCGGACAACCTCGACGCCTTCCGCTTCACGTTCGGCAAGACGTTCGCCCTGCACCTGGCCTCGGGCGCCGACGACGCCCTTGCCATCCTGCGCGCCCACGACATCGCCATCATCATCACCGACCAACGCATGCCGCGCATGACCGGCTTGGAGTTGCTGCGCGCCGCCCGAGATATCCGCCCGGATGCGGTGGGCATCATCCTGACCGCCTTCACTGACGTGGACGTGCTCATCGAGTCCATCAACCTGGGCCGCATCTACCGCTACGTGACTAAGCCCTGGGACAGCAAGGAACTGCGCGGCATCCTGGTGCAAGCCATCGAGCGCTATCACCTGCTGCGCGAGAACCGCCGCCTTCTGGAGCAGCTCTCCCAGTACGCGCGCGTCCTGTCGCGCGAGGCGGACAGTGCGTTCAACTTCGGCGCCATCGTGGGCGAGTCACCCTCGCTGCGTCAGGTGCTGACCAAGGTGGAGCAGGTCGCGCAGACCGCGGCAACCGTGCTCCTGCGCGGCGAAACCGGCACCGGCAAGGAGATGGTCGCGCGCGCCATCCACATCAACAGCCCGCGCGAGAGCCGGCCCTTCGTGCGTGTGAACTGCGCCGCCCTGGCCCCGGGCGTGCTGGAGTCCGAGCTCTTCGGCCACGAGAAAGGCGCCTTCACCGGCGCGGTGGCCCGGCGCCCCGGCCGCTTCGAGCTGGCCGACGGCGGCACCCTGTTCCTCGACGAGGTGGGCGATCTGCCGCTGGACGTGCAGGTCAAGCTGCTGCGCGTCCTACAGGAGCGCGAGTTCGAGCGGGTGGGTGGCTCCGAGACCATCAAGGTCGACGTGCGCGTGATCTCCGCGACCCACCGCGATCTGGAACGCCTGATCGGCGAGGGCAAGTTCCGCGAGGACCTGTACTACCGCCTCAACGTCTTCCCCATCACGTTGCCGCCCCTGCGCGACCGCACCAACGACATTCCCCTGCTGGTCGAACACTTCGTGCAGAAGTACGCCCAATCCACCGGCAAGTTCGTGCGTGGTGCGGACGCCCAAGCCACCGCCATGCTGTCCAGCTATCCCTGGCCCGGCAACGTGCGCGAGTTGGAGAACGTCATCGAGCGCGCCCTCATCCTGGCCACGGGCAACACCCTGACCGCCGCTGATCTGGATTTCGGCACCCGCCGCGCCAACAGCGCCGCGCCCAGCGCCGTCGTCACAGAGAGCGGCAGCGGCCCCGTCGACAGCGGTCGCTCGTTGTACAGGCGCCTGTCGGAACAGGAACGCAACGAGATCGTCTCGGCCGTGGATCGAGCCCAAGGCAACATCGCCCACGCCGCTCGCGCCTTGGGCATCAACCGCTCGACCCTCTACTACCGGATGCGCAAGCACGGGCTCGAGTACCTCCTGCCCACCAAGGACGAAGCCCTGGCCAAAGACGCGGACGGCGTGAACGGGTAGCCCCTCGCCGCGCAGCGGGACGTGGATCGCTACGCTGATTTGCGCCCGCGGAACCTGCCCAAGCTCACCATGTGGCGCAGGTCCATGGGCGCCTGCACCTCGCCGCGACAGGCGTACCAACAGACGTCGCAGTCCAGGCGTGGGGCGTGACGGGTGCTGTATTCGTCCCAAGGCCCCTGGGACGGCAGATCGGGGCACGGTTTGACCATGCCGTCGGGGGTGACGTGGACGCTGCGACGGCCGGCCGGACAGCCGGACAGCGATCCCGTGCGGTAATAGTCGGGGATGCGGCGCAGATACCACTCGGTGTTGCTCACCACGTGGTCGTGCCGTCGCGCCTGAATGAGTCCGTCGACGACCTCGCGCAGCCGCGTCTCATGCCGGGGCCCGACCACGAAGCGCTCGTCTCCGGCCTTGTGGGGCGAGTAGCACGACACGCTCAGCCCCACCCCCCATTCGCGGGCCCGCGCCACCAGCGGCAGGATCTGGTCCAGGTTGGTGGCCAGGAGCACGGTGTTGAGGTTGAGACGAGCGAACCCCAGGTCGGCCAACCGGGGCACGAGCGCGGCCAGGTGGCGAAAGAGGCCCTTGAGCTGCCGCTCCTCGTCCTGTCTCTCGTCTAGGTAATTGAGCGAAATGGAAAGGCCGTCCAGACCGGCCTCGCGCAGGTCCTGCGCGCGCTCGCGGGTGAGCAAGGCCCCGTTGCTGAGGACAGAAACGAAACGGTTGCCCGTGGCCTTGATCCCGCGCACCAGCTCGCGGAGGTCGGCGCGCAAGAGAGGCTCGCCCCCCGTGAGCGTGACCGCCACCGGGTCGAAATGCCGAACCACCGGCGCGTAATCCGCCAGCTCGTGCACGCGCGTGTCCCGCCAATAGGAACAGAAATCGCAGCGGGCATTGCAACGCAGGGTCACCTCGACGAAGACAATGCGCGGCCGGCCGCGCAACAGGCCCGCGAAGAACTGGCCCACTGCCTTGAATCGAGAGAACCCTGGCCGGGGCATCAGTCCTCCGCTGTCGTCCATGTCTCCTCCAGGAGGGTGGCGCGGCGGCAGACCTGGCCGATC
>JAEXQJ010000273.1 GCA_023438785.1 Pseudomonadota bacterium
CGCCGGGGGCGTCGCGGCGGAAGGGGCGGCCGGCGTCACCGGCGCGGGCGCCGCAGCCGGAGAGGGTTCCGCGGCGGGAGGCACGCCCGACGAGGGAGTCGTCACGGCCGGCGGAGGGGTGAGCGCGCGTCGGCGTTCCTCGACGATCCTCTCCAACTCGGAGATGCGCTTCTCCACGTCGGCCCGAATCGGCGCGTCGGGGCGCTTGCGCAAGTAGTTCTTGTAGGCACGCACCGCTTCCTCGGGCTTGTCCCACAGGCGATAGGCCTGGCCGATGTTGTACAGGAGCGCCGGATCCTCGATGAGCAAGTAGGCCGCCTCGTACTCCTGGATGGCCTCGCCGTACTTACCCACGTCGTAAAGCCGGGTGGCCTTCTCGTAGTGCAGCTTCGCCTCCTGCTTGGTCGAGTCGGTCTGGGCCTGCGCCCGAGGCGCCAGGGCCAGGAGGACCGCCAGTATCAGAAATCCCAGGCGCGCTTTTCCTGAAGTCATGCAGGCTCTCGTGAGGAGGACCGGAAGGCCCGGTAACAGTACCGCAGCCTGCGGCGGAGGGTCAAAGCCGCAATCCCGGGACGCGCTGGCGCGACGCGCGCGACACGGGTTCGACGCTCAGCCCTTCACGCAGTTGCGCCCGGAGTTCTTGGCCTCGTAGAGCCGCTCGTCGGCGCGCTTGATCAGCACGGCCGCATCGGTCACGTCCGCATCGAGCGTGGCCACGCCCATGGAGATGGTGACGTCCATTTTGATGTTCTCGAAGCGGAACGCCGTCGTCTCCACGATGCGCCGAATCTTCTCGGCGAACTGGCGCGCGTTGAAACCGTCGATCTCGGGCAGGACGATGGCGAACTCCTCGCCCCCGTAGCGCGCGAAGAGATCCTCGCGCCGGATCTTATCCTTCACGGTGAAGGCCAGTGTCTTGAGCACCGCATCGCCCGCCAGGTGGCCGTGCGTGTCGTTGATGACCTTGAAATGGTCGATGTCGAACATGACCAGGGCCATGTCGCGCCGGTAGCGCAGTGAGCGCGCCACCTCCCGCTCCAGGGTCTCCATGAAATAGCGCTTGTTGAAGATCTGGGTCAGGCCATCGATGGTGGTCAGCCTGTAGATCTCCTCGTGGTAGGCGCGCTCGATGTTGCCGCCCGAGAGGAACTTGAAGATCGTGCGACCGATCTTGATCTGGTCGCCGTCCTTGAGCGTGCACTCGTCGATGAGCTCGTCGTTGACGTAGGTGCCGTTGGTCGAGCCCAGATCGCGCAGCTTGACCAGCCGGCCGCTGTTGAGAATGCGCGAGTGGGCGCGCGACACCGATTCCTGATCGATCTGGATGTCGGACTTGGAGGACCGCCCCACCACGACGCTCGCCGCCTCGAGGTTGTACTTGCGGCCCAGATCCGAGCCATAGATCACCACCAGGCAGGCCTCCTTGGTGGGAGCCCGGTCCGCGATGTTGTTTATGCTCGTGACGACCGTCTTGGCTCGGACGTGGTCGCTGTCCGTGATCGGATCGCCCCGTTTGATCGGAGGCCGTGACAAGTGGCCAATCAGGTTAGGACAGGTCTGGCTCTCCGTAAAGGCGGGGGCCTCTTTTGCACCCCCAACCACATATCCAACCCTGTGCGCGGGCGGCCTTCACCGCGCGCACCCCGGGGGCCCGGGGGGCGTTGGGCGAGCCCCGTTGGGCTCCTGGCTGGGCAGGTCTACATCGCCCTACCCTTGCAGCCACGAACAACGGTAAATTGCTTGTTTCCATGTCGTTGCTGTTCGAGTGGCTGGAAGAAGCCATGGACAGTGGCCGCGCCGACGGCGCGGGCAGTCGACATGCGCTCGTCCACGGCGACACCTACCTATCCTGGCTGGGTCTGCACCATCGCGTGGAGCGCCGTGCGCGGGAGCTGGCAGGTTTCGGCATCGCCGCGGGAGACTGGGTGGGCCTGATGGTGGGCAACGTGCCCGAGTCGGTGGTGCTCCTGCTGGCACTCTCCAAGCTCGACGCGGTACCCGTGCCCATCGACCCCACCACGGGCGGCCGTGATCTGGACATGATCTTCGAGGCCGCACCGCTGCGCGGCCTGGTCACCCGACCCAACGCCGTGGATCCACTGGCCGCCCCGAGTGGCACCCTGCGCCTGGGTCGCGCGGCTCTGACCCCGCGCCTGCTGCCCGAGAGTCGACGCCGCATCCAGGGCACCCTGCTGAGCTGTGCCGTGTTTCCGCGGCGGCCCATTACGTTGCCGTCCAGCGAACGCCCGGAGGTGGTCCTCATCGCCCTGGATTCGGGCGGAGATCCCAAGGGCGTGGTGCGCGGGCGAACGCAATTGTGCGGCATCGGGGCGGCGCTCGGCGATGCGCTGGGGCTGGACGGGCACTCCCACGTGCTGTGCTCGGCCCCGCTGGATTCGAGCCAGGGCTTTGACCTGGGGCTGTGTCAGGCCCTGGCCCGCGGGGCGACGCTCTTTCTCGAAGACCACACCACCAATCCCAATCTGCTCAAGCTGATGACCGGCCAGCGCATCGATCTTTTTGCGGCCGCGCCCGCTTTCTACGCCACGCTGGCCCGCATCTCCACTGCCCGGCCCTTCGAGAAGCACGCCCCACGCCTGCTCAGCTCCGGAGCCCCGCTGCCGCCCGCCGTGGCCCAGGCCTTCACCCGACGCTTTCGAGCCAAGCTGTGCAACTGCTACCACGCACTCGAGACCGGCCCCGTCGCCCTTGAGCATACGGGCGAATTCCCGGCCACGGTGGGCAAGCCCTTGGCTGGCCTGGAGCTGCGCGTGGACGAAGGCGCGGAGGCGCAGGCACGGCCGCTCTGGGTGCGCGGCCCCGGCGTGGCCACCACCTACGTGCCCGGCCTACGCGCCCGCGGGCCGGTCCCCGTGGGTCGGGTCGCCAGCGATGGTTGGCTGCGCACCGGCGACTTGGGTTCACTCGACGCTAAGGGGCGACTGACGCTGGCAGGGCGCGAGGACGATCTGGTCAAGATCGACGGACGGCGCGTGGCCCTCGGCGAGGTGGAGGGTTGCCTGGAGGCTTTCGCCAAGGTGCGCACCGCTGAGGCGCGCGTGGAATACGACGAGCACGGCAGCGCCCACGTGGTGGCGCGGGTGAGGCGAGATGGCCGCTGCACGCCCAAGGACATACTCGACCACTGTGCCAAGCGACTGGCGCCTCACAAGGTCCCGGTCAGGATCGAGTTCGACGCCCCGACCGCCTGAGCGCGGGGAGACCTACTCGACCAGCGGGTGCAGCTCGGCCTTGACCAAGGCCGCGCCGCCTTCGTCGACGGTGATCTCGGTGAAGTAAGGGTAGAACCCGGGGTGACGCAGCTCGACCCGGTAGAAGCCCGGCTTGATGAAGCGATCCGCGGCGGACCACTGGGACACGCGGCCCATCATCACGTCGTCGAGCAGCACCGCCGCTTCGGGAACGTTGCAGTCCACGCGAAAGGCTGCCGCGGGCTGGCGAGACCAGGTGGCGCAACCGCCCAGACAGCTCGCAAGGGCAAGGATGAAAAGGTGTCGGGTTTTCATGGCGAAGGCTCGGGGTTGGCCGCATCACCCACTTCCGGGGCGCGGACTTGAAGCCAGACATGGTCGTCGGTGGCCGGCTTGGTGGTGGTCAGGGCGAGGCGCCCCGCCAACTCGCGTGCCAGGCCGCTGGCGATGACCGGGCCGCTCATGCGGGTGAAGAGGCGGATCTCCGCGCCCTGGACGGTGACGTGGCGGACTTCGGTGGCCGACACGGCGCCCAAGCGTTTGATGGCCTGGACCACCGCCGCGAGGGCGGAGGGATCGGGCAAATCCAGGCTCAAGGACACGTGGCGCGTGGAACCGGGCGCGGGCTTGAACGTGGCCACCACCTCACGCGCCAATGCGCGGGTCACGCGCTCCCAACACGCCATGCGGGCGGCCGTCTCGTCAGCCGCGAATCCCCGTTCCTCCTGGCTGCGCTCAAGTTTGGGGCCCGAGGCGGCCGGGACCACGCGCGCGCGCAGCTCGCAGCGCACGGAGACGCGGTTGGTCCCGCGAATCGCGCCCTCGGGTGAGGCCGAGGCGGTCAGCAGGATGGCGTGACTCCCCTTCCCCGCCGCGGCAGCCGTCAGGGTGGCCTCGTCGATGGCGGGCGACGCCTGGGCCCGCGCACCCGCGGCGACGAATGCGTTCACGGCGACCAGGCGCAGCTCAGCGGGAACCGCCCCGCCTACCAGGAAGGGAGCCACCGGCGCGGCCGGAACCCCGCCCCCGCCGCCGGTCCCGCGGGCGCGATCCATTTCTCGGCGCAAAAGGGCCAAGTCAACTTCAGCCTCGATCTGCAGGCGGAGCTTCCCCGCGCTCTCGTCCTGCTCCAGCACGCGGTAGCTGCGCACGAAACGTTGGCCAAGGGTGGCGAGGCTCGCCTTGAGCTGGATCAGGGCGGGCGACAAGGGCGCGCTGGACTCGCCGTTCTCCGCGATCAGCGTCGCAAAAGCGCGCTCGGTGGCCTGGCGAAAGGCGTCGCCCAGGGCGCGTTGCTTGGCCAGTACGGCGTTGCCCGCCACGATGGGCGCCTCGGCGGTTACCACGCCGTCCTGAGCCCAGGCGGACGGAACCAGCCCCCAAGAGAAAGATGCGCTCAGGGCGAGAAGGCAAAGGCGCAAGCGGCGGGACAGCGTCATGGGTTGGCCCTCTGAACGTAGATCACCACGGGCGCCCCGGCGAAGCTGTCTAAGAGGGCCTCCTTGGGCAGAACCAGGCGCCCCTTCTTGTCGCACTGGACCCTGACGGCATCGTGCTCGGGTTTGCCCGGCCGGTAGGTCGCGGAGGCCGCGCGAACCTGCCTGCCGGCCGCGCTGAGGTGGGGCGACAGTTGCAGGGGCGCGCTGGCCACGCTCAGCACCAGAGGGGGAGCGGGCTTGCTGGCCGGAGCCAGATCCCCGAAAGAAACGGCCAGCCAGAGCACAACACCGCCGTTGGACTGATACTCGCGTCGCGCGATCTGGGCATGCTCCAACGCGTTGTCGATGGCCCGCGCGTCCAGCTTCTCCCCGGGACTGACCACCAGGTCATCGAGTGCGGCGCGCAGTCTTACGAGGGCGGCCGACTTGGCCCGCCGCTCGGCACCCGGTCGGGCGGCGTCTGGCGAGGGCATGCGCAGGTCCGCGGCCGCCCCGGCGCTGGCCGTCACGGTTCCGTCCGACCAATCCACCTCGGCGCCCGGCAAGGAGCGAACCAGCCCATCCGAGCGGGCGTGGGCCGCCGTGGCCCCGGATGTGGCCACGAAGATCGCTATGACCACCTCTACGAACCGCATCGCGGTGAAGCGCTCCTCGGGGTTATTCCCACTCGATGGTAGCCGGCGGCTTGGACGAGATGTCGTAGACCACCCGGTTGATCCCGCGCACCTCATTCACGATGCGCGAGGAAATCATGGCCAACAGATCGTGGGGCAGCGGCACCCAGTCGGCGGTCATGCCGTCCTTGGAATGCACGGCGCGAATGGCGAGCACGTTGGCGTAGGTCCGCTCGTCGCCCATCACGCCGACGGAGCGCACGGGCAGCAACACGCCGAACGATTGCCAGATGCTCTCGTAGAGGCCCGCTGCCCGGATCTCCTCGTCGATGATGGAATCGGCCGCGCGCAGGACGTCGCAACGGTCCTTGCTGACTGGCCCCAGGATGCGCACGGCTAGGCCGGGCCCGGGGAAGGGTTGGCGCCACAGCACGTCGTGTGGCAGGCCCAGCTCCTCGCCCAAGGCCCGCACCTCGTCCTTAAACAGCTCGCGCAGCGGCTCGATGAGCTTGAGCTTCATCTGCTCGGGCAGGCCACCCACGTTGTGGTGCGACTTGATGGTGGCTGACGGGCCCTTGTGCGACACGGATTCGATCACGTCGGGATACAGAGTCCCCTGCACCAGGAAATCCGCGCCGCCCACCTTGCGCGCCTCCTCCTCGAAGACGGCGATGAACTCGCGGCCGATGATCTTGCGCTTCTGCTCCGGCTCTTCCACGCCGGCCAGCTTGCCGAGGAAGCGCTCGGCGGCGTCCACCACCACCAGATTCATCTTGAAGGCGCCGCGGAAGAGCGCCTCGACTTGCGCCGACTCGCGCGCGCGCAGAAGGCCGTTGTCGACGAAGATGCAGGTCAGGCGGTCGCCCACCGCCCGGTGAACCAGCGCCGCCGCCACGGACGAATCCACGCCGCCCGACAAGCCGCAGATCACGCGGCCCGAGCCCGCCTGGGCCTTGACCTGGGCCACGGCCTCGTCGACGAAATTGGCCATGGTCCAGCTAGGCTCGCACTTACAAATGCGGAACAGGAAGTTGCCCAGGATCTCCGCGCCGCGCGGGGTGTGCACCACCTCGGGGTGGAATTGCACGCCCCAGAAGTTGTGCTGCGTCGACTCGACCACCGCGAAGGGGCAGTTGGGGCTGGTCCCGATGCCCCGGAAGCCGGGCGCCAGTCCCTCGACCCGGTCGCCGTGGCTCATCCACACGGCCACCTCCTCGCCGACGTCAAAGCCGGCGAACAGCTCGCTTGGGCTCTCAAGTTTGACCGTGGCGCGGCCGTACTCGCGGTTCTTGGCAGGCACCACCTTACCACCCAAGAGCAGGCTGGAAAGCTGCACGCCGTAGCAGATGCCCAGGATGGGCACGCCCAGGCTGTACAGCTCGGGGCTGATGCGCGGCGCCCCCTCGTCGTAGACCGAGGATGGCCCGCCGGACAGGATGATGCCCGTGGGCCGCATGGCGCGGATGCGCTCCAGGGAGATGTTGAAGGGGTGGATCTCCGAATAGACTTTCTGCTCGCGCACCCGGCGCGCGATGAGCTGGGTGTACTGCGACCCGAAATCCAGGATGAGGACGAGTTGCTTTGGGGCCATGGGCTAGTCCCGCTCCATCCGGTAGTTCGGCGCCTCTTTCGTGATGATGACGTCGTGCACGTGCGACTCGCGCAGCCCCATCGTGGTGATCTTGATGAAACGCGCCTTCTGGTGCAGTTCCTCGATGTTGCGGCAGCCGCAGTAGCCCATGCCGGAGCGAACGCCGCCGATGAGCTGGTAGATCGACTGCGACAGGCTGCCGCGGTAGGGGACACGGCCCTCGATGCCCTCGGGCACCAGCTTGGCGTCCGTGGTGACGTCCGACTGGAAGTAGCGGTCCTTGCCGCCCACGCGCATGGCGCCGACCGAGCCCATGCCCCGGTACACCTTGTAGCTGCGGCCTTGGTACAGGATGACTTCGCCGGGCGCCTCGTCGGTCCCGGCGAATAGGCTGCCGATCATGACGGTGTGGGCGCCGGCGGCGAGAGCCTTGGTGATGTCGCCCGAGTACTTCACACCACCGTCGGAGATGATGCGCACGTCCATCTTGGCGACGGCCTTGGCCGCGTCGTTGACCGCGGTCACCTGGGGAACGCCGATGCCGGCGATCACGCGCGTGGTGCAAATCGAGCCAGCGCCGATGCCGACCTTGACGGCGTTGGCGCCCGCCTTGGCCAGGGCCAGGGCCCCCTCGGCGGTGGCCACGTTACCGGCGATGATCTGCGCCTTGGGAAACGTCTTGCGGATATCCATCACCGCTTCCAGCACGCCCTTGCTATGGCCGTGCGCCGTATCGACGCAGATAACGTCGGCACCCGCCTGCAGCAGGGCGGCCACACGCGCCGCCCGGTCGGCCCCGGTGGTCACCGCCGCGCCCACGCGCAAGCGCCCCATGTCGTCCTTGACCGCGTTGGGGTGCTGCTGGGCCTTTTCGATGTCCTTAATGGTGATGAGGCCACGCAAGCGGCCCGCGTTGTCCACCACCAGAAGCTTCTCGATGCGGTTCTTGTGCAGCAGCTCCTTGGACTTCTCCAAGCCGAGCCCCTCGGGCGCGGTGATGAGGTTGGTGGTCATCAGGTTGCGCACGGGCTGATCCAGATGACGTTCGAAGCGCACGTCGCGGTTGGTGAGGATGCCGACCAGGCGTCCGTCCTCGGCGACCACGGGCAGACCGGAGATTTCGTAGCGCTTCATCAGCTCGAGCGCGGCAAAGAGCTTCTGGTCCGGGCCGATGGTCACCGGATCGATGACCACGCCGGTTTCGGCCTTCTTGACCTTGCTGACTTCGAGCGCCTGCTCGTCGATGCCAAGGTTCTTGTGGATGATGCCGATGCCGCCTTCGCGCGCCATGCAGATGGCCGTCTTGGCCTCGGTCACCGTGTCCATGGCTGATGACACGATGGGATTGGCAAGCGCGATGGTCGGGGTTAGTTGGGTCCGCACATCGACATCCTTCGGCAGGACGTCGCTTTCCGCGGGAACAAGCAGCACGTCATCGAAGGTGAGTGCTTCACGCAGAGTACCGTCGGGCAGCATCGGGGGAGATTAGCTGACCGGCCTTCGGCGGTTCAAGGGTCATCGGGGCAAAAACAGGGCATGCGCGAGCGGCGTCAGCGTCCCTTCCCGCGTTCGGCCGGCACGCACAGCTTCAGCAGTTCCTGAGCCTTGGCCTTCGCCTCGGCCCTCACGCTGGGCAACGCGCTGAATCTCTCCACGTCGGCCTTTGCCTCGGTGCAGGCGCCCTGGGCCACGTGGATCTTGGCCAGCTCGTAGCGGGCCAGGGCGTTGTTGCCGTCGAGAACCGTCGCGTTCCGGCACTCGTCCAGGGTCTGCTTGGCCTTGGGGTCTCTGTCGGCCAAGGCCCGGCAGTAGTCCGCGGCGACGGTCGCGTCCTTGGGAGCGAGTTGGCGGGCGTGCCCCAACGCAGCCACGGCCGCCGCGGGCTGCTTGCGCCGCAGCTCCACCCGCCCCAGGCCCGTCCACGCCGCGATCAGCTTGGGATCGAGTTTGGTGGCGCGCTCCAGGCAGGTCCGGGCCTCGTCGTAGGATTTCTTGTCTGACAACAGCAGGCCCAGGTTGGTCAGGGCCAACGCATCCTTGGGCGCCAGGCGGGTTGCGTAGCGCAATTCGGTGATGGCCCCGTCCAGATCGCCGCTTCTGCGCAGCACGGAACCCAGGTTGACGTGATAGGTCGGCTCGTCGGGCTTGAGGCGCAAAGCCTCGCGATAGGCGCGGGCCGCCTCCGCGTTGTTGCCCTGGGCCTCGCGCACGAGTCCCAGGTTGAAGTGGGCCCCGGCGTACTTGGGATCAGCGGCCACGGCCGCCTGCAGCTCCGTCTCGGCCTCGTTGGCCTTGCCCCTGCCAAGCAGGAGTGCGCCCAGGTTGTTGTGGGCCGGCGCGAACCTCCGATCGCGCGCGATGGCCTCGCGGTACGACCTCTCCGCGCCCGCCGCGTCGTTCTTCTTTTCGAGGACCACGCCACGCAGATAGAGGCCTCGTGCGTCCTTGGGATCGGCCTTGGCCGCCGCATCGAAGGCCGCCAGCGCGCCCGACAGATCGCCGGACTGGAACAGCTTCTGTCCCTTGTCCAATTGAGCCGTGGCGGGGTCGTCCTTCGGAGTCCCCTGCCCCCCAGGTCCGGCCACGAGAGCACATGCCACCGAGAGCGCGCCAACCAGATTGAGCATGGGGGCAAGGTTCAGCTCCCCGATGGGCCTCGTCAAGCGGCTTTGCTGGCGCACGCGCCGCTGCAGCGGCCTGGCCTCACCGAGGTGCGCGCGACACGGGCAGCGCCGCCTTGAGATGCTCGGCCACGGTGCGCAGCCGCTGCGGATCCTTGATCTTTCCGCCGCTGGCGATATCGCGCACGTAGAAGATGTCCGCCACCCTGTCGCCGGCCACGCCCACGCGCGAGCGGTGGATGTCCAAGCCGTGCTCGGTGAGGGTACGGGTGATGATGTACAGCACGCCCGGGCGATCCTCGGTGAACACATCCAGGACGGTGAACAGAGTGCTGATCTCGTTATCCACGCGCACCTCGGTGGGTGGCACCTCGGGCTTGGCGCGATCGATGAGCGACGGCGTGCGCGGGCGACGGGCCACCAACGCGTCGAGAGTCAGGCGGCCGCTCAGCACGGCCTCCATGTCGCTGCGAATGGCGGCGATGCGGCGCTCGTCGGTGACCGCACCGTCGGGCTCCTTGTGCACACGGAAGACGTCCAACGCCTCGCCGATCTGCCCCCCCGTCAAGGCCTCGCGCGAGTAGATGGCCGCGTCCACGATGTCGATACGGTTGGCGAAGAGCACGCCGGCCGCCTTGGACAGAAGGCCAGGCACGTCCGCCGCGGCCAGCACCAGCTCCGAATACGTCCCGCGCGGCGAGTGGGTCACGGCCATGGCGCAGATCCCGCGGCGGCTCCGCATGAGCCGCACGTGCGCCGCGATCTCCTCGGCCGTGTTCTCGGTGAAATAGCGCCCCGGCAAGCCGGCGAAGATGTCCGTCAGATCCGAGGACGGGACCGTGGAGCCGAGCAGCGTGGCAGCCTGCTTCTTGCGCTCCTGCACCAACTCGGCCTGCTCGGCCTGCAACAGATCGGGTCCGCGCCGCATGTACTTGAGGGTCCGGTCGAAGAGCTCGGCGAGCAGCTCGTTCTTCCAGTGGGTCATGGTCTTGGGACCGGTGGACGTTAGGTCGCAGAAGGTCAGCAGGTACAGCTGGCGCAGCTTCTCCTCGTTCTCGCAGCGCTTGGCGAAGTGTTCGATGAGGCTCACATCCTCCAGATCGCGACGTTGCGAGGTGTGGCTCATGAAGAGGTGCTCGCGCACCAGGAAGTCCACCAGGCGCACGTCGGCGGGGATGAGGCCCAGGCGCGTGGCGATGGTCACCGAGAGATCGGCGCCCTTGATGTCGTGAGGCGAGCCCAGCGGCTTGCCCACGTCGTGCAGCAACAGCGCCACGAAAAGGGCCAGACGCCGCCGCACCGCCGGGAACTCCTCCGTGACCTGGGGATAGTCTTCCTTGAGCTCGCCGCGCGCGATGCTCTTCAGGGTGGCGACGGCATAGAGCGAGTGCTGGTCGACCGTATACACATGGTAAAGGTCGTGCTGCACGCGCCCGTTGAGCGGCTCCCACTCGGGAATCAGCGCGCTGAACAAGCCGGCGTCGTGCATGTGCTCCAGGCGCGACGGCGTTCCCGCATCACGCACGTCCGCCAACACGTCGAGGAAACGCGGGCATGAATCGGGATCAGCGCGCAGGGCCTCGCCGTGCTCGACCGCCAACTCGGTCACCATGTCCATGGTGTTCAGCCCCACCGGCAGGTCCAAATCGATGGACAGCTTGAAAAGCCGGATGGCCTCCGAGGGCTGGCGCGCGAAGACGGCCGCGTCCTTGACCTCGATGGCGCCCTCCGAGAGGACGAAGCTGGGGTCAGGCTCGGCCCCGGGCGACACGCGCAGGGCCACCCGCGCCGGGTGGTGGTTGGGGTCCATGCAGGCCCGCACCATGAGCCGCTCGGTCTCGCGCTGAATGGTCTCGGCGTGGCGCTGGAACTCGTGCATCAGGGCTTCCACGGCGGGCGCTACCGCGGGGCGAGCCTCGTCCGGAGCGGGGGTCTTCTGGCCGTGGAACAGGCGACCCACGTGTTCCTGAATGTCGAAACGTAGCTGCTCCTGTCGACGGCCCGCCGCCAGGTGCATGGCGGCGCGAACCCGCAACAGCCATTCCCGCGCCGCTTGGATGCTGGCGGCCTGGCGCGGCGAAAGCTCGCCCATCTCGGCCAGGCGATCCGGCTCGGCCGTGTGGAAACGGACCTCGGCCGCCCAGCGCCCCACGCACAGATCGCGCAGGCCGCCCGGACCGTTCTTCAGATCGGGTTCGAGCATGAAGATGGTGTCGCCAAAGCGCGAGTGGCGGCTGTGCTGTTCCGCGCGCAGGCGGGCCACGAAAGAATCCGGCGAGGCGCCCGCCACCTTGGCCTGGTAGCTGGTGAGGAACTTGTCGGCCAGGGCGGCATCACCCATGAGAAGGCGCGCATCCAGCAGCGCGGTGGCAGCCGCCAGATCGGTGGCCGGCAGGGCCAGGGCATCGGAGACCGTGCGCACCGCGTGTCCCGCATCCACCCGAGCGTCCCACAAGGGCATGAGAATGGAACGGGCCAACTCGGTCATGGCGCCGTCGGGATGGCGCGCGCACAGGAACAGCAGATCGAGATCGGAGAAGGGCGCCAACTCGCGCCGACCGAAGCCGCCCGTGGCCAGCACCGCGATGCCGGACGACTCTCCTAGCCCGGCGCGCCGAAAATGGTACCCCAACAGCTCCTGCACCACCGCCTCCACCTGATTGCTGAGCTCGAGGGCCAAGGCGTCCCCTGATTTCCCCTCGCGCAAGCCTTTCGCAACGGCGTCCCGTGCAGTCGCCATGCGAGAGGCTATCCAGGCGGCGTTCGGTTCGGAGGTCAAGCCCATAGTCCGACGATCCATAGCGTGGGCCGATGCTCTCGTCATGTGAACTCTGAATGCCGGGCTTCGAGTTCGTTGACGTCCAGCTTTTGCTACGGCACCGTATGGCGCATGGCTGAGATTGAACTCGGTCCTCTGTCGGACCGCCTCGACGATGACGAAATGAAGACCCTGTCCCGCTTGCTCGACCAGACGGGCGTCCGCCTGCCGGCCGGAGACGACCACTCGACGCACACCATCGCCAAGCGTTTGAGCGAAGACGCGATGACCGAGTTCCTGGACCGTCTGGAGGCGCACGACATCGCCGCGGACATCTACTTGCCGGCGGAGTTCGACGGTCGCTTGCACGTGGGCGACTACCGCATCGCCTCGGCGCACACCCTGGCCGACACCCTCGAAGAAATGAAGGAAGAGTTGGCCATCGAGGACGACGAGGACTACGAGGACGAAGACGAGGAGGAAGAGGAGGAGTTGGGAGATCTGGACGAGGGCACGGTCATCGAGGCCCAGTTGCGCAACATCTGGCAGTTGGTGAGCGACGGTTGTGTCGAGGCTCTTGAAAAGAACCTGCCGCTGCACCTGAGGGTCTGACCTGCCCGCGTCTATTTCCCACGCCGTGGTGGTGGGCGGGCGCTTCGGCGTCCTGCTGGGGCTGATGGTTTGGCTGGGACTGGCCCTGGGCCTGCTCGTCTTGCTGCCCGGCCTGTACCGAGCGGCCGAGCGCGCCCAGGCCCGCCAGTTGGCGTCCGCGCTCATGGGCCGGGCCGAGCGCATGCTGCTGGCGGGCATGGGGCTGCTGGGACTGAGCCTGACCGCGCAGGCCTTCGTGGGTCAGGCGCCCGAGGCCGGCCGGTGGTGGGTGATCTTGGCGGTGATGACGGGGTTGCGGCTCATCGGCTGGTTGGCGCTCAGCCCCGCCACGCGTGCCATGCAGGCCCGACTGCGCGATGCCAACGCCCCGGCCAGCGACGATGAGCGACGCGCCTTCGAGCGCCTGCACGGCGCCAGCCTGGCCATGTTGACGGTCGAGTTTGGTCTGGGCGTCTACGCCCTGTTCGTCATTTCCTGAGAGGACGGCATGAGCGACTTGGTGTTGACGTTGATTGGGCCTGATCGCCCGGGTTTGGTCGAAGCGATGGCCGAGGTCATCGCGGCCCACGGGGGCAACTGGCTGGAAAGCCGCATGGCCCACCTGGCAGGCAAATTTGCCGGCATCCTGCGCGTGGAGGCCCCGGCCGAGAAGGCCGAGGCCCTGACCGCCGCCCTGGCCACCCTGCAGGCCCAGGGCTTGCGCGTGGTGGCAGAGCCGAGCGGCCCGGTTGGCGAGCCCGATGGCCGCACCATGGAATTGGAGTTGGTGGGTTTGGATCGTCCCGGAATCGTGCGCGAGATCTCGCAACTCCTGGCCCGCGAGGGCGTGAACGTGGAAGAGCTGCACACCGACCGGACCAGCGCCCCCATGTCGGGCGAGATGCTGTTCAGCGCCAAGGCGCGCGTGCGCCTGCCCGCGCAGGCCGACTTGGCGCGTTTGCGTTCCGGACTGGAACGCATGGCCGACGACATGATGGTCGAGATCCGCCTGCTCGAAACCGCGCTGCAGACCCGCGGACGCCGCTGACCTGCGGCTAGCACTATTCCTTGAACGTCACCTCGTAGGGCTTGGGCCCTTCGGGCAGGGTCAGCTCGGTGGCCACCGTGCCCCGACGAACGGGGATGAAGATGGCCACCTGATGTTTGCCTGCCACCACCGGGACCATACGCGCCGGACAAAGCTGCCCGGTCTCCTCGTCGTCGACGAGCACGGGGAAGCGGTTCGGCGTTTGGCAGTCCACATTGATGAAGGCGTTGCCACGCGGGGCAGCGACCACCGCCTCCAAGGTGCGGCGCACGTATTCACCCTGGGTGGTGTCGTAGACCTCGCGGAACATGCGATAGCCCGCCGCGATCAGCACGACCCGGTGTCCGCCGGGGCCGACGTGCAGATCGGCCGGCGTCTTGCCTTTCAGCACGCCATCCACCCAGATGTCCGCTCCCTCGGGTTCGGATCCGATGTCCAACCGCTCGGGCACGCGCGGCACCTTCCGTTCCAATGCGGGCACCACGATGTGCGCCTCCGCATCGTCACGCGCCGCGTCCGCATCTCCATCCGCCTGCGCATCGACCGGACCGGCCTGGGCCGCGGAGTTGGGCACCTCGGGATTCATCACGGGCTGGGTGGGCAGCGAAGGCTCGGAAGCCGCAGCTCGTTGGGCATTGGTCTGCTCCGCGTAACGCTGGGCCCAGCGGTAGGCGCCGAAGCCCGCCCCCGCGAAGAGGCCCAAGCCCACCACGAGCGACAAGAGCCGCCCGAGGCGACGCGACGAGCGCCGGCCGCTTGCCGCGGCGGAGACGGCGCCTGAGGCCGCCGGCGGAGCCACCGGCGAAGCGGCAGAGGGGGCTGCCTGCGGCAACGTGACGGGCGGCGGAGTCTTCAGCCCCAAGAAGAAAGCTCGCAGCGCCAACGCCCGCTCCTCCCGTCGCTGAGCTGCCGAGGCCTGGCCCGGTACCAACCAGGCCGCCACCTCCTCGGCGGACGCGGGGCGATCCTCGGGATCAGGCGCGGTGAGGGCACGAATGGTCGCATTCAACTTGGCCGGCACACCGGGGATGTCCGGCACGGTCCCGTGCACAGCCTGCACCAACTCGGCCCGCGTGGTGGCCTTGAACGGCGGCTCGCCGGTGGCCATGGCGTACATCAGAGCCCCCAGCGAGTAGAGATCAGCGCGCTTGCCCGAGGCGGGCGAAAGCGTCGTCGCATCCCCGCTCAGCAGTTCGGGTCCCAGAAGCAACCACTTGTCCATCGGATGCTCGACCTGCCCGCGCAGGGTCGCGAACAGGCCAAAGTCCACCACCGTCAGTTGTCCATCCGGCGCCACCAAGACGTTGCCCAGCCCCAGGCCCAGATGCAGAAGCGGCGGCTCGGCCGCGTGAGCCGAAGCCAGCACGCGCGCGATTTCCCCCCCCAACAGTGCCACCAGCGCCCCGTCGAGCCCGAGCTGGCCGGCTTGCTGGTGGGCCAGCGCCATCAGGTGGCGCAGATCGAGGCCCGGGGCCATCTCGCTCACCAGAAACAGGTCACCCGCCCACTCCCCGGTTTCCAGGACCCGCCCCACCCCCGGACGCGCGGTCTGCAACCGGCGTCCGGCGGCCACGAAGCGCGCCGAAACACCCGCCCAGGCCGCGGCGGGAACGCGGTCAGGACGCAGAAGCTTGATGACCACCTGGTTGGAATCGGGCGCGGCGTCTATCCGTCGAGCGGCATACGTCTCGACCGCCCCGCACGTTCCGAGCAGGCCTTCGGTTTCATAGTTGCCCAATCGCAGCGACGCCGGCACGGTCACCCATCATAGTCCATACGCGCGGGTAACGATCCTGTCGAAGCATCAGCGCTGCTGGCGCCCCAGGCCCTTGACTCGCACACGCCGAGGCCCGCCGCATGAAAGGCATAGACAGGCCCGAGCCAGCTCGGCCGCCGTCGCCTCGTGGCGGTGGGGGCTCTTCCCTATGGCTTGGTCACGCAGCCCAGGCTGGGATGCAGCCGGCGTTCACCCTCGGCTATCTCGGCGTAGACCGCAGCCGGGGCCGGCGCGCGCAACACGGCCTGCACGGCCTCGTGGCTGGCGAACATCTGGGCCAGCTTGGCCAGCCACGGCAGATGTAACTCGTAGAGCTTCAGCCCGAGCACGAAAAAAAGGTGCGTGGGCGCCCCATCCAACGAATCGAAATCCACTCCGGCGCGCGAGCGGCCCAGAATCATGAACGGCCGAACCACCTGCTGCGGGTTGCGGCGGATGGTGTGCAGGAAGGCCACGCCATTGCCGGTGGCCGAGGGCATGATGTTCTCGCGCTCGATGAGTGCCCCCACGAACCAGGCGCGGTCGCGCACCAGGCCCAGGCCCGCGGCCAGTTGGGCCAACTCCTCGATGACGCCGTTCTTGGTGGTCGAGTCGAGCTCGACGATGTGATCGGGCTTAAAACAAGACGACAGGGCCAGCATCTCGCGAGGCGCGGGCACCTTGGGCTCATCCAGCAGGCGCGGCGTAACCCCCAGCATCTGGTCGTCCAGCCAGGTGTCGATCATGGCCTTGCGAAAACGCCACTGATTGCCGACCTTGACCCCGGGTAGGGCCCCGTCGGACACCAGCTTGAGGACAGTGCGCTCATTCAGGTTCAGGTAACCGGCGAGCTGCTTGATGGTCATCAAGCGGTCATCCATCAGAGACATCTCAAATGGTTATGTAGCTCACGAATCCTTTGCCTTGACACCAGCGGCACTTTACGTAGAAGTACGTCCGTTTACAAGGAAGTGCCTATCTCTACGCTGAATGTCTTAGCCGTGGCCCTGGCCCTTCTGGCCCTGGGAGCCTTGGCAGCCGCGCTCTTGGTTCGCCGTGATCGGGCTGCCCTCCTGGCCGGAACCATCGGTGCCGTTTCAGGCTGTCTGATTGGGACGGTCGCAGCGATCGGCGCCGTCTTCGAGACGGAACGCCCGCTCTTGTCGGCACGCTGGGATCTGCCCCTGGGCGAGCTGTGCGTGGGGATCGATCCCCTGTCCGCACTCTTCCTTATCGGCCTGTTCCTGGTCAGCGGCCTGGCGGCTCTCTATGCCGCGGGCTCGTTGCGCCCCTACTTGGGCAAGCGGCGCCTGGCCTGGGCCGTGGTGCTGTTCAATCTGCTCATCATCTCCATCGCGGGCGTCGTGCTGGCCCGCAACGGCGTCATGTTCCTCCTGTCCTGGGAGGTCATGTCCATCACGTCGTTCTTCCTGGTCAATTTCGAAAATGATCGGGAAGACGTTCGGCGCGGCGGGACCACCTACCTCATCGCGTCCCACGCGGGCGTGCTGTTCCTGTTCGCCGTGTTCGCGGTCATGGCGCACGCGGCGGGCAGCTTCGGTTTCGCAGAGCTCGCCCAGGCCGATCTGAGCGGGGTGAGCAACCTCGTGTTCGCGCTGGCCCTGGTGGGCTTCGGCACCAAGGCGGGGTTCTGGCCCGTGCACACCTGGGCCCCCGACGCCTATCCCGCGGCCCCGAGCCACGTGTCGTCCGTCATGTCGGGCGTGATGAGCAAGATGGGCATCTACGGGCTGCTGCGCGTGCTGACCTTCCTGGGTCCGCCGCCCGCCTGGTGGGGCCTCACCTTGATTCTGGTCGGCGCCATCTCGGGCATCTGGGGTGTGCTGCACGCGCTGGCGCAACACGACCTGAAGCGCGTGCTGGCCTATTCCAGCGTGGAGAACCTGGGCATCATCGCCCTCGGCCTGGGGCTCGGCCTTTTGGCCCAGAGTCAAGGCCACGCCACAGTGGCCATCCTGGGCTTCGGCGGGGCTCTCCTTCACGTACTCAATCACGGCCTGTTCAAGGGTCTGCTCTTCCAGGCTGCGGCCAGCGTGCGTCAGGGCGCGGGCACGCGGGATCTGCGGCTCCTGGGCGGCCTGAGCCGGCGCATGCCCTTCACCGCGTTCATGTTCCTGTTCGGCGCGCTGGCCATCTCGGGCTTGCCGCCGCTCAACGGTTTCGTCAGCGAATGGCTCATTTACTTGGGCGCGTTCCGCGGCGGCGCGACTCTGTCCAGGCCGGCCGTCGTGGGGGCCGTGCTGATTCTGCCGGCCCTGGCCCTCATCGGCGGACTGGCCACGGCGTGCTTCGTGCGCGCCTTCGCGACGGTCTTCCTGGGCCAGGCGCGCAGTCCGGCCCCGGACACAGCCCAAGAGGCCACACTCGTCATGCGCGTGCCCATGGCCACGGCGGCCGTGCTGTGTCTGGGCATTGCCCTGTTCCCGGCCGGAGGGCTGGCCCTGGTGGCACCGGCGGTGAGCGTTTTGGGCGTGCGTGCCTCGGCGGCCCCGTCGCTGGGCCTCCTGCCGAACCTCACCGTCGTGTTTGGCGTGTTCCTCTTGCTCGTGGGCAGCCTGGTGTTGCTCCGGCGTCGCCTGCTGCGAGGCCGCACGGTGGCCGAAAACGTCACCTGGGGCTGCGCCTACCCTCACCCCAGCGCGCGCGTGCAATACAGCGCGCCTTCCTTCTCCGATCCCGTGCTGTGGCCCTTCGTGCAGCTGCTGCAGTTCCATCGGACGGGCCAGGCGCCCGAGGGCATCTTCCCCTCGCCCACCACCTGCGAATCCCGCGTGGGTGACATGGCCGGCGAGCGGGTCCTCGTGCCGGCTTGGCGACGTTTCCTGCACAGCGTGCAGCGACTGAAGGTCGTTCAGCACGGGCGCATGCAGCTCTACCTGGTGTACGTGCTGTGCACCCTGGTGGCGCTGGTGGTTTGGCAGCTCTCGGGGTTTCTGAGCAACTGACATGGCCATCGCGGTTCATCTACTCCTGCTCGTCATTGTGCCGCCCCTGTTGCTGGGGATCGTGAACCGGACCAAGGCGGTGTTCGCCGGCCGTCGCGGTGCCCCGGTGTGGCAGCCGTACCTGGAGTTGTGGCGGCTGCTCCACAAGGGCGCGGTGTACAGCCGCACCACAACCTGGCTGTTCCGCGCCTCGCCCATCATTGGTCTGGCGGCGGCGCTGTCGGCGGGGCTGCTCACGCCCTTGGCCGGCGCCAAGGCGCCGCTCGGCTTCGCGGGCGACGTGATTCTCTTCGCCTACCTGCTGGGTCTGGGTCGCTTCCTGACCATGACGGCGGCGCTGGACACGGGGTCCAGTTTCGAGGGCATGGGGGCCAGCCGCGAGGCGGCCTTCTCGGCGCTGGCCGAACCCGCGCTCTTCTTGGCCCTGGCGGTCGTGTGCATTCCCGCGGGCTCCGCGTCCTTCGAGCACGCCTGGGCCGCCCTGCCCTTCGGCACCTGGGGTCCGGACCACCCCGCCCTGCCCGCGGCGGCTGCCGCCTTGTTCGTGGTGCTCCTGGTCGAGAACTCGCGCATTCCGTTCGACGATCCCAACACGCACCTGGAGCTGACCATGGTCCACGAGGTCATGGTGCTGGATCACAGCGGTCCCGACTTCGCTTTCATCCTCTACGGCAGCGCCGTCAAACTGTTCCTCTTCGCGAGCCTTTTGATCCACCTCCTTCTGCCCGTTCCCCCGCAGGTGAGTTGGGCGAGCGTGGGCCTCTTCATGGGCGGGCTGGTGGCGGTCGGTGTGGCCGTGGGCACGGTGGAATCGGTCACCGCGCGCATCCGGCTGCCGCGCGTGCCCCAGTTCCTCATCGGCGCCTCGGTCATCGCGGCGCTGGGCCTGGCCGTCCTTCTGTACCGAGGCATGCCATGAGCGGTGCGGTCGATTTCCTCCTCCTCCTGGTGCTCGTGGCGGACCTGTACGTGGTCTACACGAGCCGCGTGGCCGCCTGTATCAAGGCCACCGCCGTGCAGGGCTGCCTGCTGGCCCTGGTCCCCGTGTTCCGCTACCTGGAGGCGCCGGCGCATGATCTGCCGCACGTCGTGCTCATGGCCAGCGTGACCGTGGGGCTCAAGGTCGTTCTGATTCCCGTGCTGCTCCAGCGGGCGATGCGCAAGACGTCCGTGCGCCGCGACGTGGAGCCATACGTGAGCACCCATCTCTCGGTCCTGCTGGCCGCGGGGCTCATCGGCGTGGCCTTCTGGATGGCGGCCAGCGTGGACCTGCCGGGCGTGGGCGGCTCGACGCTCTTCGTGCCCACCGCCTTCGCCACCTTCCTCATCGGCTTTCTGGTCCTGGTCAGCCGGCGCAAGGCCGTCACCCAGGTGGTGGGATATCTGGTCATCGAGAACGGCATCTTCGTCTTCGGCCAAAGCGTGGCCGCCCAGATGCCCTTCCTGGTGGAGTTGGGCATCCTGCTCGACCTTCTGGTGGGCGTGTTCGTGATGGGCATCGTGGTCCACCAAATCAACCGCGAGTTCGACCACATCGACGTGGATCAGCTCAATCTGCTTCGAGGCTGAGCGTGACGGATCCGGGGCTCCTGCTCTACTTGGCTTTGGCCGTCCCGCTGGCGGGCGCGGCCCTGTGCGCGGCCATGTCCGGCGCGCGCGCCGTGCTCAAGCTGCTCGTCGCGGGCGTGCTGACCACGACCCTTCCCGTCGCGCTGTTGGCCATCGAGGTCTTCTCGCACGGCCCGGTCAGCGCCGCCCACGAGTGGCTCTTCCTCGACGCTCTCTCGGCCTGGCACCTCGTGGTGCTGGAGCTGGTATTTGTGTTCAGCACCCTCTTCGCCAGCCGCTACTTCCTGGCCAGCGATCATCCGCTGTCGCCTGGTGCGGCTCGCCGCTTCGGCGCGCTGTGGTTCGGCGCCCTGGCCGCCATGACCCTGGTCATGGTGTCTAACCACCTCGGTCTCATGTGGGTGGGCATCGAGTCCACCACCCTGCTCACCACGTTCCTCATCAGCCTGCACCGCTCGAAGGAATCGCTGGAGGCGACCTGGAAGTACCTGGTGATCTGCTCGGTGGGTATCGCCATCGCCTTCATGGGTGTGTTGCTGGTGGCTGCCTCGGCCACGCGCGCGGTGCCCGAGCCGTCGCACTTGCTCCTGTGGACCAGGCTGTGCGGCTCCGCGGCGCTACTCGGCGCGGCCCCCATGAAGATCGCGTTCATCTTCCTGCTCGTGGGCTACGGCACGAAGGTCGGCCTGGCGCCCATGCACACCTGGCTGCCCGATGCGCACAGTCAGGCGCCCGCGCCCGTGTCGGCCATCTTCTCGGGCATCATGCTCAACACGGCCCTGTACTGCCTGATGCGCTACATACCGGTGGTCGAGGCGGCCACCGGCCACCAGGGATGGAGCCTGCGCCTGCTGTGCCTGGTGGGCGCGCTCTCCATGCTGGTGGCAGGGGCGTTCATCCTGTTCCAGCGCGATGCCAAGCGCCTGCTCGCCTATTGCAGCGTGGAGCACATGGGCATCATCGCGGTGGGCCTGGGCCTGGGCGGCCTGGGTACCTTGGCGGCCATGTTCCACACGGCCAACCACGCGCTGGGCAAGAGTGTGGGCTTCTTCTGCGCCGGCCGCCTGGGCCAGATCTACGGAACCCACGACATGAAGAGTCTGCGCGGCACCCTTCGTGCGGCGCCCTTGTGGGGCACGGGTCTTCTGCTCGGCCTTCTGGGCCTGGTGGGCGTGGTGCCCTCGGGCGTCTTCATGAGCGAGCTGCAGATGGTGAAGGCGGCCCTGGACAGCCGCTCCTGGCTCGTCCTGGTGGCCTTCTTGCTGGGCGCCGGCATGGTCTTCATCGGCATCGTGGGGCACGCCACGGGCATGGCTTGGGGCAAGCCGCCGCGTGAGGGGATGGCGCCACAGGCGAGCCTGCTCGATAAGCTCGTGGTGGTCGTGCCGCTCGTCCTGCTCGCCGGGCTGGGCCTGTGGATGCCCGCCCCGCTGCGCCACATGCTGGAGCAGGCGGCGCGCGTGATAGGGCAGGTGCGCTGATGGCCAACGACGCTCAGCTTTCCCAAATCGTTTCGACCGGACCGGCCGTGAGCTGCGGCAACGGTGAGGCCATCGCGCTGGCCGAACTGCTGCCGGTGTCGGGGCCTGCTTTCCGTCGGACCATCGTACAGGCCTGTACAGAGGGCGCGCGCCTCTCGGCGCTTTGTGTGCTGCCCGGTCAGCCGCCGTCGCTGCTGGCCCTGCTGACGCGCGACGGACGCGGCGAGATGGCCCTGGTGCGTACGCTGTGGCCCGAGGGCGACCAGCTGCCCTCGTTGTCCGCCGCGCTGCCCCAGGCCCAGGCCTTCGAGCGCGAGTTGGCCGAGCAGCACGGACTGACGTTTCCCGGGCACCCCTGGCCCAAGCCGCTGCGCCGCCACGCCGACCTGGAGAGCGTGCCCGCGGGCGAAGATCCCCATCCCTTCTATCGGGTCGAGGGCGCGGGCCTGCACGAGGTGGCCGTGGGGCCGGTGCACGCGGGCATCATCGAGCCGGGCCACTTTCGCTTCCAGTGCCAGGGCGAGAGCGTCTTGCATCTGGAGATTCAGCTCGGCTATCAGCACCGCGGGGCCGAGGCCCTCATGCTCTCCTCGCCGGCTCGCCGGATGTCAATCGCCGAGACCCTGGCCGGCGACACCAGCATCGGCCACGGCATCGCCCACTGCATGGTGATGGAGGCGCTGGCCGACACGCGGGCGCCCTCGCGCGCCCAGGGCATCCGGGCCATCGCGCTGGAGCTAGAACGTCTGGCCAACCACGTGGGTGACATGGGCGCCCTGTGCAACGACGTGGGTTACCTGCCGAGCTCGTCCTGGTTGGGACGGCTGCGCGGCGAGTTCCTCAACCTGTCGCTCGAAATCTGCGGCAGCCGTTTCGGCCGCAACCTGCTCATGCCCGGCGGCGTGCGCTTCGACTTGCCGGACGACCGGGCCAAGTTTCTGCGGCGCTTGGACGTGGCGGCGGCTGAGGTGAGCCGCGTGGTGGGACTCATGCTCGGCACGCCCTCCGTGGTGTCGCGCTTCGAAGGCACGGGCGTGGTCCAGCGCGAGGTGGCCCAGGCGCTGGGCCTGGTGGGACCGGCGGCGCGGGCCAGCGGCTGCGATCGGGACGTACGCCGCGACCACCCCTTCGCCACTTTCCGCCGCGCCCCCGTTCAGGTGGCCACCGCCGCCACCGGCGACGTGATGGCGCGGGCTCAGATTCGTGCGCACGAGATCGAGCAATCCGTGGACTTCGTGCGCACCCAGACGTCCAACCTGGCGGCCAGCGCCCTCATGACCCCCATGCGGGCCGTACGCCCGCAACACCTGGCCGTGGCCCTGACCGAAGGTTGGCGCGGCGAGATCGTCCACCTGGGCGCCACGGACAGCACCGGCAAGCTGTGCGCCTACAAGATCGTCGATCCGTCCTTCCACAACTGGATGGGCCTGGCCATGGCCCTGCGTGGGAACCAAATCTCCGATTTCCCGCTCACCAACAAGAGCTTCAACCTTTCCTACGCGGGGCACGACCTATGAGAGAGGTGCGGCCGTGATCAAGGTCCTGCTCGAACGCCTTCGCCAAGGGCACCGGACCATTCGCTTCCCCGATCCCCGGCTGGAGTTGCCGGCGCGCTTTCGCGGGCGACCAGTCGTCGATCCGCTCAAGTGCAGATCGGGTTGCTCGGCCTGCGTGCAGGTCTGCCCCACCAACGCCATCCAGACCTCGCCGCTGCGCCTCGATCTGGGCAAATGCCTCTTCTGCCCGTCGTGCGCCGAGGCGTGCAACGACGGCGCCATCCTGCACGGCACGGACTACCGCCTGGCCACGCGCACGCGCGACGATCTGGTGCTCTCGGGTCCCGAGCTCAAGTTGGCCGAGGCCCTGGGCACCAAGCTGCGCCGGATATTCGGTCGCTCGCTCAAGCTGCGGCAGGTCTCGGCGGGCGGCTGCAACGCCTGCGAGGCGGATCTGAACGTGACCGGCATCGTGGTCTTCGACCTGGGCCGCTTCGGCATTCAGTTCGTGGCCTCGCCCCGCCACGCGGACGGCGTGCTCGTCACGGGCCCCGTGACCGCCAACATGCAGCAGGGGCTGCGCGACACCTATCGCGCCGTGCCCGATCCGAAGATCGTCGTCGCCATGGGTGCGTGTGCGATCAGCGGCGGTCCCTTCGCGGGCAGCGCGCCTTGCCCCGGCATTCCGTCGGACATCCCCGTGGATCTCTACATCCCCGGCTGCCCGCCCCACCCCCTGACCATTCTGGATGGCCTGCTGCGGGTACTGGGGCGCGCGGGCACGGACTAGGAGACGGCAGCCACAAGCTGCTGTTCCCCCGCCGATCGGCTAGAACTGCGGCGTGCTCACTTCACCGGCTCGCCGCATGGCGCGGCTTCTGCCCGCGGTTGCCGCGGCTCTCCTGGTCGCTCGTACGGCGCACGCGGAGGGGTTCGCCGAGGCCGCGGGCCGCGGCACGCTGAGCGCCTTCGCCTTCGCATTGACGGCGGGGCTGCTCACCTCCCTGACCCCGTGCGTGTACCCCATGATCCCCATCACCATCAGCGTGTTCGGCGGCCGCGGTGGGGGCGCACGGGCCCACGCCCTCTTGCTCGCCACGCTGTACGTGGCCGGCATCGCGGTGATGTTCGGCACCCTGGGCACCGTGTTCGCGCTGCTCGGCAAGGCCTTCGGCACGTTCCTCGGCAACCCCTGGGTGGTGGTGCCCCTGGCCCTCTTCTTCTTCGCCATGGCGGCGTCCATGTTCGGGGCTTTCGACGTGGCCCTGCCGTCGGGGATACAGCAACGGCTGGCGCGCGTGGGCGGACGCGGCTACCTGGGCGCGTTCCTCATGGGTCTGGTGGGCGGCATCATCGCCGCCCCGTGCACGGGGCCACCCCTGGCCGGCATCCTGGCCTACGTGGCCACCACGCGCGATGCCGTGCGCGGCTTCCTCCTGCTGGCCACCTACGCCGCGGGCATCGGTGTGCCCTTCTGGGCCATCGCCGGCTTCTCCCTGCGCCTGCCACGCAGCGGGCCCTGGATGGAGGGCGTGAAGAGCGTCTTCGGCATCGCCCTGTCCGTGGCCGGCCTCTACTACCTGCGCGTGGTCCTTCCGCCCCTGCAGGCCATCTCCGGGCGGTCCACCGCGTTTCTCGTCGCTGCCCTGGCCGTGGTCGCGCTGGGCCTGCTCCTCGGCGCCGTGCACCTCTCCTTCCACGCCTCGCCGGCCATACGCATTCGCAAGGGTCTGGGCATCGCGCTGGTCGCGGCCGGGTCACTGGGCACCATCAATCACGTGCTCACGCCCAAGATCGAGCTGCGGTGGATGAACGATGAAGCCGCGGCCGTGGCGCGCGCCCGATTGGATGGCAAGCCTCTGGTCGTCGACTTCACGGCCGACTGGTGCCTGCCGTGCAAGGAGATGGAAGTGTCCGTGTTCTCGAATCCCGAGGTGGCGGCCGAGATGAACGACTTCGTCCTCGTGCGCGTGGACGTCACGCGGGAAGAGGAAAGCGAGGCCGTTCCCGCCCTCAAGCAGCGCTACGGCGTGGACACCCTCCCTGCGGTGCGCCTCGTGGCTCCCGGCGGACAGGTGGTGGGCCGGGTGGACAAGCTGCTGCCCTGGCAGGAATTCCTGCGCCACTTGCGCAAGGCCAAGGCGGCCGGCTCCCAGGCGAACTAGCCGCGCGAGTTGCCGAGACCCGAGCCCGCTGAAGCCGCCGCTGTTGTCGCGAACGCCCCATCGGGTAGCATGAGCCCCCAGATGGCGCGTTCCTCCAAGACAGACATCGCACGGCGAAAGGCCGACCACCTGAGGCTGGCCGCCTCGGGCGCGGGGGCGACTCGGCGCCCGTCGCTGCTGGCCGACCTGCACCTGGTCCACGCCGCCCTGCCCGAATTGGCCCTGGAGGAAATCGATCTCTCGACCACCCTGCTGGGGCGTCCGCTGGCCGCGCCGCTGATGATCGCCAGCATGACGGGCGGAACCCGCGAGGGAGCCAAGCTCAATCGCGAGCTGGCCGCGGCGGCTCAAGAGCTGGGCATCGCTTTTGGCGTGGGCAGCCAGCGCGCCATGCTCGACCGCCCGGCCCTGGCCAGCACCTTCGAGGTCCGGGACGTGGCCCCGGACGCGTTCCTGTTCGGCAATCTCAGCGTCGTGCAACTGCAGCGCATGCAAACGGCCCAGGTGGCGGCGATGATGGACCGGGTGGGACTGGACGGCCTGTGCATTCACCTCAACCCGGGCCAGGAGTTGGCCCAGCCCGGCGGCGATCGCGACTTCCGCGGCGCCACCGAGACCATCCGCCGCATCTGCGCCGAGCTGGATCGGCCGGTGATGGTCAAGGAGACGGGATGCGGGATCGCGCCAGCCACCGCCACCGCGCTGGTTCAGGCCGGTGTGCGGGCCATCGACGTGGCGGGCGTGGGTGGGACTTCCTGGATCGCCATCGAAGCGCGACGGGCGCGAGGCGAGCTGGCCGCCCGGGGCCGCGATCTGCACGACTGGGGCATTCCCACGGCGGCCAGCGTGGGCTGGCTGGCCTCGCTCAAGCTCGATTCCGAGATCGTGGCATCGGGAGGCGTACGCACGGCCCACGACGCGGCGGCCGCGCTGGCCTTGGGTGCGCGCGTGGTGGCCCTGGCCCAGCCCGTCCTGGCGGCAGTTCTGGCGGGCGGCCGGCGCGGCGCCCTGACCTACTTGCGCGGGCTGATTGAAGGCCTGCGCCTGATCTGTCTGCTCACCGGCCAGCGACGGGTCGCCGACCTATCCCGTGCCCCGCGGGTCATCACGGGCGAGTTGGCCCACTGGCTCGCTCAGAGGCCCGCATGAACGAGCTCGGTGCGGGCAGCACGTCGGGTTTTGGCCACGGCAAGGTCATCCTGCTGGGTGAGCACGCGGTGGTACACGGGCAACCGGCCCTGGCCGCCGGCTTGGCCGCGGGCATCCGTGCCCACGCCAGCCCCGGTGACGGCACAATCCACGTGCCAGCCTGGGAATTGGAGCTGGCCCCGGGTGACGATTCCCCCGTGCGCACCGCCGTGGCCCGCCTGATGGCCAGGTTGGCCGTCGAGCCCGAAACTCTGGACTTGTGGCTGGAGAGCGAGTTGCCCGCCCGCGCGGGACTGGGCAGCTCCGCCGCCATGGCCGTGGCCGTGGCGCGGGCGGTGGCCGCGCGAACCGGCGCGGGCGCCCAGGAAATCTTGGCCGCCGCGGCCGAGGCCGAAACGGTCTTTCACGCCTCACCCTCGGGAATAGACGCGGCAGCGGCCAGCCGAGGTGGCGTGGGCTGCTTCGACAAGGCCACGGGCTGGCAGGCCATCCCCATCCCGGCCCCCATCGAGCTGTGCGTGGGGCTTTCAGGCAAACCGCGCGAGACCGCCGCCCTGGTCAAGGGCGTGACCAGGCTGTGCGAGGAGGTCCCGGTGACCCACCGACTCGTGGAAGCCATGGGCGATGTGGCGCGCGCCGGTTGCCTGGCCGTCCGCGACGGCGATCAGCTCGCCCTGGGGCGCCTTCTCAATCTGGCGCACGGGCTCCTCGCGGGCGTCGGAGTGTCCACGCCCGAGTTGGACGCCATGGTGCACGCGGCGCGCGCGGCGGGCGCCGTGGGCGCCAAGTTGACCGGGGCAGGCGGAGGGGGCGCGGTGATCGCCATCGGCCCGGGCCGCCACGACGATATCCTGCGTGCCTGGCGCGGCCTCGGCCGCTACGGCTTCACCACCCGCATTCAAAATGAATAGTTCCCTTCCCCACTCCGTTACGGCCTACGCCAACACCAACATCGCCCTGGTGAAATACTGGGGCAAACGCGACGCCGCCCTGAATCTGCCCGCCGCGGGCAGCCTGTCCCTGACCTTGGCCGGGCTAGGCAGCGAGACCAGCGTCCGCTTCGCCGTCGATGCGGGCACTCCCGGCGGCGACCAGGTCATCTTCGAGGGCCGCCCCGCGCCCGAGCGCTTCGCCGCCCGCGTGCGCGGCTTCTTGGATCTGGTGCGTGAGCGCGCCGGTCTCCGCCTGCCCGCCCAGGTTGTGACGACCAACAGCGTGCCCACGGCTGCCGGACTGGCCTCCTCGGCGGCCGGCTTCGCCGCCCTGGCCCTCGCCGCCTCGCGCGCCGCAGGCCTGGACATGGCGCCCGCCGAGCTCTCCGAACTGGCGCGCCGTGGCTCGGGCTCGGCCGCGCGCTCGATCTTCGGCGGTTTCGCGGAGATGTCGGCGGGCACGCGGTCCGACGGTCGCGACGCCGTGGCCAGCCCTCTCCTCGATGCGGGTGCCTGGGACCTGCGCCTGGTAGTCGCCATCACCGCGACCGGGGAGAAACCCATCGGCTCGGGCCAGGCGATGGAGCTCACCGCGCGCACATCGCCCTACTACGCGGGTTGGGTCGCGTCCGTCCCAGCCGATCTGGAGCAGGCGCGGGCCGCCGTGCAGACCCGCGACCTGGCCACCCTGGGCGCGGTGGCCGAACGCAGTGCCCTCCGCATGCATGCCTGTGCCATGGCCGCGAATCCGCCGATTCTCTACTGGAATGCGGGCACCCTGGCGGCCATCGAAGCGGTCAGACAATTGCGTGCCCGTGAGGTCCAAGCCTTTTTCACCATCGATGCCGGTCCCCACGTCAAAGTCCTGTGCGCCGCGGGCGATGCGCCCACGGTGCAAGCAGCGCTGGATGCAACCCCTTGCGTTCTGCGCACCATGACGCTGGCCCTGGGTCCAGGCGCGCATATCCTCAAGCAGGTGGCACCGTGAGCATAGACGGACGAGTTACCCTGGTCGGCACGCCCCTCATCGGGGCGCCGGGCAAGGTTTTCCTGGTTGGCGAGTACGCCGTCCTCGAGGGCGGCACGGCGGTCCTCGCCGCGGTGTCGCGCTATGCCATGGCGCATTACGTGGCCGGGGGACAGCCCGCCTCGGTCGTGGTCGCCGAGACCGTGGACCGCGCCCGCGTGGAGATCGGGGAGATGGCCGCTGCCCTGCCTCCCGGGTCGGTGCACGTGGACACGGACAGCTTCCGGCAAGGCAATCGCAAGCTGGGGCTAGGATCGAGTGCCGCCGTGGCGGTGGCCGCGGCAGGTGCCACCTTCGAGGCCGCGGGCCTGAGCACGGTCAACCGTCAGCAACGCATTTTCAATGTGGCCGACGCCGCGCACCGAGCGGCGCAGGCGGGGCTGGGCTCGGGCGCCGACGTGGCCGCGGCGGTCTACGGCGGCTTCATCAAATTCGCCCGACCCGCGGGTGGCCCGCCCTCCATCGAGTCCTTGCAGAGCCCGCGCATTCACCTGGTGGTCTTCTGGACAGGCCAGGCGGCCACCACGCCGGGCATGGTGGAGGCGGTGCGGGCCTTCGGCGTCCGCTCTCCGCTCGCCTACCGGGCCCTCATCGACAGCATGCGCGCCGCGGCCGACCGGTTCGTGTCCGAGCTAAGGGCGGGCCAGAGCACGGGAGCCGTGGCCGCCGCGGGCAAATACGGCCGACTCATGGGCGACTTGGGCCGGGCCGCGGGTGTCCCGATCGTCACCCCGGCCTTTGACGAGGCCGCCGAGTTGGCCCGAACCTTGGGCGGCGAGGTGAAGCCCTCGGGCGCCGGCGGAGGCGACATCGGCATCGGCTTCTTCGCCACCCCCGAATCAGCGGACCTCTTCGCGCGGGCCTGCAAGCCGCGCTACACGGTGCTGGCGCTGGGCCTAGCCAAGACCGGTGTGCAGCGCCGGGGCGCCGAGGACAGCAGCGACGATCCGGGGCCCTTCCGCCATGGCTGAGGACGGCTCTCGCATCCGCGCCTTTTACCGACTGCCCCTGGCCGACCGGCAAGCCGAGTTGGCCCGTCGCGCGGGTCTTTCGGCCCAGGAGTGCGCCGTCCTGGAGGATGGCGGGCTGGATACGGCGGCGGCGGACCGCTTGGTGGAAAACGTGGTGGGCGTCTACAGCCTGCCGCTCGGCCTGGGCCTGAACTTTCAAGTCAACGGGCGAGACGTGTTGGTGCCCATGGCGGTGGAAGAACCGTCGGTGGTGGCCGCCGCCTCCAATGCGGCCCGCATGGTTCGCCAGGGTGGCGGCTTCCAGGCACGCGCCGACGAGCCCGTCATGACCGCGCAGATCGAGTTGCTCGGCCTTCCCGATCCCCGCGCCGCCCAAGCCCACATCCAAGCCCAGGCGCAACACATCCTGGGCCGAGCCAACGCCTTGGTGCCTCGCCTCGTCGAGCGGGGCGGCGGCGCGCGGGAGGTGGAGGCGCGCGTGGTGGGCGGCTCGGCGCAAGGTCGCCTGGTGGTGCACGTGCACGTGGATTGCCGAGACGCCATGGGCGCCAACCTGGTCAACACCATCGCCGAGCAGTTGGCCGCGGGGCTGGCCGAGGCCACGGGAGGTCGCACCGGCCTGCGCATCCTCACCAACCTGGCCGATCGTCGGCTGGTGTACGTCACCGCGCGCGTGCCCTTCGCCGCCCTGGCCGCCGAGGGGGCGCCCCCGTCCGAGGGCGAGGCGGTGGCCGAGGGCATCTCCGCCGCCTCGCGCTTCGCCGAAGCCGATCCCTACCGCGCGGCCACCCACAACAAAGGCGTGATGAACGGCGTGGATGCCGTGGTCATCGCCACGGGCAACGATTGGCGCGGCGTCGAGGCCGGCGCCCACGCCTACGCGGCCCGCACCGGCCACTACCGCCCGCTCTCGGTGTGGCACGTGGAGGATGACCAATTGGTGGGCACGCTGGAGATGCCCATGGCCGTGGGCATCGTGGGCGGCACCCTGCAGATGCACCCGGCCGCGCGACTGGCGCTCAAGATCCTGCGCGTGCGCACGGCGGGCGAGTTGGGCATGATCATCGGTTGCGTGGGCTTGGGGCAGAACCTGGCCGCCCTGCGCGCCCTGGCCACCGACGGCATCCAACGGGGCCACATGGCTCTGCACCGTCAGGCGGTGAGCGGCCGACGCGAGGAAGCCACATGATCCGCGAGCTTCTGCGTGGCGGCCGCGCCCGAGCGGTGGCCGCTTTGCGGCGCGAGGATGCGGCCCACACCCTACCCTGGCTGAATCCGCCACCTGGGCCGTGGACCGTGGAGCGCGCTTACCAGTACTGCGAGGACTTCGCGCGCGCCCACCACGAGAACTTCCCCGTGGCCAGCCGGTTCGTGCCCGCCGAGCTGCGACCGCACCTCATCGCCCTTTACGCCTTCGCCCGGGCGGCGGACGACTTCGCCGACGAGCCCGTGTACGAGGGCCACCGTCTGCAAGCCCTGGCCGCCTGGCATGAGGAGCTGCACCGCTGCTTTCACGGCGAGCCGCGCCACCCGGTCTTCGTGGCCCTGCACCACACCATCGAGAAGCGCGGCCTGACCCTGCCCCCCTTCGAGGACCTGCTGTCCGCCTTTCACGCCGACATGGCCGTGCGGCGCTACGACACCTTCCCGGCCCTCCGCGCCTACACGGCTGGTTCGGCCGAGCCCGTGGGCCGTCGGGTTCTGGGGCTGGTGGGCTACTGCACCCCCGAGCTGATTCGTTTCGCTGACGAAATCTCTACCGCGCTGCAACTGACGAACTTCTGGCAGGACCTGGCCCCCGACGCGGCCCGTGACCATATCTACATCCCGGCCGAGGACCTGCACTTCTTCGGCGTGAGCGAGGCCGACATCAAGGCCCTGCGCCCCACCCCCGCGATTCGCGCCCTACTCCGGTTCCAGGTGGCCCGCACCCGGGCCCTTTTTCAGCACGGGCGCCCACTCCTCAGCAGGCTGGGGCCCGACTTCAAGTTCGAGCTGACCCTGATCTGGCTGGCTGGCATGGCCATCCTGGACAAGATCGAAGACGCGGGTTTCGACGTTTTTGCGCGCCGCCCGGTGATCGGCAAGCGCGACAAGGCCCGTATCCTGGCCCGAGCGGCCAAGCGCTGGGCCGCGGACCTGGACCCGCGCGCGCTGCGGCGACTTTGGCCGTAGACGCTTCCCACAACTGCCCCCAAGGGCGTTGATCGGGGGTGCGAAACCACCTCATTTTGGCATCCGTCCTGTTGACGGCCACGGGCTGCAGCTCGCTTGGCCAAGCGAAGAAGTCCTCCGAACCTGAGCGGCCCAATCCGTTCAGCAACGTGGACTTCTTCGTGAACCCCACCTACTCGGAGAACGTCCTGGCCACCGCCAAGAAGTATCCCGAGTTGGCCGCGGACATGCAGAAGGTCGCGGCCCAACCCACGGCCATGTGGCTGGATTCCATCGCCCAGATCAAGAATCTGCCCACCTGGCTGGACCAGGCCCGTGCCCAGCAGACCGCGAACGGTACGCCGACCCTGTCGGTGTTCGTGATCTACGACCTGCCCGACCGCGACTGCTCGGCCGAGGCCTCCGCGGGTGAGCTGAAGATTTCGGAGAACGGCGAGGCCCGCTATCGCAACGAGTACATCGATCCGATCGCGGCCATCCTCCAGCAGTACTCGGATCTGCCGGTGGTGCTCGTGGTGGAGCCCGACTCGCTGGGCAACATGGCCACCAACATGGGCCTGCCCAAGTGCTCGAACGCCAAGAAGGTGTACGAGGAGTCGGTCATCTACGCCATCAAGAAGTTCCAGATGCCCAACGTGAGCCTCTACCTGGATGCGGCCCACTCGGGCTGGCTGGGCTGGGACGGCAACCGTCAGAAGGTCATCCGCATCTTCCGCAGCGTGGTCATGCGGGCCGGCGGTCCGCAGACCATCCGCGGCTTCGCGACCAACGTCTCGAACTACACGCCCCTCAACAACAACGACGGCAAGCGCCTGGAACCCACCAACCCCTGCTACAACGAGATGATCTACGTGAAGAAGATGGCCGTCGAGATGGCCAACAACGGGCTCAAGAACATGGGCTTCATCATCGACACGGCCCGTAACGGCGCGGGTGGTATCCGCCGCAAGTGGGGCTACTGGTGCAACCTCAAGGGCGCCGGCCTGGGTGAGCGTCCTCGCGCCGATCCGGCGCCTCATGTGGATGCCTATTTCTGGGTGAAGCCCCCGGGAGAGTCGGACGGCGTGTCCGATCCCAGCCAGCCGCGCTTCGACCCGTTCTGCAAGTCGCCTGACAGCACTCCGAACGCGCCCCAGGCCGGTCAGTGGTTCGAGTCGTATTTCGTGGACCTGGTGAGGAACGCCGTTCCCGCGCTGGCCACCACGCCGGCTCCCAAGGCCAAGCCGGTCGCCAAGCCCACGGCGGCGGTGACCGATCCCAACACTGGACGCTGATCAGGACGGAGGCGAGGGAGCGCCAGGCTCCCCCTCTGACGACACGGGCTGGTTCGAGGTTCTCGACCAGCCCGTTTTCTTTTCCGCGGCTCGAGCATGCGAGGCGCGAGGAGGGAGAATACTCGACGTATTCGACAGACGAGCAACGAAGCAGACTCTCCGGCCTTGCCCGCGACGTCGGAGCCTATGCGCGGCGGGCTCTAGTTCTTGAGCTGGCCAAGCGGAGCCGCCGGCAGACCGACTGCGCGGGTCCCGTTCCCGCGGCGTAAGGCGGGTTCATCGGCCTTGCGCCCGCCCTGGGCGCTGCCCTTGCGGCGCTCAGCTTCCGTCACACGGGCATAGGCGCCCGACAGTGAAGCGGATGCGCCCAGGCCGTTCACCAACGCCTCGATGCAATCCCCGGGCGCCAAGGACTGCTCCCGGCGGATGCTCTCCAGCATGCCCGGCAGCCGGTCCAGATTCGCGGGATCACGACGGACCACCTCGCCCACCAGCCGCGCCGTGCGCTCCGCCGGGTAGCCGCGCCACTTGAGGTCGACCACCACCTGCACGGCCCGATCCGCGACCAGGTCCGGTCCCGACACCAGAGCCTCCAGATCTGCCAGGGCAATGCCGCTCATCCGCGCCTCGGTCACAACTCGCAACAGGCCGGCCGACACATCGCCGGCGCAGCGTGGAGACAGAAACGCGTACGCCGCCTCCAGATGGTCGGCCAAGCTCAAGGTGGTCGCGGCGATGCGCTGGGGGGCCACGTTCTTGGCCAGCCCCTCGCGAATCTTGTTCAGGAGCAGCTCCGTGGGCAGGCCCGCCTCGGCCACGCGGTTCAGGCGGGCCTGCAGCTCGGCCCGCACGGATGCCAAACGCCCGTCCGTGGGAACCCCGACCGCCGGCGCCCCTTCCCCTCCGCGGGCCACCGCAACAGGGCCCGCCAGGGACAGGAACATGATGGCCACCCGCAACATTGAACCGCTCGTGCTGGAATAACGAGTCACGCGCCCGACGGATGCAGACGCCCAGAGCGCGGCGTCAGCCCAGCATCCGAGACGACCAGGAGACGGCCTCAGCCCGCCGCGAGGCTGGACGAGGGAACCGCCAGGTGGGGAGACGCGAAACAGGCGACGCAAGCGCGTCGCAGTCTACAGGTGCAGCACAGAATTGGCGCGGCCGAAGCCGTCAGGGACACGGGTCGTGGCGCTGGGATCGGGCATCCATTCACCGTCCACCACGAACATGTACTCGTGGGCGCCTCGGGGCAGCCAGACGTTGGTCGCGTAGGTGCCCTGCCCGTCCACGTCTTGCAGCAACGTCTGCTCCGTGTTCCAGGCGTTGAAATCCCCGACCAAGGCCACCTTCTGGGCACCCTTGGTGACCAGAACGAAGCGCACAAGCACCATATCGGGTTGGGTCGCCAACACACCCGTGGCCGGCCGTTGCCCACCGGTTCCACGACCCAAGTCGCGGGCCAGCACGATCCCGAGGACCGCCAGAGTCAGGCCGAAGACACCGATGGCCACGGGTGAGAGGCGGAGCTCGAACCGCCGCGAACGCCGCAGCCAGTTCCAAAGGCCGGCCGGCGGGTTCTCGGCAATGCGGCGCATAGTGCCGGCCACCAGACACGGCGGCGGGGTCACCTCGCGCAGGGAGGCCAGCGCCGCAGCCAGGGAATCGTCGCTGTCCGTTCGTTCGCGCCTCATCGCCTCAAGGCCTCCAGCTCCTGGCGCATCTTGGACCGCGCCCGCACGGCTCGGATCTTCAGCGTGGTGACGGGCAAGCGCAGGATCGATCGAATCTCCTCGTAGGCCAGGCCCTCCACGTCCTTCAGGATGAGGATTTCCCGATACTTGGGGGCCAGACGCATGAGCGCGGCTTCGAGCATGCGGCGGTCCTCGGCTTGGCCCGCTTCGGCCTCGGGACTGCCAGGCTCCTGCGTGAACATGGCTTGGTTGCCCGACACCTCCTCACTGGCCAGGGGCTCCTCGGTGCGTTTCTTGGATTTGAGGACGTCCTTGGCGCGGTTGATGACGATGCGTAACAACCAGGCGTAGAACGCGTTACTGCGGCCCTCGCCTCGAAAACGCTCCAGGGCCGCGTAGGCGTCGGTGAAGGCCTGCTGGGCCACGTCCTCGGCGTCGGCGCGCGAGCCGAGCATGCGCAGGGCGACCGAAAAGGCCACTCGTTGGTAGCGCTGGACGAAGGGGCGGAAGCTCTCCGTGTCGCCGGCCAGGCAGCGTTCGATGAGCATCTGCTCCTCATCCGCCGCGCAAATCACCCTGGTCGTCTGAGCATCGTCCAGGGCAGCGGCCACGGCGGCGTCACGCATATCCGTACTACGACCTGAGAAGCGCCCGGGATGCACAGCCCGATCGTAGTACAAAGGCGCGCCGCTCAGGTTCAGGTATCTTCGCCGGCCCTGGTTCGTTTGACCTGGCCAGGTCGTCACGCGCCAACCCCGGAGGCCCCATGAGCAAGCGGCACTCGTCCATAGAGAAAATGATTCTGGCCACATACGCACTATTTGTTGCGGTTGCTTCCAGCTATGCCTGCCACTCCTCATCCGGAACTCCGGGTGCGGCGGATGCGGGAGCGGGCAGCATGGAGGACGCGCCTGTGGGTGGCACCAACACATTGCCTGCGGACGGGGCCGGTGGCGCGGGCGGCGCCAGTTCGTGGGGCGTGCCGGCGACCGGCGGGACGGGCGCCGCCCTCGCGAGCTGCAAGGTGAACCCGTCCACGTGCAACGACGGCGTGGACAACGACGGGGACGGGCGCATCGACGCCGCGGATCCCGAGTGCGTCGGGCCCTGTGACAATGACGAGGGCACCTTCGCCACCGGCATCGCGGGCGACAACATGGATGCCTGCAAACAGGACTGTTTCTTCGACGGCGACTCAGGGGCCGGCAACGACGGCTGCGATTGGGACCTCAGATGCGACCCGGCCAGCCCGGGTGCGAGCGCCGCGAAGGCGTGCCCCTACGACGCCAGCTTCAAGAACTGCCCAGCCGCGCAGTCCCAGCACTGCATCGACTTCTGCCGACGCCTGACCCCCAACGGCTGCGACTGTTTCGGCTGCTGCATGGTTCCCTGGAACGGCACCACGCGCACCATCATGCTGGCCGCGGGTTGCACGGCCGACGCCTTCGGCGACCCGAGCAAGTGCCCGCCCTGCACGCAGAACGACTCGTGCCTGAACCCGTGTGGCACGTGCGAGATCTGCGTGGGCAAGCCCGCGCCCGACCCGGGCTGCGAGCTTCCACCGCCCGGCACGCCGATCGGCACGGGCGACGCAGGCACCGGCGGTACGAGCGGCACCGAACCCCCGGCCGACCAACCCTGTCCTGACGGTGTCACCTACTGCGGCAACGGTGGCGCCTGCCCCGACGGGCGCTACTGCCAGACCGGCTGCTGCGTGCAGTGGATCCTCTGACCCCAAGAGCCCTCTAGAGCACCGAATGGTTTGAAGACCGAGCGAAAACGCGGAGATGCGAGCAGCCCGAGGCGCGAGGAGGGAGAATACTCGACGTATTTGACCGACGAGCAACGAAGGGATGCGACGCAGATCCG
>JAEXQJ010000275.1 GCA_023438785.1 Pseudomonadota bacterium
TGGGCGGCATGGGCGGCATGGGCGGCATGGGCGGCATGGGCGGGTACGGCACCGGCGGCATGGGCGCCGTGGGCGGCGACATGGGCCCAGGGCCTGGCGGCTTCTAGCTGGCCGGGCGCGACTCGAAAACGAGCTTCGCGCAGGACCGCGGCCGAGCTTCACTTGGAACAGACGGCGACGCGGGGAAGGGGCGCTCGATGGAAGTCGGGTGCCCTTTTGCTTGCCGCCGCCCTGGTCACGATCGCGCCAGCCGGGCATCTCACCTCGACTGAATCGCGGCGGAGAGGGACGAGTGATGACGGCAACGATGTGGCCCTTGGCGGTCTACGCGGGGGCGGTGCTGCTCCTGGTGGGGGCCATGTTGGGGTTGTCCTTCGTGTTGGGGCAGCGCCACCGCGAGCCGCAGACAGCCACGCCCTATGAAGGCGGCATCGTGGCCGAGGGCACGGCGCGCATCCGCGTCTCGGCGCGCTTCTACCTCATCGCCATGTTCTTCGTGGTCTTCGACCTGGAGCTCGTCTTTTTGTTCGCCTGGGCCGTGGCCGGGCGGACCCTGGGCTGGGCAGGGTATTCCGTTTTGCTGGTCTTCTTGGGCGTTCTGCTCCTCGCGCTGGCCTATTTGTGGCGCGTGGGCGCGCTGGATTGGGCCCGCACGCGCCCGCGCACCCGTGTGTGAGCCATGGCCGACCGTCCCCCGCTCAGCGCGCGCCATGAACCGCAGCTCGAACAGGCGGTCCGCCGCAGCGTCGTGGTGACCAGCCTCCAGCGCATGCTGGCCTGGGGCCGCAAGAACTCCATGTGGCCCTTCAACTTCGGGTTGTCCTGCTGCTACGTGGAGATGGCGACCAGCCTGACCAGCAAGTACGACCTGGCGCGCTTCGGGGCCGAGGTCATCCGCGGCACGCCCCGCGAGGCGGACGTCATGGTCATCGCGGGCACCGTGTTCATCAAGATGGCGCCCGTCATCAAGCGCCTCTACGAACAGATGATGGAGCCGCGTTGGGTGATCTCCATGGGCTCCTGCGCGAACTCGGGCGGCATGTTCGACATCTACAGCGTGGTGCAAGGCGTGGACAGCTTCCTGCCCGTCGACGTCTACGTGCAGGGCTGCCCGCCCCGTCCCGACACCTTCATGGAGGGGCTGTTGCTGCTGCAACAAGCGGTGGGCTCCGAGCGACGGCCGCTCAGTTGGGTGGTGGGCCCGCAGGGCACCGAGCGCGCGAGGCCGCGCAGCCTGCGCGACGAGAAACGCGAGACACGCATGCACGTCTTTCGCCTGCGCTCACCCGACGAGGTGTGATCGCGCTAACCCCGCCCGGCCCGTAATGCGTGGTAGTCCTGCGGGCCATGCAACGGCCGGGACGGCTTCGCGTGGCTCTGCTCGCCGCGGCGGCGGTGGCATTCCTGTGGCTGTTCCATTGCGTGGGCCTGCAGACCTGGGGCTTCGGGCGGCAGAACTTCGCACGCCTCTTGGGCGTGGCCCTGCTGATCGCCGCCCTGCCCTGGCTGACCCGCCGCCTGGCCCCGGTGCGCGGTCGCGTGACCCTGGTCATCGCCGTGCTCAGCCTGGTGCTGGCCAGCCTGTACGTCCCGCCCCTGGTGCGCGAAACCCGCGACGTGGTGGGCCAGCCCTTGCGGGCCGCCGACGCCAGCGACATCGCCCGCAACACACACTGCGCGGGAACGGCGCTGCTGGCGGGTCAGAACCCGTACAACACCAGATGCCAGTTGCGGGGGGTGGTCGAGCCCGGCCCGCACGTGACCGTAAAGGGCGGGGTCACGCGCATGTTCGGGATGCCCTACCTCTATGGCTACCCGTACTTCCCGGCCATGTTCCTGGCCTACATGCCCTTTCGCTCCCTGGCCGCGGGCTTTCACTCCGTGCGCGTGGCCAACCTGGCGTTCCTGTTTTTGGCCAGCCTGGGCGTGGCCTGGTTGGCGTGGAAGGTCACGCCGGTGGGTGGTCGCCTGCTCGCTGTGGGCACGGGCCTGCTGGCCTACTGGGGCAACAGCGTGATCCCGCGCGAGCTCATCGGCTACGGCGTAACCGACATCCTCATCGCCGTGCTCGCCATCTGGGCCTTCGTGGCCCTGGCCCACCGTCGAATCCTGGCGGCGGGCGTGCTCTTGGGCCTGGCGCAAGCGGCCAAGCTTCTGCCCGGCCCGCTGCTGGTTCTGCCCGCCCTGGCCTACCTGACCACGCGACGAGAGCGCCTCACCCTCGGCACGGCCTACGTGGGCACGAGCCTGCTCGTGGTGGGCCCTGCCCTGGCGCTGTCCCCCGGCACCTTCATCACCAGCACCATCGGCTTCTATTTGACCCACCACGCCTTCGGCGACACCACCGCGTACTACGCCTATCTTGCCCCCGGCTTCCGCACCGTGTTCTCGCTCGTCGGCTACGGGCTGGCGCTGGGCGTGGCGAGCATGGGTTTCTTCGTGGGCCGCGGTCGCCAGAACCTGGCCCTGCCGGTGGCGCAGGCCTACGCGGCGTACATCGTGCTGACCGCCTTCAACCGCATGGCCCACCTCAACTACCTGTGGGGCGTTCATTCGCTGGGCGCGGCGGCGCTGGTGCTGGGCGCGCTGGCCAGCCGCGACCACGCGACGCGCTCCACGGAGGTAGCCGAGGAGACCGCCCGCGATAGCCAGGCCATGCCCATGGCCCGATCGACCTTGCCAGGTGCGGGTGGGGCGCGGTAGAGGCCCTCTCGCCATGGCACTCTCAGTGGGCATCGTCGGTCTCCCCAACGTCGGCAAAAGCACGGTCTTCAACGCCCTCACGTCGGGCAAAGCCGAGGCCGCCAACTACCCCTTCTGCACCATCGACCCCAACGTGGGCATCGTGCCCGTGCCCGATCCGCGGCTGGAGCTGATCAGCAAGTTCATCCCCACGCAGAAGCTGGTGCCGGCCATCGTCGAGATCGTGGACATCGCGGGCCTGGTGGCCGGCGCGTCCAAGGGCGAGGGCCTGGGCAACAAGTTCCTGGCCAACATCCGCGAGACCAGCGCCATCCTGATGATGGTGCGCTGTTTCGAGGACGGAAACGTGGTGCACGTGTCCGGCTCCGTCGATCCCATGCGCGACATCGACATCATCGAGCTGGAGCTGGTGCTGGCCGATCTGGAAGCGGCGGAGAAGCGCGTGAAGAAGGTGACCGGCGCGGCCAAGACCGGCAGCGCCGAGGCCAAGGCCGAGCTGGCCCTGGCCGAGCGCCTGGTGGCCCACCTGCAAAATGGCAAGTCCGCGCGCACCCTGGACGCCAAGCCCGACGAGCGGGCCGAGGTAGCCAAATGGAATCTGCTGACCACCAAGCCCGTCCTCTATTGCTGCAACATCGGCGAGGAAGACCTGCCCAACGGCAACCAGTGGAGTGATCAAGTCAAGGCGCGCGCCGAGCGGGAAGGCGCCGGCGTGGTCATCCTGTGCGGCAAAATCGAAGCCGAGCTGGCCGAGGTCTCACCCGCCCAGCGCGGTGAATTGCTGGAGGCCTACGGCCTGACCGAGCCCGCCCTGGCCACCCTGGCGCGCGAGTGCTACCGCCTGCTCGGCCTGCAGTCCTACTTCACCGCCGGTGAAAAAGAAGTCCGCGCCTGGACCGTCCGCAAAGGCGCCCTCGCCCCCGAAGCCGCCGGCGTGATCCACACCGACTTCGAAAAAGGCTTCATCCGCGCCCAGGTCTACAGCATCGCCGACCTCGAAGAGCACCGCAGCGAAGCCGCCCTCAAGTCCGCCGGCAAACTGCGCGTCGAGGGCAAGACCTACGAAGTCAAAGACGGCGACATCATGCACTTCTTGTTCAACGTCTGACGAGCCACCCGCCGCAAGGCGGCCAGCACGCGAGCCGAGACGCGACTGTGAGCAAGCCGTAGCGCCAAGCAGGTCGCGATTCATAGCACCCGTGGCTATCGGCGCCCCGTGGCGCGCGGGGCTGTGCGCGGTCGCGCGGGGTGAGGCGGCCGGGCGGTGTATACAGGGGCGGCTTGTTCTTCGTGGAAATCAGAACTCGGCTTGGGCAGCGGCTTCGGGAGCTCGCTCCGGACACGCGCCTGTTTGCCATCGCCTTCGTGCTTCTCCTGCCCCTGTTTTGGGCGCCGCTCTTCGTGACCCGTCTGCTGCCAGGGCTCGACTTGCCCTTCCACCTGGGCATCGCGGACATGCTGTCCAAGACAGGCGCGGCCAGCTCGCCGTATGCCCCGTACTACGACGGTGGTCTGCGGATGGCGCCCTATGCGGCCCACTACATCGCCCTGGTGGCCTTGGGGAAGGTGATGAGCCTGCTCGCCGCGCACAAGGTGGTGATCGCGCTGTATGTGGCGGCCATGCCCTTGGCGGCGGCGGCGCTCCTGGCGGCTTGCGGGCGGAGTCGTATCCCGGCGTTGCTGGCGTTTCCGCTGGCCTACAACCTGACCCTGCACTACGGCTTCGTCAGCTTTGCGCTGTCCCTGCCGGTGCTCATGCTTCTGCTCGCGCAGATGGCCCGCCACCTTCAAGCCCAGTCAGGGCAAGTCGGGCGCACGTGGATGGGGACCGCCGCGCTGGCGGTCCTGCTCTTCCTTTGTCACCTGCAGAACTTCCTGTTCGGCGTGGGCGCGGCACTCGCGTTCGTCGTGCTCAGCCGGATTCCCTGGCGCCGGCGCCTCCTGGGCGCGGCCGCGCTTGTGCCTTCGCTCGCCGCCCTGACCTACTGGCAGCTAACCGCGACGACCACGGGGCCGTCGAGGACCGTGGCGCAGGTGTGGGACATCATCAAGCGCCAGCGCCTGGCTGACCTGCACGGCCGGACGTTCGTCCAGGATGTGGGCTGGCGCTTGGCCGCCGTTCACAACCACGCCATGCGCGCCTTCACCGACATGATCGAGGTGAGGACGTGCGGGTGGCTGCTGGCCACCCTCGGCGGCTACTTCTTGATCGCGCTGCTGTCCTGGAAGCTGGTGGAGACAACGAACGCCGAGAAACCCGCGCGCTCGTTCTGGCTGCCATCAGTGGTAGCCGTGCTGGCCGCGCTGGCCGCCTACCTGCTCCTGCCGCACCACCTGCCGCAGTTCGAGCTTATGACCTTCTACCCGCGCTTCGCCGTGCTGGTGGTGCTCATGGGCCTGCTCCTGATCCCAGGCCGCCTGCGGCGCTGGCGACGTCCGTGGTCTTGGCTGCTGCCTCTGCCGGCCCTGGTCCTGTGCGCGCTGTACGGCCGCGAGCTGGTCGGCCATTACCGCCTGTACGCCGCCGAGACCGCCGATTTCCTGGAGGTCCTAGAAAAGACGCCGCCCGGGGCGCGCGTGGTTTCCCTGGTCTTCAACCGGGCCTCGCGCGTGATGCGCATCGAATCGGCCTTCGTCGGGATGTCGGGCTTCTACCCGGCCCTGCGCCCGCATCCCAACAGCATGGTCAACGTCTGGTACTGCGGCCTGCGCCACATGCCCTGCCAGCCCAAGCCCACCACCGCCGACTTCCCCAAGCCTTGGGAGCCTCAGCGGTTCAACCCCGACAAAAGCCTGCCCCTCTTCGACTACTACTTCGTCCGCGACCTACCGCGCGGCTTCGACCTGTTCAAAGGCCAAGCGAGCCAGGTGGAGGTGTTCGCGCAGAAGGGTTCGTGGATCGTCTTTCGGCGGCGACCAGGGAGCTGAGCGCGCGGACGAGTTCGGGACAGACACGCCGCCCGGCCAGCCGGCCGGCTCCCAAGCCCGCCGCATGCGGCGCGGTCTCCCTCATGTGACCGGACGCGTTTCCCTTGGCCGGCCTCCGCGGCGAGTCGCGCCATGACCAAGGCGAGACGCGGTGCGCGTCCATGTGACGCGCGTCAGAGCGGCCTCGACGCGGGCAAAACGTGTCGCCAAAGGCCTGAGATCGGGCTCTGCGCCGGCAAAGCCTGTCCCCGAAGGCTTGGGATCACGTTCGGCGCCGGCAAAACCTGTCCCCCCAAGGCTTGGGATCACGTTCGGCGCCAGTAGAACCCGTCCCCCAAGGCTTGGGATCACGTTCGGCGCCGGCAAAACCCGTCCCCCAAGGCTTGGGATCGCGTTCTGCGCCGGCAGAACCTGTCCCCCCAAGGCTTGGGATCGGGTTTTGCGCGTCGAGGAGGTGCCCCCCAACGCTTGGGATCAGGTCTTGCGGGCGTCCAGGCCCATTTCTCTGACTCCAGGCGAGGTTGTGCTGGTCATGGGGCAGGGTTTTCAGTGAGGTCCGTCGTGCCCAGGTGCACCGGCCGCGGGTCCATTGTCCGCGCGGCGGACACGGGTCACTGAGGGCGGCGGCTCATCGACTCGGTGAAGTCCGCCAAACCGCCGCCCACCAAGCCACCGACTGCGCGGCGTCAGGCACTGAGCCGTGACTCGGAGCGGTGCAGTGGGCGTGGTGGAGGCCGCGGCCGTGCGGGAATCGACCTGGCGATCCGGTGAGGTGTCGCGTCCGGCCGATTCCGACCGCGACAGAAACGCCAATCCCCGCAGCTTCGGTCCCACTCCGCGGATACTCCCCGATGCCCAGCGGAATCTCCCACCAGCCCGCGACGCGACGGCATGCCCATAGACCAGGTTCCTTGATCGACTACTGCGGTCAACGTCCAGGATGTGCCTGCCTGCGTATTGGGAAAGACTGTTCCGTCGATCGATGGTGCGGAATGACCGTAGTCAACGCTCGACTGTAGCTCGACCGCAGAGGGCAATCGCCAGTCGTCATATCCCGTCAATCGCAATGAGCCACAACACCCGAGCGCCTTCGGCAAACCAAACCGCGGCGGAGGGCTCGCGTTCGGCGCGTCTACCGTCTTCTCCCACATCAGGTGCCTGACGCCGTCGACCACGGTGCCATCCGCCATCCGTGTACTGGGTCGGATGAGGCGCGCCTTCGCCGCGTCGACAGAGCAGTTCGGCACGACCATTGTGTACCATCACGAGAGGAATCATCAGGGGCTCGGGAATGCCTAAATGGCAATGCCGATGACGTGGCCAGCACCGGCCCGATCGCACGTCGCGAGCGTCGGGGCGGTCTGCTCAACTTCTATTGCCGGGAGGTCGGTTCACGGGTTGAGATGGAGTTTTGGCACCAGACGGGCACCGGGGGACGCGTGCGCGCACAACCATTTGATCCGCGAGCCATGCAGCCGGGCCGGAGATCATCCGGGACCTCCGCGCCCCACCGAGAGTAGTTGCTGGTGCGGACTGTAACGCCCGACAACTGGGGAACTACCCTCGGACGGCACCGCGGGAGGAAGTGCCTAACCGTGGTCGACGAATGGACACGGGAGGCTTTGGCCCTCGACGTGGCCGGCAACATTCGTTCGAGCCGGGTGATCGAGGTGCTCGGCCGCCTCATCAGCATGCACGAGGCGCCCCCGTATTACGGGGGCTGCCTTCTCGTGATCACAGGGTCGAAGAAAGCGAGCAGATCAAGTCCTACCCTCGCTCATCTGAACGCCCCATTGGCCAGTTCGTGCCCTTGCCCGCATCGGGTCATGCTCACGGCGCATAGGCCTCGATCCGATCGATGACGTTCTGCTCAAGGTTCTTCCAGAAGAAGGCGTAATCGTAGTTGTGATACCAACCGGGCGCCTGATTCTTCGGATCGGCCGCATTCACCCCCGTGGGGTTGTCGTTGGTGTTGTAGGGCGCATTCAGGTTCTTGTAGTTCCCGAGCCCCGGGGGATCACTAACAAAGCCATTTGGATCGACGACCAAGGCGCCCAACGCGTTTCGCGCGGCAGTGAAGCCCGGGAGATCGGAGTGAAAGACGTACCAGCCGCCAATCGCATCAGCTGCCCAGCTCGGTTGAACTGCAGATGGCGACAGCGGCGAAGCGGGGAGGTATTTCGTGCAGCACTGGTCCTGAGCGATGGGAATTGTGAGACACAGGGGTTGTGTGGCTTGTCCCAGCTGGGGGCGCAAGTCATAGGCGCACGTCCACTTCCCGGGCCTCACGCTATTCAGACGAAAGAAGCGAGCTCCTCCACGCTCCGCAGAGAATGCAGGTTCAGACTCCTCCGTTATGCCCAACTTGAAACCTGTGTCGGAATCCTTCGGCCCATTCGCGACCCACGTCAGCGGGTTCACGCTGTAGGCGTTCTTCCGCACTATCCCTTGCGGGGGGGTACCCGGTATGCCGGCGCCTGGATTTCCAGGAGAGGAGTGGGCCATCGAGAAGTCCCCCTCATCTTGCTGGGTGTTGTACGTAACAATGCACCTGTTCTGGCTCTTGCTGTTGCAGATACCGTGGTCCTCCCAGACGGTGTCTGCGATGTCGTCGGATGTGACTGACCAGCCGATCACGTAGGCTGCGACCATTTGGGCTCGCATTTCTGGGGTGAAGTCCTTGTCCTGCAAGAGCATGAGCAGCAGGTTGGACCCCTGACTGTGACCAGCGAGAATGAACGGGCGACGAGCAGGCTTTGGGTTCAGGACGTTGATGTAATGGAGAAAGGCAAGCTTGATGTCGTTATAGGCGACGTCCAGCGCCATCTTAGCCGCTGGAATGTTCCTGTCGTTCTGCCTCCAAAGCAGGGCCGGGAGGACATAGTTGCCTGCCGCTTGCCGATAGAACGGCGCATAGATGTTGGTTCCTGCTTTTGCGAAGACGCCCGCCTTTGAGAAGACCTGCGCCTCAATCCCAGGATCCACCTGAGCCTGCGCAATCGTCTGGTTCCAGCTTTCAGGAACGGTCGGGTCCCTCGCCAATGGAGGTGGAAAGAAGGTGCTCGGATAGAGAAAGAACACGTCCACCGGCTTCAGGGCACTGGCCTCCTCGGCTATGTACGGCCCGTACCCATTCATCGGACTCTGCCGACGCCAGTTGGCCGGATCCGCATAGTTGGGCGGGCCTGCCACGAGAGCGGGCTCTGCCACATCTGGCGAGGCGTCCGCCACATCCGGGGAACCATCCGCCACATCCGGCGAGGGCTCCGCCAAATCCAGCGAGGGCTTCGGCACATCCGGCGAGGGCTCCGGCATATCCGGCGAAGCATCGGAGATCCGTGCGTCTGGTGCGACACAGGTATTCGAACTGTCGCTCGAGCAGGCGACCGACTGAGTGATCCCCCAGAGACCGATGCCTATTGTAATCGCAGCGCTACGTTTCATTCTTTCCTTCTTGTCTTTCTCTTTTTTCCCCAAAGATGCCGAACTGGCGGGTTTGCACGAACGTCCTTCTTGCGCGTCGATCGCGCGCGATCCTCGACGGCAACTCGCCTCGCGACGCGTTGGGCTCGACAACAGGGGGCATCGACACCTGGGCAGCCTGACTTGAGCCCTCCCTGGCCCTGGGGCACCTGAGGCCTTCATCGGTGCGGACACGGCGGGTCAAGCAAAGGCGAGTCCGAGCTGGCATTGCCGCGTCGCCCAGAAATGCCTTCATCGTCATCACGATCAACCGTTTGAAGCCGTTGAATCGCTTGCGCTTGCTCAGGGCACGCGGCCAACGGAAAGAACGCACTTGCAGTAGACCTGCGCGATAGGCCCGGATTGGAGCTCTCGGAGGCAAAGAGCCGGTCGTTGGCAAAGGGCGGGCGCAGAATGTAGCGACACAGGCGCCCCCGGACAGCCTCGTCCTTGGTGGCTACGCGCGTGGCCGCGTGCGGGCGAAAGCCATCCCGCGTAGAACGCGAGATCCCAATGTCCAGACCGAGGCCGAGACCATCGGCTGGTCGGAAGGCCTGAAGACCGAGACCTGCAGCGAAGGCGGCATGGACGTGACCGAGATCCGAGCGGCGACTACATCAAGGTCAAGGGCGTGGATTTCGTGGGCGGCGCCACCTCGTCGGGCGTGAGCCGCCTAAGGCTGTGGCGTCTGTCGACCGCGCTTGCGTAGAGCTTACCGCGGCTCGCCGTAGATGGTTCCACGACCGACGGTGCTCATGTACACGCGGCCGTACACGTTCATGTCGCCCACGATGAATTGCCCATTGCCGGGGCCGCCGAATTGATGGCTGTCATCGTTGATGCGCTCCCAAGTGGCACCGCCGTCGATGGACCGGTGAATGCCGACCACGCCCCCGGTCGGTATGCCCCAGATGAACACTGTCGGAAACGTCTTGCCGGGAGCCGCTTTGCCAAAGCCGACGGCGTCGCAGCGCTGGATGGATGCAAGCTTGGCGAAGTCGGTGCCCGAGTTGCTGCTTCGGGTGAGCCCGCCGCTCTTGAGCGGGATCCAGATGTCGCCCTCGATGCCTGGCACCGCGCGAGGTTTGGAGGAACCGCCGCCTCCGGCCGTGGCCGTTTGCGTGAATGACATGCCCCCGTTGCTACTCAGGTAGAATGCCCCGCCGGAAGGGTTGTACGCGTAGAACTTCTTTGAGTTCACCGTGTCAGCAATGACAGGCGCGTTGACGGCAAGCCCGGTGACGTTCGCCCACTGGGCGCCATTGTTCGCCGTTCGGTACGTCGTCGTGGAGGCATTGGGTGTCCAGAGGAGAACCGAACCATCCGCGGAGAGCGCCACCGTTCCGCCGGTTTGGGTATTCGGACGCGAGACCTCCGACCATGACCCACCGTCGTTCGTGGTGCGGTAGATGGCAGTGGCGGCGCGTGCCATGACTCCCGGCGCAGCCCCCGCGAGCGCCAGGCTGCCGGTAGAGCCCATCGCTGGTTTGTGCGTTCCTGCCGGCGGCGACACGGTCACGTCGGTCGTCACGAACCCATCATAATCGCCGATCACGTTGGCGAAGCCGTGGCCCGGGATACTCACGGCCTCGAGGGGCACGGTTTCTTCGAGGCCTTTTGCCATGAATTTGAGCGCCGGTTTGCCCGCGCTCAGGTTCGTCGTTGCAAACACCCCGTTGCCGGAAGTGATGAAGACGCGATCCGAGTTGAAGGGATCGAAGGTCGCTGTACCTGCCCAGTGCATGGCGCGATCGACGATCCAGGGCATGCCGTTGCTGTCCATGGTGACCGAGCCGCTGCCGATGGGATCCGTCCAGCTCGTACCGCCGTTGGTGCTCACGTAATACCGATCACCCCACCCCCAGGGTTGCGACACGTAAGTGTTGATCGAAGTGGCCACCAAATGGTTGGCATCCGCAGCATCGACTGAAATTCCGCTGAACGCGGCCGTGGCGCCTGCGGGGGTCACGTTGGTCCAACTCCCCTGCGCGATGTTGTACCGCCAAATGGAACCCGCGTTCATGGGCTCGCTGCCGCTGGTGTTTCCATTGGGGCCCGCGCCGTTGGCGTACGTGAGGTAGAGCATGTCATTGTTGGCGAGCGCGGCTTGCTGGGGCATCTGGGTGGTCGCGGGCGCCCCCGCAACCTCTGCCCACGAGGTGCCCCCATCCGCGCTCATGTAAGAGTTACTGGCATTCGAGCGCGAGACCCCTACGAAGATTCGCTGGGTGGCCTTGCCGGAGCTGCCCGACGACTTGTCGAAGACCACCAGCGAGATCCCGTTGTCATTGGCCGTGGTCCTCACCGGGAAACTGGTGACCGCACTCCAGGTGGCGCCGTAGTTCGTGCTTTTGAAGAGTCCGTTGCGCCGTGTTCCGCAGAAGAGAACGCTCCCCAGATTGGGATCGACGGCCAGGCGCTCGCCGTTCTGCCGGCCCATGCCATTGCCATGAGCTTTGAATTGCGAGGTGACCTCGGTAATCGTGAAGGTGTCGCCGTGGTTCGTTGAGCTGAGGATGGCGGTCTTGCCACCGTTGAAGTAGTCGGTCCCCACCAACGCATACACGCGACCTGGGGTTTGCGGGTCGAGCGCTACCGCTTCGACCCCGAGGAAGCCCGTTTGGCTATCGGAAACGAAATCCGTGAGCGCCGTCCACGACTGAGCGGCCTCATCCCATCGGTAGAGACCGCCAAACGTCCGTCAGAGCGAAGAAGACGTTCTTCTCGAGCACGCTCGCAATCACCGCGGACACGAACCCGCCACCGCCGAGCGCGACGCTGGCCCACTTGTATGGGCCCTGAGGGACGGTGCTCGTGGAGGTTGCACCGCCGGTCCCTTGGTTGCCGCCCGTGGCCGGCGTTCCCCCGGTGTTGGTGACGCCTCCCGTGCTCTTCCCACCGGCGCTCGTCGCTCCCCCGGTAGCGTTGCCACCTGTGGTCCTCCCTGCCGATGTGGCCACTCCTGCCGTGGACGCATTCGTGGTCCCTCCGCCCCCAGAGCTTCCTCCGGCTCGCGAGCCGCCACTCCCACTCGCAGAGACTCCGCCTGAACCAGGCGCCCCACCCGCTGGCAGTGAACTCGCACCGCCTGTCGCGCCGGCCGCACCGCCCGTACGCGGGCCAGAAGTCGCACCTCCGACGCTGGTTGTCGAGCTCCCTCCGCCCCCGGGCGCGGTGCTGGAATTGCCGCCCGAACAGGCGACCGACAAGCCTGCGCCCAGCAAGACAAGACGCGAAGCCCAACGACTGACCATTCTCATGAGGTGCCTCCGACGCTTGAACGAAATGCGCGGCGCACAACAGGCGCTGTCGTGGTACGAGCGGCACCTGCGCGAGGCCCCCGGCGGCGCCTACGCTTCCGAGGCGCTTGGGCGAAAGATGACGTTACTGGGGCGCAGCCGGGGTGAAGCCGCAGCCCGACCTGTCGCGGAAGAGTACCTGCGGCGCTACCCTAACGGTACCTATGCCCCGGCCGCCCGCGCCTACGTCGAAAGGCGCTGACTCGCGTCGACCGCCGAAAGTGGCTTGGGCTTTGGCCTTGTTCGCGGCGTTGGTCGGCTGGGGGCGACCGCGCTCGTCTGAAGCGGCTACGGAGCCACCGGTGCTCGTGCTCCTCCTGCGGCCTTTGCCGACCAGCGACACGCGGACCGAGGCCATTCTGCGCATCAAGAGCGAGTTGCGCGCCGGTGGCTTCGACGTCGCCATCGAAGACATCCAAGCTGATGCGATCCCGTCCGACCCGCGTGGGCTCGTCGAGCATGCGGGCGCGGGGCTTGCCCCCTCGGCGACCTTGGGTGTCTTCGGCGACCTCGATCGCGGGCCGGTCGAGATGTGGCTCGCGGATCGCATCACCGGCAAGAGCCTCGTCCGTCGCATCGAGGTCGAGGTCACATCTGACCGGCGAATCTCCGAGGTCCTGGCCATCCGCGCGCAGGAGATCCTGCGTGCCAGCCTGGTCGAGCACCTCCTCGAACACGGTCGTTCGCCCGCGGCGGCGCCCGCCCCGCCCGAGGTCGGGTCTTCGGTCGAGCAGGCAGTCCGTCAACCACCAGCGCATTGGCGAATGGCCGCGGAGGCGGGCGGGGCGGCTCTCGGCGGCTTGGGCGGTGTGGGAGTGAGCATCGCTCCGACGCTCCGGCTTCGCGTCGGGTTGAGCGAGCGTTTTGCCTTGCGTTTGACGGGTCTCGGCTTCGGCACGCGGCCGCTCGTGACCAATGGGACCTCTTCGGCGCGGGTCGGGCAGAGTCTCCTGCTGGTCGAAGGGGTTGCTCGCTGGCGGTCCGGCAAGATCGTGCGTCCCATGCTCACCGTCGGCGCTGGCACAGAGCGGATCGCTGTCGAGGGCAGCGCGGACGCGCCCCATCATGGAGAAAGCCATGCGCGCTGGTTCGTGGCCGGCGACGCGGGCGCTGGCTTCGCTGTACGATTGCACACGCATTGGGAGCTGCAGATCGAGGCCCATGCGATCTTCACCACACCACGTCCGGCCGTGCACTTCTTCGACATCGAAGCGGCTCGCACGGGGCAGCCGACGCTGATGGCCATCGTGAGTCTGGCGGGAGGCGCATGAGGAGCAGGCAAGGCACAACAGCGGTGGTGTTCGGAGTGGTGGCCGGGCTTGTCTATGGCTGTGGCACCGGGCCCATCCAGGCGGTTGGGCTCGACCCCGACCCCTTGGCCCCGGGAGTGGTCGCGCACTGGCGTTTCGACGACGGCAGCGGAATCAGCCTGGCCGACGCCTCGGGCAACCACCATGATGGAGCCATCGTTGGGTCGACCTGGTCCTGGACCGCCGGGCACTTCGGCGGCGCCCTCCATTTCGAACAGGGCGACTACGTGAGCGTCGACGGCTTCCCCGATGCGACGAGCGGCTGGACCGTGGCCGCGTGGGTGCAGATCCCCAGCCAAGTGGCCAGCGCCGGCGACGCGACCCTGATCAGCACCGAGGACGCCCTCAAGGGCGGCTGGGAGCTGCTCGTGACCTCGTCGAAGTACCACTTCGGCTTTTGGACCGGCATTCCGACGCTCAACGACTATGCCTACGCCGAATGCTCGAACTGCATACACCCCGACCTATGGCAGCATCTGGCCGCAGTGGTGGACGGCAACGCGATGACCTTGGCCCTCTATCTCGATGGGGAGCTGCAGACGCGAAACTCGATTCCCAAACTGATTTCGCCGGGTGTGCCGACTCTCAACATGGGTCGCTGGGCGACAACGAACCCAGCCCGGCCGCTGGTCGGCTCGCTCGACGACGTCGCCATATGGAACCGCGCGCTTAGCGCCGACGAGATCGCACTGCTCGTCGAAGCGCCCGCGCCCTAAAGCCGCTCGCCAGAATTCCAACCAGCATTCGGCAGACGCTCCATCCCGTCCGGCTGCGTTGCTCCTCGGTTACATAGGTCGACTATGCGCCCTCGTCGCGCCTTGCCGGCCGGGCGCCTCGCCCGCCAACTGATGGCCGATCTTCTGGCGAGCGGCACCAGGCGGCGGACGTCGGGCCCATCGAAAAGCCGAGGGCTTGAGCCTTTTCAGGGTGTCCCGCAACTGCCGAGATGACACCCATGCGATCCCGTCGAACCTTCGTTCTATTCGTGAGGACAGTATGAACACGGCGCTCCGACTTTCTCCGTCCCTCCTGCACACGGCGCTCTTTGGCGGACTGTTCGTCTTTCTGTTCGCACAGGCGTGCAGCTCCAACGGAGGTGCAGGCCCGGAGAGAGGCGGAAGCGCCGGTGTCACCGAGGCCAGTGGAAACACAAGCAGCGGTGGAAAGACCGGTGCAACTCTGCCGGCGGCGCGAGCTCGGGTGGGGCTGGCTCCGGCGGCGCGGGCATCGGAGGCGCGGGTTCCGGTGGCGTCGGTTCAGGAGGCGCCGGAAGGAGCGGCACCGGCGGCGCGGGCTCGGGTGGCAGCGGCACGGCGGGCAGCCTCGGTTCGGGCGGCGCCGGAGAAGGCGGCAACGGGACGGGCGGCGCGGGCT
>JAEXQJ010000343.1 GCA_023438785.1 Pseudomonadota bacterium
CCTGAGCGCGCGTGGCACCGTCGGTCCGCAAGGTGCGAGCAGGGCGCACCTTGCGGCAGCTTTGCATATCGCGAGTCCCGGCCCCTCATTTGCCAGACAGTTCTGCCGAGGTTTATGATCGCCAAGGGGCAACATGCACGTACGCAAGATCTCTCGTGTGATGAGCAGTCTTGCCTGGGCTGGCCTGCTGGCCGTGACAGCGCGGCCTTCTGTGGCCGACGAACTGGTGACCGCCGAAAACGCGGGGGGCACCGCCAAGTATGCCGGCGTGGCGCCCGGGTCCGCATCCAAGAACCCGCTGCCGCCTGCGCCGGCAGATGCACCCATGCTCATCTGGACGGGGTTTCAGCCCACGCCCACCGGGTCGCGGATCTTTTTGCAGACCAATCAGGCCGTCAGCTATGAGGTGCGCGAGGGGCAACCCTCCAAGTCTGGCAAGTCCGTTCTGACCGTCATCTTGCGTGGCTGTCGCATCTACATGGCGAACAACCAACGCAGCATCGATACGCGGGCCTTCGCCACGCCCGTGCAGGGGTTCTCGGCCAAGCAACACAAGGGCGACGTGGAGTTGCGCATCTCGCTGCGCGCGAAGGCGACAGCGGCCATGGGCACCGAGGCGGGGCCTGACGGAACGCAGTTCTTGGTCCTGGATTTTCCGCCGGGCAAGGCCGAGGAGATCGCTTCGCCCGGCCACGGAGCGAGCACATCGGACGTGCTGACCCTGTCCGACGCTTCAGAGGGAGTCATGCGCACGTCCAGGGACGAGGCTGATGAGCAGGGCGCCCCGCCCAAGAAGTCGGGGGCCAAGGGTGGCCAAGCCAGCGGCACCGACGGTGCCAGCGCCGCGCTGTCGCCCTGACCCATGAAGAGGAGAGCGTGGATGAAAGTACCGGTGGTTTCCCGTACCACGTGGCTCGGGCTGGGAGCGTTGCTGATCCTTTCGGGCTGCGAGAACAAAGGCGACGACGGCAAGGCGCCGCCCGCGGTTGGCGACGCTGGCACCGGTCTGGACCGCTTCGTGGTGAATTCCGACGCGGCGGGCCCTCGCGACGCCGTGGTGGACGGCAGCGACGATTCGCGCGAGGCGGGGGATGCCTTCCGGCAGCCCGAGATCGATATCGATATCGAGCCCGCATCGCTCGTTCCCGCCGGCACCGCCGCGGTCGGCTCGCTGGTCATCCCGGCCTCGTACTCTCCGGTTCCCAAGGTCACGGTGACCGTCCACATGGACGAGGGGCTTTGGCCGGAGGACGAGATCGCCTCGGTCTACGCCTCGCTGAATCCGGTGGTTGGCGTCTCTAGCTCGTTGAAGGTCAAGCTCGCGCAGAGCGCGGTGACGCGAGATCCGACGAGCAACACCAATGTCTTCGTCTTCGCGGATGTGCCTCTCGATTTGTCCAACCTGCCGACCGGCGACTACGACTTCGTGGTCACCGCGAGCACTCAAGGGGGCGCACAGGCGACCATGCCGCTTCCCGTGGTTGTGGACGCGGGGCCGATCCTGGTCATCAAGTCGCCCGCCGAGGGCGGCTACTACAAAGGCACCGCCAGCGTGGAGCTGACCGCGCAGCAGGACAAATCCCCGGTGACCTCCGTGACCATGGCCGTCGGTCAGAACCCCGCCCGCGCCGTGGCGGCCGCGGGTGCTGGCCTGTACAAGACGACCCTCGACTTCAACAGCTTCTCTCCGCCCCTCGAGGGCGAGTTGCTGGTGACCTTCCGCGCGGTCAACGCCAACGGCAACACGACCCAGATCACGCGACGGATCGTGAGCGACAACTCGGGGCCCAGCATCTCGGGAACGGCCCCCGCGGTGGGCGCTCTGATCGGCACGGTCACCACGCTCGAAGCGACGGTGTCGGATCCGGCGGGCGTCCTGGACTCGTCGGTGGTCGCGGTCGTGGCCAATGGAACCGACCGCTTCGAGGTGCCCCTGGACAAGACCGCGAGCCAGGGCGTCTATCGCCAGCTCTTCGACACCCGGCAGTTGCCGACGTACACGCTCTTTCCGGCCGTCTCATTCCGGGCGCGCGATCGGCTTGGGAACGAGTCGAGCGTGAGCTACCTGGTGTCGCTGGACAACACGCCGCCGTCGATCGATCTCGATCCGCCCAAGGTCCGTCGTCTCAAAGATGCCAGCGGGGGCGTGCAATGCAGTTGGAGCTTCGATCCCGTGGGGCCAGACGCGGTGGACGACGGGGCGCTGGTCACTCAGCTCTTCGACATCCGCGCGCGGATCGAAGACGAGGGGAACCAGCCGCTAACCGGCGAGGCCGACTACGTGACCATCGCCGGCGTGCGCAGCGCGGCGGTGTACTTGCTCGACGACACGACGCAACCGCTAGTCGTGGATACGAGTGATCCGCCTGATGGCATTTGCGATGATGTGAATCCCAACGTGGTGCCCAGCACCAACCCCGATCCCGAACGGCACGCGCAAACGCTGGAGATGATCACCCTGTCGCCTCGACAGGCCGCGGATTTCAGCACTGATCCCAAGCGCCCCAGCTTCTGTGCGCCCTCGTCGGAGACCCCACCCAAGCCCTTTTGCGACACCACCTCCGACTGGTCCAAGGCGCAATATGCCAGCGACGGTGCGCACAGCTACTTCCTGTCGGACATCCTGGCCTACTCGGCCAACCTTCCCGCCATCTACACGGTCCCGCCCGTGGTGAGCGACAATTTGCAGTGCGCGGGCCGCCAGTTCGATTCCTCGAACAATCTGAAGGACGGCTGGGCCTGCCTGACGGCCAAGGCCGTGGACAAGGTGGGCAACAGTCAGGTGGCACGTCCCCTCCGCATCTGCGTGCAGGCCTCCGGCTCCAAGACGGGGTGCGAGGCGTACCAGAAGATCGTCGCGCTCGCCGGCAGCGATACCCTCGAGATCGTGACCGAGAAGGCCTTGCAGGCCCCGGGGGGCGCCGCGCTCAAGGCGGGCGATGAGGTCATCGTTTCAAGGGTGAGCACCCAGACCAGCGCCAATGGGCGTTGGAAGGTGGATCCCGTGGACAGCAGCGGGACGCGTTTCTCCCTGCGCGGCAGCCAGGCTTCTTCGTTCGCCCCGACTTCTGCCGAGTCGGACGGCGTGGTGGTCCCGGTGGCCGCCTTGCCCGACTGCACGGGCACGCTCAGCAAGGGCACGGACGCCGGGCTCCCCACGGTGGACAGCACCAAGCCCTGCCAGGCCGCCGCCTCGTTCCCTCAGGACGAGATGATCCACTACGCGCAGTAGCGCGGGCGGATGGCGGCCTACCAAGCCTGGAGGTTCAGTCCGCGGTGACCCACGGCGGCCTTGGGCGGCTTGCCATACCAGGCCGTGCGCGCGGCAGGAGCTGCCTCCAACTCGATGGGCACAAAGAAGAGCTTGAGGAAGCGGTTGCGGCCGATGCGCTCCCAGCCCACCAGGCCGAGCAGGGCTTCCCACATATAGTCGCCCGGCCGCTTGACCTGCGACTCCCAGAAGGGAACGATCCACAGGTGTGACGTGCCCTCGGCGGCGCCGCGGCCCTTGCTGTACCAGATGCTGGGGAAGATGTAGGAGCCCGTCCAATCCGGACGCTTGAAGCCGAAGTAGAAGGGGAAGAGGACGGTGGTGCTGCGCTCGCCGCCGGCGAAGCGCCAGAACAAGGGGAAGACCACCGTGGTGGCGTCCGTCGGGCCGCTGCGCCGGTAGAAGAAGGGCGCCAGGGTGTAGGTCTGGCCCGACACGTCGCTGCGATGCCGTATGAAGAACGGCAGGAACATGGTCAGCCGGCTCTCGTTGTACGAGTGCAGATCGTAGAAGAGCGGCAGGCCGAGGGTGGTCGACGAGGTCACGTCGGTGCGCCGCCAGAACAGGAGCAGCGTGCCGGTGAGCGAGCGATCGGGTGCGGTGCGCGAGTAGTGCAGCAAGGGTGGGATGACCCGCGTCGTGGTCTCCGTGACCTTGTTGCGGTACTGGAACCAAAGCGGGAAGAAGGTGAAGAAGGAGCTCTTGGGGGTGGAGCGCCAGACCGTGTTGGCCGCGTACCACCACAGGCCGTCGGGCTTGGTCCCGAAGCCGAAGAGGCCCAGGGGACCCACGAAGCTCTGCCTGTGCGGTCCGTGGCTCTCGTAGAAGAGCGGGAGGAGGGCGTTGCTGCCCGTGTTCTTCTCTTTGTCGCGGGTGTGCCAGGCGAAGAAGAGGCCGTGCGTGCTCTCGCTGCCGTGGCGGGCCCACACGAAGGGGAAGAGCAGGCTGAACGACTTCTGTTGGCTGCTGTCGGCGAAATGCCAGTAGAGCGGGAAGCCGACCGCGTGGCTGGTCGTGCCGCTGGCTCCTTGCCACCACAGCGGAAAGACCACGCGGGTGAAGCCCTCGGGGCTGCTCGACTGATAGACCAGCGGCGCAATGAGCTTGCTGGTCCGCGCCTCGTGGTTGCGGTGGTAGCCGAAGAGCGGCGTGAGCAGCAGGTCACGTTTGGGGTTATGGGACCACAGATAGAAGGGGATGAGACCCGTGGACCGGCTGCCATCCCCTTGGTCCTGGCGGCGGAACCAAGTGCCGATCATGAGGGCGCTGCGCTTGCCGTCCCGCGAATTCCAGTACAGCGGCAGGAAGCTGTCCAGCTTGTAGCCATCCGCCGTTCGCCGTCGGAAGTAGGTCGGGAAGACGAAGGTCCCGCTCTCGGTGCTGTCCTCGTAGTGCGAATAGAACGGGAAGAGCGTGCGACTGTGGTGTCGGGGGCCGTCCGTCATGAACCACGGGCCGAACCAGCGCGTGCGCTCGCCCGTGGTCAGCACGGTGTGATCGAGATAGAGAAGCGGCACGCCTGAAGCGGCCACCGTGGAGCTGCGATACCAGAAGTAGGGGCCCACGAAGCCCACCTTGCGTTCGGCCGTGCGCGACCAGGCCGCCAGGGGTGACACGAAGAGCGTGCGTCCCTCGTCGCGGCGGTAGTGGAGCAGGGGGAAGAGGGTGAAGCTGGTCTCGTCCTGGCCACCCGGCCGCGCGCCCCGGCGGTAGTGGAGCAGCGGGAAGAGCGCGTCCGTGGTCTGCTGGCCCTCCGTGCGGTGCAGGTAGGGGCCGACGACCGTGGTCGTGCGATCGGCCGCGTCGTCGCGAAAGCGCCAGAACAGCGGGAAGAGCACGAAATGGCTCCGACCGCTGCCACCGCCCCAGAAGAGCAGCGGCGGAACCCCGGCCGCGTAGCCCCGGCGATCCGCGGTGCGGAAGTAGAGCGGCGCCACCGTGGTCGAGGTGCCCTTGCGAGCGTCGGCGAAGTGCCAGAACAGGGGAAACTGAATGTGGTAGCTGGCCTCGTGGTCGCGGCCCGAGAAGTACAGGAGCGGGAAGACCGCCGTGTTGGAGCGCTGGCCCTGGGTGTGGTGATAGAAGAGCGGCAGCGCCAGCGTGGAGCTGGAACGCGGGTTCCGGAAATGCCAGATCAGGGGCGCCAAAATGAAGTGGCTGCGTCCGTCGCGTTGGCCCCAGAACAGAAGCGGCATGAGACCCGCGCTTGAGCCCCCGTCGGCGAAGCTGCGCGTATAACCCATGACGGGGAACACGCCCGCCGCGGTGGTGGTCTCGTCGGCCGATTTGCGGCGGAAGTGGAAAGGCGAGACGTGCGCCGTGGCCCCACTGGCCGCATCGCGAAAGTACCAGAACAGGGGAAAGAGAACGCGGGTCGTCCCTTCGCGATCGTGGCGCTGGTAGTAGGGCCCGGCCAGGGTCGTGGTCGAGCCCGCGCGCAGATCGCGGTAGCGCCAATAGAGAAGAACGTAGGAGTCGAATTCCCGGTCCCGGTTGTGCCAGCGCAAGATGGGCGGCACGATCCACGTGAGCGAGCGCGAGCCGGTGATGTCGTTGCGACTGTAGCCACCCAGGGGGGTCAGGTGCAGGGCGGTCTTGCCGTGCTCAGCGCTGGTGCCCAGGTACAGCGGCACGATGGCGCGCCAGCTTGATCCCTTGTCGGCGCTTTTTCCCCACCAGGCCAGCGGGAACACCGTGCCGAAGGACCAGCGGTCGCGCTGCAGGTAGAGGAGCGGCGGGACGAGCGTGGTGTTGGACTTGGGCCCGCGGAAGCTCCACAGAAGTGGGAAGAGCACGTCGTAGCCGCCATCGGCGCGCCGGCCGAACCAGTACAACCACAGCCAGGAGCCGTTCTTGTTCTTGCCGTCGATCGAAGAGTAACCCAACCAAGACCCAAAGCTCCCGCCCTCGGGCGTGGTGTGGCGAAAGGCCAGCGGCAGGATCAGGGTCGTGGTCTCCTTGCCGGTCCGCCAATGGAAGTTGAGTGGCAAGGCCCAGGTGAATGACGATTCCTTGGAGCGCCTCGACACAAAGAGGGGCGAGATGTCGAGCTTGCTCTCGGGCGTGCGCTTCCAGAAGTAGAGAAACGCCCACAGACCGAAGGCGCGACCGTGGTCGGGATCGCCGATGCTGAAGGAACCCAGGAGGGGCGCGGCCCAGCCGAACTTGGTCGAGCTGTAGAAAAACGGCCAAAGCGCCCAAGAGCGCGCATCGGGCTGGGTGGTTTGGGAGTAGAGGCCCACCACGGTGACGACCCGCTGTCGGAGGTAGTCTTCGACGCGCCAATAGAAGGGCGCCACGATGCGCGTGTGCGCCTCCGGGCTCCAGAAGTGCCAATAGAAGGGCGCGACCACGCGATGGCCGGGGTTGCCCTTGCGCGACCAGTAGATGGGCAGGAAGTTGGTGGAGGCCCCTTCCTTGCGAAAGAGCAGGAAATTGAAGGCGCGCTCGAAGGCGCGGCAGGTGCCCCGCTCGCAAATGGTGTCCACGGGGCACTGGTCATCTCGCTGGCAGGCCGTGCTGCCGCTGGCGGTGGGGACCTCGGCCTTGGGCGGAGCCTTGGCGGGCTTGGGCGCCTCCTCGGCCTGGGCCACGCGGAACGGCGACAGGAGACTGCCTCGGCTACGCGCGAAGGGGTCCAGGTTGGTGGACGCATTTGCGCTGCCCGAGGCGGCAAGCCCGGCCGCGACGGCCAATGTCAGAACGACGATGCGAGACGAGTTCATGCCTGGGAGAGGGGCGTGCCGTTACTGAGGCGGCAGCATCTTCCATTCGCCGTTCTCGCGCGAGAGCAGCACGTCGAACGTCTCCGCCTCGTCCCCCTTCTGACGCGTGACCTTGAGGGTGGCCATGTCCCCCTTGATGGACGAGCTCTTGATGGTGAACTTGGTCCCCTCGATCTCCTTCTGCATCTTCTTGAGCACGTCCGCGGCCTGCCCCATTTGGTTGGCGAGCAGGCCCTGGTACATCAGCGCGTAGCACTCGACGACCTTCTCCGTGTTGCCCTCGGTGAGAGCCTTGCGCCAGCGCTCGAAGGTCTTCTCCGGGGTGGAGAACTCGGGCCGCGGCGCGGGCAACTGGAAGGAGATACTCTTCACTTTTTCACGCGGGATCTTCACGGTGTTGCCCTGCGTCTCCACCGTGAACACGCCGTCGTAGTAATGGACCAGCTTGACCGTCATCTTGGTCTTGTCGACCAACTCGACGATCTCGCTGGAGAGTGCGGGGCGGGCCGCTAGCAGCGAGAAGGCTGCGACGGCCGACGTCAGGACGACACGGGACATGCGGGCCTTTCCGGTGGTTTCCACTAGACGGGGATCCCGGGCGCGGGGAAACGAGAGGTCAGCTCCTTGACCTCGGCCAAAACCTTGGCGGCCGTTTCGTCGGTGGGTGAGCTGATCACCCGGTCCATCCAGGCCACGATCTGCTTCATCTCGGCCGCACCCATGCCGCGGGTCGTGACCGAGGGGGAGCCCATGCGGATACCCGACGGATCGAAGGGCTTGCGCGTGTCATAGGGAACCGAGTTGTAGTTCAGCTCGATGCCGGCCTTGTCGAGGGCCTTGGCCGCCACCTTCCCAGGTATGTT
>JAEXQJ010000350.1 GCA_023438785.1 Pseudomonadota bacterium
CGGCTGTTCGGCGCGGCGAACAGCCGCGCGCGCCAATCCTCTCTTCTCGTTGCACACGCAGGAGCAGCCGCTATGGTCTAGTCAATGGGTCATGACGCCTGCGCCTGTGCGCGTAACGGGGGAAGAGGACACGAGCCTTCGCCCGAACGCCAGGGCGCCCTTCGGCGGGGACTGCGGCTGGAATACCTGACCGTCGGCTGGAACGTGGTCGAGGGCATCGTGGCGGTGCTCACGGCGCTGGCAGCGGGCAGCGTGGCTCTGCTCGCGTTCGGCATCGACAGCTTCGTGGAGATGACGTCAGGCCTCGTCCTGATTTGGCGTCTGCGTGCTGAACGCCGCGCCTCGTGCGAGCACGATCTGGAACGGATGGACAAACTGGCCCACAAGCTGGTGTCCTTCTCGCTCTTCGGCTTGGCGGGCTACGTGGCCTTCGACGCGGCTACGGCACTCATCACCCGCGAGTACCCCGAACCCACCCTGATTGGCGTGGGCATCACCGTGCTGTCATTGACCGTCATGGGGTGGTTGGCCCGCGCCAAGCTCCGTACCGCGCGCGCCCTGGGCAGCCGCGCCCTGGAGGCAGACACGTTCCAGACCACCGCCTGCATGTGGCTGTCGCTCATCACCCTGGCGGGCATCGGGCTGAACGCACTGTTCGGCTGGTGGTGGGCCGACCCGGTGGCCGCGCTGGCCATGTGTCCCTTCGTGATCGGCGAGGCCCGCCAAGCCTGGCGCGGCGAAGACTGCGGCTGCGCCCATCCCGCCGGCGTCTAGCCGCCCAGGAATATCTCCATTACGCAGTCTTTCTGCTCGCAGCGGAAGCGCAGGCCAAGGCGGCGGTTCTCATCGTCGACGAGGACCCACGGCTCAGCGGGCACGGGCTTGCCTTTGGATTCGGGGCGGCGCGGGCACAGGCCGTGTTCGAACTTCATGCAGTAGCGCGTGGTCATGACCTTGCGACCATGCAGATCGATGCCGCTCTCGGCGGCGGACTCGATGCGCTCCACGCCGTGGCGACGGTAAAAGGCCGCGGCCTTGTGGTTGAGCACATTGCCCTCGAAGGTCAGTTCGGTCTGCGGAAAACGGGCGTCGGCCTGGGCCGGCCGCCGTTCCCACACCGGTCGCAGGCGCAGCCGCGCCTTCTGCAACTCCGCGATGGCCCCGCGACGCAGACCGTTGAGCACGGCCAGCGTCAGGTGCGGCATGCGCGGCAAGTCCAGGTCCACGCGCACGCAGGAGAACTCGCTGGCGCCCAGCTTGGCCAATTGACGCTCGACGGCCGTGCGCGCCTGGGCCGGCTTGTCGGCCCACACCTTGTCGCAATCCAAGCCCAACCCAGCAACCACCCCGTCGTCGTCGGTGGCCTCCAGATGGAACCCGGTGGGTGATTCGGCCAGACGCAGGACCACCGAGATGCGGCGCTGGTTCTGGCTGTGATTGACCTGGGTCACGAAGGCGTGATCGTGGTTGCGGAACACGCGCACCCCGCGGGCCAGGCCGGCCAGCTTCTCAGGAAAAACCATCTGCCCCTCGACCCGATTGACCACCGTGCCCTGCAGTTCGCGGTCGTTGGCAAAGAAGGTGATGCCGTCGCCGCTGTGCAAGGACGCTGCGGCCTGCAGGGTCACGGAATCGCGCCGCACCGCCGTCACCTGGCCTAGCGGCTCGCCCACATGCTTAGGCGAATCAGGTGAAGCCACCTCGGCGCCACGGCCATGCAGAAAGTAGCTGGTGTAGCCGCGGTTGAAGGTCTTCTCTGGATCGGGGGCGAAGCCGAGTGTGGTTTGTCCCGATGACGCGCGTTGATGACCCAGCGCAGGCAAGAGGGCATCCAACTCGCGCCGATAGTGGCCCACCACGTTCATCACGTAGGCGCGGTTCTTCAGGCGGCCCTCGATCTTGAAAGACGTCACGCCGGACTGCAGCAGAAGCTGCAAATCGTCCGTCAGATTCAAATCGCGCAACGACAAGAGATGGCGATGGGGCCCCAGAGGGTTGCCCACGCCATCCTCCAGCAGATAGCTGCGCCGGCAGGGCTGGGCGCACTGACCGCGGTTGCCGCTACGGCCGCCCAAAGCATAGGAGAGGTAGCACTGGCCGCTGTAGCAGACGCACAGGGCACCGTGCACGAAAGCCTCCAGCTCGAACGCGGTGGCCGCGCGGATGGCGCGGATCTGCTGCAGGTCCAACTCGCGGGCCAGGATGGCGCGCGAAAAGCCCACTTTCTCCAGGAAGGCCACACGTTCGGGCGTGTGGTTGTGCATCTGCGTGCTGGCGATGAGCGGCAGGGGCGGCAGGTCGCATTCCAGGAGGCCCAAATCCTGCACGATGAGGCCATCCACCCCGGCCCGATACAGGTCGTGGCACATGCGCGCCGCGTCTTCGAGCTCGTCATCGCGCAGCAGGGTGTTCACCGTCGCATACACCCGTGCCCAATAGCGATGGGCGTAGGCGCACAGATCGGCCACGGCCTGAATGGAATTGCCCGCCGCCTCCCGCGCCCCATAACGGGGCGCCCCCAAGTAGACCGCATCGGCGCCGCAGTCAATCGCAGCCCGACCGGTGTCCAAGTCTTTGGCAGGGGCGAGAAGCTCGATGGTGCTCATGGTGGGGGAAGTCAAATCTGCGCACGACTCGCTCGCATGGCCAGCTTTCTCCACGTCAATCGCCACTCGCCAGACAGGTAAGCCCGCTCCCCAGGTCCAGGACCGCGAATCGCCGGTCGTGGGCCTGTTCCGCTTTGAGACCTTCGCACAAATCGCGTAGCCTGAATTGATGTCGCTCGTATCTTCCGCATGAGCCGCTCGGTACCGTGACGGTTTCTTCTCGGGCGCACCCCCAACGGGCGATCCGGGGCCAGCGCGCCGGGCAAGGAGGCATTTTCGATGAGCCAGCTACGCAGTAACGATCGACGGAACCTTCCAGGTGCGGGCCTTGTGGCTTGCTTTCTTCTCGCAGCCTGCGGCGCCACTCCGGTGCCCAATGGGTCGGGCAGCACCTCCAAAGGCGGCGGGAACGGCGGCGGCGTGTCCCTGCTCGGGGGCTCCAGCGGCTCCACGACCACGGTCACCGGCGCGCAGACCGAGACCACGCCCACCGAGTCGGACAACTGCGGCTCACAAACCCAGAAGACCACGCGCGGCTTGGCAGATGTCCTTCTCGTCCTCGATATGTCGGGCGCCATGAGGGAGGCCGCGGTCGGCGGAGGAACCAGGTACGACAACCTGACGTCCGCCCTGGATGAAGTTCTTCCTGCCACCAACTCCGCCATCAACTGGGGACTTATGATGTACCCCGGCGTCTCCACCACTACGACCACCTCGCGGACCGGCCGCACCACGCGAACCGTCTCCTCGGGATGTGATCCGGGAACCGTGGTGGTAGAGGTGAAGGAGAACAACGCCTCGGCGGTCGTGGACTACTACAATGGCGTGTCGCCGGCGAGCGGCCATACACCAACGGCCAAGTCGATCACGAACGCACAGAACGCCCTCCAGCAGCTTGACGACGGCAATCCCAAGTTCATCGTGCTGGCCACCGACGGCCTGCCAAACTGTCCCGAGGCAGCGACGACGACTGCCAGTGACGCACCAGCCAGCGCCGCTGCGGTCGCCGCGGCCGCCAAGGCCGGAATCCCCGTGTTCGTGGTTGGCATGTCGATCACCGGCCAGGACGCCGCCGCCGCCCGCGATGCACTCAATCAGATGGCGACGGCAGGCGGCAAGGCCGCGTCGGACGGGGACATCAAATACTACGCCGCCGACACCAGCGACCAATTGGTCTCGGCCATGACCACCATCGGCAAGCAGATCGCCAGCTGCCTTTTCAAGCTGCCCTCCGTACCGCCCGTGCCCAACAACGTCCTCGTGGTCTACGACGATCACCGCGCCCTGCCCAGCGCCACCACCTGGGGCTACACCGACGCGAGCAACACCTCGATCACCATCTACGGCTCGGACTGCGAGAAGGTGATGGACGGCACCTACAAGAGCGTGCAGCTCCTCTACGGCTGCCCAGGTGAAACGCTGCTCATTCCGTAGCGCATCCCGATACCCACTCTCCACACCGGGCGGTTGGTGTACCTGACCGCCCGGTGTTTCTTTTCCACGCATGTCGGTTCGCCGGTGTGCCTCGGCAACTGGATTTGGAAGCGCCGTTGTCGCATCCTGGAAGGGCCCTCGACGGAGAGCCTTCCATCTCCATGAACCAGTACCGCAGCAACAGGTGGTGGATCCTCGGCGGCCTCTGTGGCAGCGCCGTCTTGTGGGCCTGCCAGGCCACGCCGGTCCGCAATCACCGCGACGGAGGTTCCTTCAGTCTCCTCGAAGTCGGGGCACGAGGCGACGTGGGCCAAGGCGGAAGCCTGCCCACGCCAGACGCCAATTGCGGCTCGCAAATCCATCAGGCTCACAGGGGTGTGGCCGACGTCCTGCTCGTGCTCGACATGTCGTCATCCATGGCCATCAGCAACGCAGGGACCACCACCCGCTATCAAGATGTGACGCTGGCCTTGGATAAGGTCCTGCCGGCCACCGACTCCATTATCAACTGGGGCCTCATGCTCTACCCCGCGCCGGGAACCTGGTGCAGCCCCGGCCAGCTCGACGTTCCCGTGGCAGCGGGCAACGCCGCCACGGTACGCGCCGCCTACTGCCAGGCGAGCCCAGGCCTCGGCTACACGCCGACCGCCAAGTCCATCGACAACGCCGTCGCCGCACTCAAGCAGATCGAGGATCAGAATCCCAAGTACATCGTCTTGGCAACGGACGGCCAACCCAACTGCAATTCGAGCGACGGCGGCTCGGACGCCGAGAAGGCCATCGCCTCGGTGAAGAACGCCTTCGACGAAGGTATCCCGGTCTTCGTCATCGGCCTGTCGCTGACCATTCGCACGACCCTGGCCGACCAGGATGCGCCGGCCGTGCTCAACCAGATGGCCATCAAGGGGGGCCGACCGCGGGGCGACCTCAATACCCGCTACTACGCCGCGGATACGTCCGATCAGCTCGTCACGGCCATGACCGACATCGGCAACCAGATCGCCACCTGCCTGTTCACCCTGCCCTCCACGCCGCCCGTGCCTGCCAACGTCCTGGTGCTCTACGAAAATGGTCCGCGCCGCCTGCCCGGCCCGGACACCTGGGACTATGCCGATCCGCAAAAGACCAGCATTCAACTCCACGGTGGCGATTGCGACAAGGTGCTCAACGGCACATACAAGAGCGTGCAGATCCTCTTTGGGTGCCCGGGAGAGGCACAGCTCATTCCCTAGGTTGAATCAATCCTGCTCCGTCGCCTCCCTGGCGCGGTGGGGACGCAGGCTCTTGGCGATGAGGCCCAAACCGCCTGCGATCATGCCAAACATCAGGATGACCTCCCACAGGGAGGTGGCGCGGAAGTAGATGTGCAGGCCCATCAGGATCCGCACGGCGATGAGGAGCAGTCCGCCCAGCGCGAGGATCCAGCCGAGCATGGAGCGCCCGTTGAAAAACAGCACCCCCACGCCGAGCAAGAGCGGCACGAGGGCCATGCCGAAGCTGTCCCCGAAGACGCCCATGCCGCTCCAATGGCCAAACGACGTCTGAACCATCACGCGGCCGAAGAGCAGATAGAAGCCGATTCCCGCCAACACGGCGCCAATGAAGAACTCGCCCAGTCCGCCTGGCGTTCCACCCACACCCTGAAACTTGCGCTTGTGCGGGCCCACATTGGCTTCCGTATCGGTCATGCGAAGTATCGTAGTCCAGTCCACCGGCCTGCACGAGCCGGAATGCGGGTGGCCAGCCCAAGGAGTGAAAGCCGGCCACCCGCACGCGGCAAATCGCGCCAAGCTCGCGGCTTAGCGGCGGCGACGCCGGAGGCCAAACGCGAAGAGCAGGCCGAGGGCGGGCAGCCACCCTGCCCTCCCCGTGGCGGGCCCGCCCGGGAACCACGAGCACCCCTGAACGGCCGCCGGAAGGCCCTCGCCGCTCGTCACGCCGCCGTCCGAGCCAGATGCTCGGCTGTCCCCGGGCCGCGCATCGCCCGCACCGTTCCCATCCGAGGACGGCGCGCGGCTGTCCGTGATCCGCGCGTCCCCCACGCTGGCCGCATCGACACGCGTCGGGGCGGTATCGCGCGAGACGCCGGCATCCGGGCTAGGCCGACTGTCGGTCCTTGCGGTCGCATCAGGCGCGGGTGCCGCGTCGGGCTTCGGCGAGGGAGCCCCCGCGTCCACCGCTGGCTCCGGCGGAGCGGCATCCGGCGTGGGCGAGCCGGCACTGCCGTACTCGAACGCCCCAATGTCGGGCTTGCCGTCGCTGGGTCGGGTTTCAGAGCTCTGGTGAACCACGTACTGCCTGTCCACCACGGGTGCACCCACCTCCAGCGCGCCGCCGACGTCGCGGGCTGCAGCGCTGGCCGTCAGGTGATAGTCCTCGCTGCCCAGGTCTACGAATCCCGGCGCGCTACCGACCTTCTGCGCGCTGGGCTCGCTCACACTGTCCGCGTTTGCCGTCCAGCCGCTGGAGATCCAATTGGAGGCCATGACCAGCTTTCCGCTCCCGTCGGCCATGGTGATGCTCGACCCACCGGCCTTGGCGTAGATGATGTTGTTGCGCACCTCGGCCGACTCGTCCGAGGTCTCCAGGCCCAGCACCACGGTCTTGCCTGCGCGGTAGGACACCACAGTGTTGTGAACGAAATGCAGCGTACCCTTCCGGTAGCTGCTCTCGTCGCCGTTGTCACCGCCGTAGTGCACCACCTGAGCATTGCCGCCGTCGCGTTCCACCAGCACGTTGCCGTAGACCAGCGTGGTGCGATAGTTGGGCGCGTTGCTGTAGCCCCCACTCTCAACCAGGTCGAGCGTGCGGTTCCCGCCGTCAATCCAGTTGTAACGAACCACCGTGCCAGCCGAGCGATCCTTCAGGTTGTTCCCCGGACACCCATCGCACAGCGGGCCGAAGCGGTTGTACTGGAAGACGATTTGATTCGCTTCCGTGTAGTTGTTGTGCTCGTAGACGCTGCCCGGATTGCCGTTGTCGTAGATGTAGTTACCCTCAAGCAACACATTGCTGCCCGCCGCCGAGAAGAACCCGTTGCCCGCATCGTGCATCTCGCAGTCGCGGATGGTGATGTGGTCACCCTCGATGAGGTAGATGGTCGACGCGTTCTTGGCGTAGCTCGAGGCCGACCCCGAACGCGTGGTGAAGCTGCCGCGCGCGCCCGTAACGTCGAGTCCCTCGACGGTCACGTAGCTGGCCGCCCCCAGGATGTTGATGATGCCCCGATTCTCGCTATAGAAGTCCAGCTGCCGGCGGGTGGTGGCGTTCGCGCCCAGGATTTGCGGCCTCTTTCCGTCGGAACCGCGCACGCCCCGCACGATGATCGGGGCGCTGGCCGTGCCGGCGCCCTGTAACGCGAACTTCTCGCGATAGGGGGTGCTGCGGCCATAGATGAGCAGAGTGTCGCCCGCTTTGAGGCTCTCTATCGGGGCGTCCCCAATGTTGGCGTAGGTCTTCCCGGGACCGACCTCGTAAGTTGCGGCCTGGGCAGAGGCGCCAATGAGGGCGCTGAGGGACAGGACGAGGAGCGTGCATTTCTTTGTGGGGGGCATGCGGGCATCCTAGGGATGCGCAACGCACGCTCGGAAATGAAAAACGCAATTCCCGTCGACAAATTGCTCGCCAATAGACTAACGATTTGCGGCGCATTTGCGAACGACAACGCTGCTGCCCAATTCCAGACACAACACGCCGGTTGCGCCAGGACGGGACGCATCCGACGCCTGCCAGATGCGTCAGCGGTGTCGCGAATTTGCGTTGCGCCCGAGGAACGCAACGATTCCGCGCCGCGAGCTCAGTCCGCGGCACCCAGCCAGATCTGGCCTCCGTGCTGTACACGCGGCGCATCCGCCTGATGGGGGATGTACTGGCGCTCGGTTCGGTACTGGGCCGGCAGATCGGTCGGCACGGGGCCGCCGGCGCGGGCGGCATCCGAGCCAGGTCGCACACGCAGATCACCGTGGGCCACGTCCACGAAGGGGCTGCCCTGCCCTACGATAAGGTTGTTCGCGCCTTCGATGGGCAAGAGCCCCTCTTCCTTCCGCGGAGAGAACCCCGCGCTGATCCAGTTACTCCCCAGACGCAGTCTTCCGTCGCCCATGAGCAGGAAGAGCTGCGTGCTGCCCTCACGGAAGAAGATGTTGTTGCGGACATCCGCTGTCTCGCCGTTGCTCTCCAGACGGAACAGCGACGTATTCCAACGAGTCAGCCGATCCCCGCTTACGATGATCGTGTTGTTGAAGAAGTGCAGGATCCCTTTGCGGTAGATTTGCTCGTTTCCGTTGTCGCCGCCGTAGTGAACCACCTTGGGCCCATCTTCGGGACGGTTGATGAGGATATTGCCGTACACGTACGTGTGGCCGAAGCGCGGGTCGGCGCAGCTCAGGACGAAGCTGTCCTCGGGCTCGACCAGGTCCAGGAGCTGCGCCCCGCCCTCAATCCAGTTGTAGCGGATCACGGTGCCCGCCGAGCGATCCTTGAGGGCGTTGCCCTTGGCGTTCGGGCGCAATGGTCCGAAGCGGTTGTGCTGGTACACGATTCCCGCTGCCTCGCTGTAGGCATTGTGCTCGTAATACGAACCGGCCACGCCGTTGCCGAAAACGTAGTTTCCCTCGGCCACGATCTCGCGCGACATGACCTCCTCGGAGCCGCCCGAGGCCACGAAGAGGCCATTGGCAGAGTCAGTGATCGTGCAGTGGCGCACGGTGATGTGCTCCCCGCGCTCGATGAACACGCCCGCCGCGTTCCTGCGGAAGGCACGCGGCTCGCTCTTCTCGGTGCGGAATTGGAAGCGCGGGTGGGCGCCGCGGATCTCGAGACTCTGCAACACGATGTGTTTCGGCTTTTCGCCCCAGCGCTGGTCGTCACGCAAGCTGATGATAACGATGCCTCTCTCTTGCGTGGCGGCGTGAGGCAGGTGCAGTGAACGCGCCGAATGAGCGTTCTCGCCAGTGAGCACGGGCAGTTGGCCCTTGGGGCCGGGGACGCCGCAGATGCGCACCGGCTGGCTTGCGGTCCCCCGCGCGGAGAGGAGGATCTGTTCGCGATACGGTTCGGGCCGCCACTCGATGAGCACCCGATCACCCGGCCCGAGGTCAGTCCAGGGCACATCCGCCAGACGCTGCAGCTTGTGCCGTGGGCCCACCTCGTAGGTATCACCCTTGCCGGCCGGACACCCGTCCACGTTGCGCGCGGCCTGCACCGGAGTCGTCGCACAGGCCACAAGAGAGAGAGACAACGCCCACCACCACGCCATTCGGCAAGCGTGGATCGCTGAATGGCTGGGCGCAACCGGGTCCGGTGAGCAGGAGCGCAAGCTGCAGGCACCGCGAGTGAGCCGAGGCGCGACGGCTGTTCAGTCCGCGGCCGCGACCTGAGGGCGCGTCTGCACGATGGTGATGCGCCCGTCTCGCCCCACCACGCCCTCGATGTCTTGGGCCGTGTGCCCCATGGCGTTTTCCGTTTCCACGCCGGCTTGGTGAAGCGACTCCATCAGTTGGTCGCGAAAGTGCTTGTCGGTGAGCAGGGGACAGCTCGCATAGTCCACGTACTCCTGGCGCAGGGGGGCGCAGGCCACCGATTCGTAGAGTCCCGCACCGGCCAGGTGCTCCAGGTCCTCACCGTTGGAGTCAGAGCGCACCATTAGCCCCGGATGGCCGGCGTCCACGAAGAGGGCTGTACGCTTGGAGGGGTAGGACAGCACGCGCGGGTCGGGCGATAGCCCTTGGCGAACCATGAAACTGAAGGGGCGCCCGGGATGGTTGCCCACCAGGGTCTCGCCGAGTCCCACGACGACCTGGCCCAGCAGTGTCCCTTGGTCGAGGGTGAGGGGATGGGCGGTGTGCAGTACGAAGGCGTAGTCAGCCGGAACGACCTTCTGGACCAAAACGCCCATGCACAGATGGTCGTCGGCGATGCCGAGGCGAGCCCGCGACGCGAACGCCCGCTCGGACCACTTGGATGCCCACACGTGTTTGATGGCCTGCCAGAGACTGTCGAGCATGTCGGGGCTCTCGCCGAAGGCTGCAAGCAGCCCGAGCAGAGCGTTCGACAGTTCATCGCCTCTCGCGAGGTCGGCGATTAGCGTCGCGCGCGCCTGAGCCAACGCCGTCGCCACGCCTGCCCCGTCCCCGTTTTTCCAGGCCCTCCCGGCCGCCCGGGTCCGCGCATCCACGGCCTCGGCTACGGCGGCGTTTTCGGCCAGCACCCGTTCCATGGTGCCGAAGGGAACGGCCAGGGAGTTGGGCACGCTCAACCATTTGGGTAACGCCGACGCCAGGTGCGCCAGATGGCGGGCCTTGGCGCCCACCGTCCCCTCCTGGAACTCGGCCGGCGCGAGCACGTGCGCACGCCACGGTCGCGGCCGGCGCAGCTCGACGGCTGCCCGCGCCGGTGCACGGTGGAGGGCGGGCGCGTGGCCCTTCGCGACCTGCAACGAGCCGTCCAGATCTGCCATGACCGCTCGCAGCTCCAGACCGTCGCCCGTGCGAAACTGACCCTTGATCGCGGCCAGCACGTCTTCGCTCGCACAGGCCAAGAGCACGCCCTGGTTGCGGGCCCGAATGGCCACGTGCGAGAGAGCATCCACGGTTCCCGCGGCCAGGACCGCCGTGGCGCCCGAGGGAATGTCATCGGTTCCACTCAGGCGATCGATGACCAACACGGTGGGCTGGGCGAGCGCGATGGGCGCTTGCCCCATGTCGCGTAGAAACAGAGCACTGCCCGAGGCTGCGCCGCGCCCGGCTCCCAGGCTGGACAGGCTCCACGGACCCAATCCCGCCACGCGCCGCAAGTGGGGTTCGAGCCGCTGCAACAGGAGGGAAAGCAGGAACGACGGCTGGCTCCGCACCACCTCCTCGGAAAAGTTGGTCAGGTGGACCTGTGGGATATGGGCGGCCTGCCCCAACTCCTGCGCCTTTCCCTGCAGCAGCTCACCCATCAGGCGGGCGTCATCCTCCAACAACACGGTCACGCGATGCGCCGCCGCCAGGGCCCGCAGCGCCCAGGCGGCCGTCCAGCGCCCTTCGCGCGTCTCCTTGACCTGCGAGCGCCACTGGCGCAGGCAACTCTCCTGCTCTGCATCGAAGTCGCGGGCCAGGCTGACCTGCGCCAAAACAAGATCCACCAAGTCAATGAGGGCGTCAGCGTTGAGCGCACCCAAATCGATGCGCTCCACCGCGGTCTTGAAGGCGGCCTCTAGCGCTGCATCCAGGAGCAACACGTCTCGCTCGGCGGCGAACACGTTGCGCAGCGGCCCCACCAGGTGACCTCGGGCCTCGGCGATCTTCCCCGGGATCCACCACGCGCCGAAGTTGTTGCAGATGTCGTAGAGCCACGCCACGGCCTGGTGGTCGCCCGCTTTCTCCAGGGCCCACTTGGCGGATTCGATCATGAAATGCAGGTCCGCGCCCGCGTGCACGCTCTTCAACGTCCACAGGTAGCGCTGCATGTCGGGAATCAACTGCGGCAGATGGAGCGGCGAAGCCGTGATGGGATTGGGCATGGAGGCCAGGCGCTCGCGCGAGATGCGCCCCACGTCCCACAACGCCTGCCAGAAGTCGCCCTCGCGCCCGCTATGCAGGAAGTGCAGATAGGCCTCGCAAATCGCGATGTCGTCGGCGCTCGTGTTCTGGTGCAGCTTCTGGTGCCACTGTTCGAGGAAGCGGTCCTCGATGCCCGGACGGTGCCCCTCGCGGATGCCGTGGCGGCGCATGGTATCGAGGATCTGCATGCGGATTTGTTCGGCCATGCCTCCGCCGCGTGAAATGAAGGCCATGCACATGCGGGCCAGCCGACGGGCAGTGCGGTTCTCGGCCCAGGTGGCCACCAGGGCCATGCGCCGCGAAAGCGTGTCCTGCAGGTGAGCGATGTCCTTGCTCTGGTAGTTGTAGCCGCCGTACCAGCGAAGCAACTTGGCGTGGTGCAGGCGCAAGACGGCGTACAGCCAGGCCATGACGTCTTCGTCGCCTTGTGCGGCGTCGAGCAGATCGTTGACCGTGCAGAAACGGTTGTAGAGGGAGAACCAGGCCTGGGCTTCGTCGCGCAGGATACGATGGCGCGCCCGCGCGCTGTTGCTCACCAGCTTGCAGGGCACGTGGAAGTCGCCCGCGCCCCCGTTGAACCAACGCTCGGCCCCGTCGAGGACGCACTTCAGGACGAACTTCACGCCGAAGACATCGCCTTCCCCGGGAACGACGATCCTCAGCATGGCCCCGGCACGCAATGGCGTCTCCGCCGCCTTGCCGCCTTCCGCAACCCGCGTCTCGGCGCCCTGAGGCCACAACTCCGCAGGCGGGCACGCCCAGTCGCCGTCGGGGCCGTGGGTCACGCCCCAGTGAAGAACGACCAGCGCTTCTTCTCCGACGGAATGGGCGATGCTGATCTCGCAGCCACCATCCGACTCACGCCAGGCCTCTACCGTCACGCTGCCGAGAGAGCGGCCCTCCCACACGCAGCCGATCGTCTGGTTCACCACCCGCGAACGTGCCTCTGCGGATCCCTTCCCCATTGTCACACCCATCGTCCCTCCCCACGGCCGCGTCCTGCATCAGGCGCGAGCGCCGCCAAGGGAGGGGAGAGTAGCGGGCGGTTCTGTCTTCGTCAACGACGACGCCGAGCCTGCGCCCCGGCGGCGATGCGAAGGTGCCGGATCAGTCGCGAACCGGCGTTGCGCGAATCGCAGCCTTGCCGTCCTTGACGTACACGGAGAAGCGAGCCGTACGACAGCCGTACTTGTTCACCAACTGCTCGCGGTTGCTCACGAGCTTCTCGCGGAATTTCTCCATCGTGACCGCGGTGATGGACTCACCGCACTTCGCACGCAGCGCCAGGTACTCGTCGAAGACCTGGCGGAAGTGAACCTCGTCGCGTTCGAGAGGCAACTCCTCAGTCACCGCATCGCGATCGGTCGAGGCCCCCGTCACCGCGGCGGCCAACGATGAGGCACCGGTCTGGCTCGCAGGCGTCAGGCCCGCGCCCCGGGCCGCCTTGGCGAAGATGGCCGGCACGGGGGCCGGCGGGGAACCGGCCGGGAGAGCCGGCTCTCCGGCGGGCGCGGGCGGCAAGGACACAGAAAGCGGTCCCACAGAAGGCGAACCGCCTGCCGGCGACGGCATGGTGACCGACAGGGGCGCCGCGGGAACGACCGTCGAGGGCTTGGGAGCACCGAAGAGCGAAGCGGCCACCGCAGCGGGATCGGGCGGCGGCGTGGGCCCCGAAGACGGCAACTCGAAAGACTTCCCGTTGGCCGACGCATTACCCAGAATCGAGGCGATGTCCTTCTTGGCCGTCTCCGACTTGGGCAGCGGCGCATGGGTGAAGCGCTCGAGGCTGGCGTTGATGTCACGGGCGATGCAGCCCAGTATCCCGCCGTAGCGGGTGTCGTTAATCTTCTGGACCTCGCTGCGGGCCAGGCCCTGGACCTCCGCGCGCAGGCGCCGCAGTGGCGCTTCGACCTCCAGACGCTGGAGCAGCAGGCCCACCCCGATCACCGCCAGCAAGCCCAGGCCCAGGGAAATCCACGGGAAGTTGCCCCAGCTCAAATCGTTGGCGGTCGTGGTGGACAGCAGGGCCCATGGATTGGAGGCCGACGCGTTCTTGTTGAAAAGCACGTAATAGGCGCGCTGCTCGGAGGCCTCGCCGGCGAACGGGGCGGCAACCGTGAGGAAGCGTTCATCCCCCACATAAAAGGGCAGAGCCCGCGTGCGCTTGTGCTCGGCAATCTCCTTTGCGTGCTGGGCGATCAACTCGGGCAGCCCGTTGAGGAGCGCCTCGGGTTGTGTGGCCGACACGACGTTCGATCCCAGAACGATGGCCACGTCGACGCCCAGGTTGCGCTTCCACAGCTCGGCCATGCGCTTGCCCGTCTCCACCGCGACCACCAGGGCCCCCACCACACGGTCCCGCGACCTGGAGAGCACCGGGGCGCCCCCCACACGCCGCAGGCGATTGCCAGCCCCCCACACATCGTCGGAGACGTACCCGCGCAGCGCATCTGCGACCACCTCGGCGCCCGCGATGGACTCACCGAATTCGCCCTCGTCGTCACCCACGCGCGCCACCACGCGCCCCTTGGCGTCGACGGCGATCAGCGACTCGACGCCGATGACCGAACGGTCGGGGACCAGGGCCTTAAGACGCCCGCGCACCGTCTCGTGCAGAACGCGCGGCTCACCCGCCTCGCGGGTGAAGGATTCAAGTGAATCAGACAGTGTGGCGTCCCGCCCCAGCTTGGCGACGTAATCGATCCAGCGTCGGGCGTCCGTCTTGAGCATCTGCTCGGCCGCGTACTGCGCCCGATCCAGGCGCTGCCCCTCCAACTGCTCGATGCGCCGATCAGCGGGCCGTGGCGCCACGAACGCGGCGGTGACGGCCACGCCGGCCAACAAGCCGACCAGGATGAACCAGATCTTGGACAGGAACATAGCGGGGTTCCCTTTCCTATTCCGTGGGCTCTTTGCTGCTCGCGCCCGCGACCTTCACGGCCAAATCCAGGCCTCGCGCGGAAACGTCGACTTCCTGCTCGTGCACCCAACGGCCCCGGCTCCAGACCTTGAGCGTGGCCTTGCCCTCGGGAACGTCGAGCTTGAAGCCGCCCCTTTCGTCGACGATGTCGAAGTATGGCGACGGCGTCACGATCACCGAGATGGCGATGTGCGGATACTGGGAGCACCGGATCACGAACTCGCCCGCCACGCCGAAGCGCTGCTTACGCACCATGCCCGAACGAAGAAGCTCCGTGGGCATGAGCTCCGGCTGGCCCGGAATGGACAGTTCGTGCGTCACCTTGTCTGAATTGCGGAGCTCCAGCACCGGTCCCTCGCCCACGACCAAAGGGGAGGGCACAGCCTGAAGGCCCGAGATCTCCACACTGACCGTCTTGGCGGACGGAGGCTGGCCATTGGCGCCGGTCACCAGAACGACGGTCCCTTCCGGAACCCCCGCGCGGCCCGACGGACTCGCGTAGTCGACGCGCCAGTGCCCCAAGAACCGGCGCGGGACTCTGAGCTCAGGCGGCAGTGACACGGTCCCGCGCACGGGAGCGGCGAGTGCGGCGGGCCCCAGAGCAGAGAATCCAAGAACGGTAGCCAAAACCAGCGGCGAAAACGGGCGACGCATCATGGCTGGGCCTCAGGGCGGTGGGAGAACGTAACGTGGGGGTTCGAAAGGTGTCAACGCGCGTGAGCGCGGTATCGGGAATTTCCAAATAGGTCCCGCGGAGCCTTGCAGCGGAACGTTCGAATCGAGGATCGGCCTGCTATCATTCGCCCCGCATGGGTACGACGCCATCCGCCACTCTGGACACCTTCCCCAATCCAAAACCCGAGCGGGACTACGTCATCCGCTTCGACACCCCGGAATTCACTTGTCTCTGTCCAAAGACGGGACAGCCGGACTTCGCCACAATTCGGGTGGAATACATTCCCGATCAAACGTGTGTCGAGCTGAAATCGTGGAAGCTCTATCTGTGGTCGTACCGCAACCAGGGCGCCTTTCACGAGGCCGTGACCAACAAGATCTTGGACGATCTGGTCAAGGCGGTGAGCCCGCGGCGGGCGAGGGTCGAGGGGGACTTCAACGTCCGCGGTGGCATCCACACCACCGTGGTCGCGGACTATCAGTCCCCCTCGCACCGCTAGCTACTTCTTCTTGCTCTGAATGACCGCGAGGGTCACGCGGGTCTCGCCGAGCAGGTCGCGGGCCCCCGGCAGGCGCGTGGCCTGTTCGTCACGCTCGATCTGCTTCAGCAGCTTGTCCTCGCATTCCTTGCACGAGGCATCCGCCAGTCGGGTCAGCGACTGCAGGATGGCCTGGTGCACGGGGTAGCGGGTCTGCGGCAGCGAGGCAACCGGCTTGAGGGCGTTGAGCAAGAGCGGGATGCCCTTCTTGGCGTCGCCCGAGAAACCGATGGCAAAGGCCGCCTTTTCAGCACGTGGCCACGAGGGGTCGTTCAGCACCTTGCCGTAGCAGTCCAGGTTCGTGTCGCACTGTCGAGCCACCTGGAGACGATCCAGCGCCTCGCCGAAGATGCCCTGCACCTCGGTCTCCTTGTCGGCCAGGGCCTTGAAGGCATCGTAGGTCTCCTTGCCGGCGATACGGGCCAAATCGATGGCCGCGTTGGCTCGCAGGTCGGAGGCCTTCTGACCGTCCACCACCACGTAGCCATTCTTGGCCGTGTCGAGAAGGATGGGCACGGCCCGCTTGTCGCCCGACAAGTAGATGCCGTCCTCGGCCGCCTGGCGATCCGTGGGCAGCGACTTCTTATCCTTGAGAACGTTCACGAGCACATCCACCGCATCTTCGGTTCCAATGAAGCCCAGCGCGATCAGGATGGCCTTGTGCTCCCCCGAGCCGGGCGGCGCGGGAATCTTCAGACGCGCGGCCAGCGCCGGCACGGCGCGCGGCGATCGCAGGTCGCCCAGGACGTAAGCGGCCTTGAAGGGCACGATGCCCGGGCTGACCTCGTCGAACTTCAGCTGCTTGCCCATCTGCGCGACCTCGGCGTTCTTGCCGTTCAGCAGCTCGATGAGCGGGCCCACGGCCGGCTCGCCGATCCGCACCAGGGCCAGGCGGCACTCCTGGAAGATCTGCGTCCCGCGGCCGGTCATGAAGAGGCCCTTGATGAGGGCGGGGATGGACTGCGGATCGCGCAGCTCGGCCAAACCCAACGCGGCCTTCTGGTTGAGAAGGAAGTCTTGCTCGTCTGCCGAGGTGGTCAGGATCTGCATCAGCGGGGGGACGGCGCGCTTGTCGCCGATCTTGACCAAGGCCCGGATGGCCGCCAGACGCACGCTGTTGGCGCGCGACTTAATCGGCAACACCTTGAGCGCCGCCTTGATCAAAGGCTCCACCGCGTCGGTGGCCTTCATCTCGCCCAGCACACCGGCCGCCACGACTGCACGGTCGAAATCGTCCTCGCTGAAATCCAGGGCCTCGATGAAGATCGGCTTGGTCTGCTCCGTCTTGAAGCGCGCCAGGGCTTCCAGGTGGTCGGGCTTCTTTGTCTCTTTGTACAGCGCGATCAGCTCGGGAAGGGCCTTCTGGGCGCGCTCCACGCTCATCTTGGCCAGCTGGTCGAGGGCCTCTTTCTGATCGCGTACGTTCTTGAGCTTTCGGGCCCAAGTGCGCGGGTCATTGGGATCACCGGTGCAGCTGGACAGAAGCGCGCTGGCGGTCAGCGCGGAAAGAGCAATGGCCAACACTCTCGTTCTCATGGGCATCCTCCCGGGTTGCAGTCTCTCAAAACAACAACGGCCGGCCCCCACGAAGGAGCCGGCCGCGTCACTACAGACCTCCGGCGAAAACGCCGGAATTAACAGGTCTCCGCGTCACTCGGCGGCCGGAGCTGCTCCGCCCTTTGTCTTGGGCGTGACAGCGAAGTTCACGTTCTGGTAGCCGGCCGTCGCCGCTGAGAACATCACCTTGCGCAGCATCTTGAACTCCACGGCCTTGTCGGCCTGGATGATGCACACGCCTTTGAACTCCTCGGTCGGGTGCAGGAGCTTGTAGTTGTTCTTGGCGGTGACGAGCTGATCGGACAGCTCGGGGATCTTGGCATCGCCCGTGGCCGAGTCCTTCATCAGCTCTTCTCCGGTGGCCACCTGGCGGCCGTCCAACGTGACCACGTCCCTGGTGACGCCAATGACCGGCGCACGCTCAAGGTCGGACCAGTTTTGGGCGTCCGGCAGGGTGATGTTCTTCGACACGAACAGGATCTCGCCGCTCGCGGAGAAGGACATCAGCAGGAAGATGACCAACATGGTCATCATGTCGATGTAGGCCACCAGGTTCAGCGCGGCGCCCAGGGCCTTGCGACCGCCGTGGCCCAGCTTGTTCTTGGCCACCTCGAGGTTGATCGAGTGATACAGGTGTGCGTGAGGTGCTTCGATTGGCATGGTCGTGCTCTCCTAAATACCCGCTGCACCGGAGTCGATGAGCGATATGTCGGGGAACCGGGCTAAGGCCGTGTCCATCGCTTTCACCAGGATGTCGAACTTGATGGTGTCCTCGGAGGCCACCTGAGCATCGTTCTTGTCCGGGTGACCTTCCTTGGCCTTCTTCAGCTCTGTGGCCAAGCGCTCGAAGTCGTAGTCTGCGCCCTTCTTCGGGATGGGCGTTTGATCCTGGCCAACCACCAGGTTGAAGCCTTCCTGGTTGACCATGACGACGACCTTTACCTGCATCTCCGGCGGCGTCTCTTCACCGGCCTGCCCTTGCCCCTTTTGCGAGGCCTGCAGACGGGCGAGTTGGGTCCACACTGCCGTGATGAGCAGGAAGGAGACCATGCAGGTCAGAAGATCGATATACGGAACCAGGTTCAGGTCGGCGTTCAGGGACTTCTTCCCTGACTTACCACCTTCATCTACTGAAACACTCATGTTGAGCTCCCGTTTTGGGGGACCTAGGCCTGGGCCCGAGCCCCGCGTACGTTGTGCTTCTGGTTCCTACTGGTGCTGCTGAGCGGCGGCGTTCTGACGGCCGGCCACAGCCAGATTGAGCGCCTCGACCGTGCCCTGGTTGATGCCGTCGAGGATGTGCTGGGTCTTGCCGTTCAGCACGGCGTAGGCCGCGAGGCCCAAGATACCGGTGCCGAGACCGAAGGCCGTGCAGTTCATGGCCTCGGAGATACCTTTCGAGAGCATGGTGGCCTTGAGGGACGGGTCCACGCCCGCGACGGAGGCGAACGACTTGATCAGACCGGTGATGGTCCCGAGAAGGCCGGCCAGGGTGGCCAGGTTACCCAGCATGGCCAGGTAGCCGGTGCGCTTCTCGACCATGGGCAGCTCACGCAGGGCCTCTTCGTCCATCGCCTGCTGGATGTCGTGCTCCGAACCGCCAGCCCGGCGCAGACCGGCGGCGATGATCTTGGTGAGCGGGGTGGGAGTGGCCTCACAGGTGGTGATGGCGCCGCGGATGTTGCCGCTGACGATCTGCGAGCGCAGCAGGGACATGAGTCGGTTCGCGTCGATCTTGCACTTGCCCAGGTAGAGGGCGCGCTCGACCGTCAGGTAGATCGTGATGAGGCAGAGCAGGAGGATCGGGTACATGCCCCAGCCACCCTCTTTGAAGGCTTCCAACATACCGTGCATTGGTAATCTCCTTTTCCTTTGGGTCTCTTGAAAACTGGTTGGGGTTACCCGTTCAGCGCGGCCTTGGCGCTGGCCAACAGGTTCACGACGTTCTTCTTCATCTCGGCGATGTCGTCGAGGATCGCCTGGGTCTTGCCGTTGAGCCAGGCATAGGCGGCCAAGCCGACGATGCCGGTGCCGAGACCGAAAGCCGTGCAGTTCATGGCCTCCGAGATGCCCTTGGAGAGCAGGGTCGCCTTCTGCGAGGGATCGACGCCGGCCACACCGGCGAACGACTTGATCAGACCGGTGATGGTCCCGAGGAGGCCGGCCAGGGTGGCCAGGTTACCCAGCATGGCCAGGTAGCCGGTGCGCTTCTCGACCTGGGGCAGCTCGCGGAGTGAGGCCTCTTCCATGGCCGCCACGATCTCGGTCTCGGAGCGGTTGGCGCGCATGAGACCGGCCTGGACGATCTTGGTCAGGGGCGTGGGATTGCCCGAGCAGACCTTGATGGCGCCCTGGATATTGCCGGCGGAGATCTGCGAACGCAGCAGGGCGTGCAGCTTCTCCTTGTCGATGACGGCCTTGCGCAGCACGACCGCGCGTTCGGTGACGATGGAAATCGTGATCATGAGCAGCGCCAGGATGGGCCACATTCCCCATCCGCCTTCGTGGAAGGCATCGGCCAGAAGCTTAAGGACCGTCATCTGTTCCTCCTTGGTCTGTTTCCGGTGGCCGCGTCCCTGCGACGCGCCATCGGCTCGGGATATTGGGAAAGCAGGAGCGGGATACTAGAGGGAATCGGGGCGAAAATACGAGTCCAAACGCCACGGCGGAGACGCCCCGGGGCAGAGCTAAGCATCCGTGATGCCACACTCGCCCACAGGGATTCGGGACGAGTTATCGCGTAGTTAGCGGGCGCCCAGCGGCTCGGGACGGGGCTTTTCGCCACGGTCTGGGGAATTCTGGGTCGATTGGACGCAAACCGCGCGCGGGGCAGAAGGGCGACGCTCCCGGCTGGACCCCGGGTTGCCTCTGCGGTACGAATGGGCTCGTGGTCACGCGCATTCTGGACACCGCGGTGCTGCTGCTCCTGGCGGTCGCGATTCTGCTGCCCAGGCCCGACGTCAAGGTGAAGCCTGCCCTGCCCAACGACGAAGCGGCCCGCCAGCGTGTGGCCGAGTTGCAGGACCAGCTCCAGGCCTCACCGGGCGACGTGCAGGCCGCCCTGGAGTTGGCGGGTATCTTCATGGATCTGCGCCACCCCGATTGGGCGCTCGCCACATTGGACGGGGCCCTGGAGGCGCACCCCGACGATCATCGCGTCCATCAGGCGCGCAGCCTGGCGTTCGCCGATCACTTCGAGCCGGCCTTCGCCTTCCAGGAGGCAGAGCGCGCCGTCCTGCTATGCGAGTCGGGGTCGAGCGTGGGTTGTGGCGAGGCAGAGCGCAGCCGTCTCGCCTTGCTGCGCAGTACGCTGGCCAGGGTCAAGAACCTGGACATGCGCCGTGATCCCAACTCGGCCAAGGAGCAGCTACTTCAGGGCCTGCGTCAGACGTACATTCCCAAGAAGACGACCAAGGCGGCGGCGCCCCAGCAGCCTTGAGTGCGGGTGAGCCGGCGGAGCCCGCGGGTCAATCCCGCTGCTCCCACCGGGCTCAGCAGGTCAGGTTCGCGGCACGTCGAGCCGCTCGCGGCACAGGTCGGGGCCGTCCTGGCGAGCGCCGGCGGGAACGCCGCCCAGCACGTGCTCGGCGCTGATGCGGCCGTTGCTCCACAGGGCGCGATCGACCACGACCTCGAAGAGGTGCAGCAGGCGCGTGCGAATGTGCGGGCCCTCGAGAATGCCCAGGGCATGGGCCACGGCCTCCAGGGTAGAGAGGCGGCCGGCGGCGTGCGCGTGGCGTAGGCGATAGGACGAGTACAGGCCCTCGGGCAGGCTCACGCAGGGGATCTCGGCGAGGCCGGGCACCCGGTAGCGCACGCGCTTGGCCTGGCGCCAGGTCCCATCGGGAACGATCAGGGTCACCGGCGGCGCGTCGGCCGGGCGGGCCGCGTGCCACCTGTCGAGCGGCACCGCGTCCGGGCCAGGAAAGAGCAGAAGCGGCTGAGTGGCGCTCTCCCATCGGACCTCGGCGGCGGCGTGCTCGGGGCCGCCACGACGAACCACCCGCGCGCCCTCCAGACACGTAACCGCCAGGTGTCCCGTGTTGGTGGGTTTGCGCTCCTCGTAGAAATGCGCCACCAGGATCACGCGCGTGCGCACCGACATGGGGGACAGCAGGGAACAGGCGCAAAGGTCGGTGTGCAGTCGACAGCGCACGCAGCGAATGGGGGCGTAGCCTTCGCCGCGGAATCGATGGCGCATGGGGCGTGGTCATAGCACGCCCCTGGCCGTTCCCCCGTTTCAGCTCAGCGCGGATTTCTGGATCTTGCCATTGGCGCTCTTGGGCAGATCGGGGACCACCTGGATGAAACGCGGCACCTTGTAGCTCTCCAAGCGCAGCGCACAGGCCTTCTGCAACTCCCGCTCGTCGAGCGTAACGCCCGCCTCCAGAACCACGAACGCCTTGACGGCATGGCCCAGGACCTCGTCAGGCACGCCGATGACCGCCGCCTCTTTGACGCCCGGGATGCCCATCAGCGCGTTCTCGACTTCTTTGGGCGCCACCTTCTCACCGCGGCTCTTGATGACGTCGTCCATGCGGCCCACGAAGTAGAGATAGCCGTCCTCGTCGAGACGGCAGTAGTCGCCGGTGTACAGCACCGTCTCGCCGGGCAAGGGGCCGGGCCGCAACTTGCGCGCGGTCTCCTCGGGCTTCTCCCAGTAGCCGCGCATCACGGTCGCGCCCCGCACCACGAGCTGGCCGACCTGATTGGGCGGCAGGCGGCGCCCCTCTTCGTCGACGATCCACACCTCCGTATTGGGAATCGGCAGGCCCACGCTGCCCGGCTTGCGGTCCAGGTCGGCGGGTGGCAGATAGCTGACCCGCTTGCACTCGGTGAGCCCGTACATCGAATAGAGGCGCGCGGCCGGAAACATGCGGCGCAAAAGCTCGATGTGCTTGGCGGGCAAGGCGGCCGCCGTGTTGGTCACGAAGCGCACACGCGGGAAGGTGCGCTCGCGCAAGTCTTTCAGCTCGCCCAGCGTGGCGTAGACGGTGGGCACGCCGGGGAAACCCGTCACCCCCTCCTTGGCGACCAGACTCATCAGACGGGCCGGAAAAGCGAAGGACCTTTCCAGCACCAGTCGTGCGCCCAACCGGAAGCACATGATCATCTGATACAGCCCGTAGTCGAAGGACAGCGGCAGCATGCCCAGGACCACGTCATCGGCTTGCATCTGCAAGTAGCTGCTGATGGAGACGGCGGCCGTGAGCATGTTGCGATGGGTGAGCATCACGCCCTTGGGCTCGCCCGTAGAGCCGCTCGTGTAGATGATGCTGGCCAGATCCACGTCGATGGTCAGGCGAGGCGGGGGTGCGCCCCCTGCACCGCTGGCCACCGCCTCGTCCCAGGCCACGGCCCCGGGTAAGCCGGCCAGCTCACGCGCGGATCCCCACACCACGACGCGAGCCAGGTGGGGACAGGCGGCCGCGGGCCCGGCGAACACGCTCTCCCATTGGGCTCCGCTCAACAACGCGCGCGGGCGGCAGTCGGCAAGCAAGTACGCCAGTTTGTCGGACTTGGTTTGCGCATTCACCAGCACGGCCACCGCGTTGGCCTTGAGGGCGGCCCAGAAGCCCAGCGCGGTCTCGGGGACGTTGTCGCCGAAGATGACCACGCGATCGCCACGTCCCACCCCGCTCGCCGTCAAGGCATGCGCCAGGGCGTTGGAGACGCCATCCAGATCGCGGAAGGTCAACCGGCGGTCGTCCGCCACCAAGGCCACCTTGTCCGGCGATCGCTCAGCCGCCTGCAGAAGATAGTCGTGCAACAAGGGAACTGGACCCTGCCCAACCATGGCAACCTCCACGCCCTCGCCCAGTGGCACTCGGGTAATTCAGCCTCAAAATATGGCCGGGTGGGAACATGGACGCCAAGAATCTGGTGAGGAAGTACATTGGGGAAAACATGGTGTTGGTGGGGGCGAGCGATTTGACGGACGACACGTCCTTCCTCAGCCTGGGCATGATCGACTCGACGGGGATCTTCGAATTGATCGCGTTCGTCGAGGACACCTTCGGCATCAAAGTCGGCGATAGCGAGCTCCTGCCGGAGAACTTCGACAGCCTCAATGCCATCCAGGCTTACGTGGAACGCAAGCTGGCCGAGGCGCGATCGTGACCGCTACGATGGGTGGTGTCCAGGCCGCGTTGGAGCTCGCCCCGCGTGTCCTGGATTTGGATTGGGCGGCCGAGATCGAGTACATCTGCAACCGTGGGCGAAGCTTCGTCTCGGACCTGCATCGCCGGGGAATGGTGGTGGCTGTCTCGGGCGGCGTGGACAGTGCCGTGTGTCTGGCATTGGCAGCGCGTAGTCTGGGTTCCGGCAAGGTCCTGGCCTTGCTGCTGCCCGAAACCGACTCCTCGTTCGACAGCACGCGCCGCGGGCAGCTGGTCGCTGACCACGTGGGCGTCGCCACCTTGGTCGAGGACGTGGGGCCGGTCCTCAACGCGGCGGGCTGCTACCGTCGCCGAGATGCGGCCATCCGCGAGCTGTTTCCCGGCTACGGCCTGGGATGGCGCAACAAGATCGTTTTGACCGGGGCGCTGGAGGGCCAGCTCAAACACTTCAATCTCGTGGTCGAATCCCCCGAGGGCGAGCGCCAGGAGACGCGCCTGCCACATCGCCAGTTCCTGGAGATCGTGGCCGCGCAGAATTTCAAGCAACGGGTGCGCAAGATGTTCGAGTACCACCACGCCGATCGCCTGAACTACGCCGTGGTGGGCACGCCCAATCGCCTGGAGTACGACCAGGGGTTTTTCGTGAAGAACGGAGACGGCGCCGCCGACCTCAAGCCCATCGCTCATCTCTACAAGACCCAGGTCTACGCCATGGCCCGCTGGTTGGGGCTGCCCGACGAGGTCTGCAGCGCCCCGCCCACCACCGACACGTACAGCCTGCCGCAGGGCCAGGACGAGTTCTATTTCGGCCTGCCCTGGGATCGCATGGACCTGGCGCTGTGGGCCTTCAACCACCAGATGCCAGCCGCCGCCTTGGCCACCGCGCTGGGTATGACCGAAGAACAGGCGGGGCACGTGTATCGAGACATCGTGGCCAAGCGGGAAAACGCGCGTCGGTTGCACGCGCGGCCGCTGCTGGTTCGGCCCGTGGACGAGCTCGCGCCCCTCTGAAGCTACTTTCCCTGACAGCCCTCAGGCAGCGCGTCGCGCATCTTCGCCAGCAGTTCCTGGCTGGTGTACGGCTTCTGGATGAAGCCCGCCAGCCCCTTGCCCGCGAAGCGGTTCACCACGTCCTGCTCGTTGTAGCCCGAGCTCAAGATGACCTTCACGTCGGGGCGGATCAGGCGCAACTCGCGAAAGCACGCCTCGCCGTCGAGGTGGGGCATGGTCAAGTCCAGGATCACCAGGCACACCTTTTCGTGCATGGCCTTGAAGCTCTCCACCGCCTGGCGACCATCCTCGGCGACCACGACCTCGAAGCCCAACCGCTGCAGCATGCGGCGGCCCAGGTTGCGGATGGTCTCTTCGTCGTCGGCCAAAAGCACCAGGCCCTTGCCTTGGAAAGGCGAAGGCGCTCGCACCGTGGGCGCCAGACGTCGCGCGGGGCTCTCGCTGGCGGGGAACAGAATCTTGAAGGTGGTGCCCCGCTGCGGCTCGCTGTACACGCGAATGGCGCCCTTGTGGCCGCGCACGATCCCCAGTACCGCCGCCAGCCCCAGGCCGCGCCCCGTGAACTTCGTGCTGAAGAAGGGATCGAAGATGCGGTCCAACGTCGCCTTCTCCATGCCGCGCCCGGTATCGGCGATCTCCAGGCACACGAAGTCGCTCTCCTTGATCCCCTCCGCGGTAAAGCAACCACGCAGGTAGGCCGCATCACAGTGTGCGAGCCCGGTTGTGATTGAGATGACCCCGCTGCGCTCGCCGATGGCCTCCGAGGCGTTGACGATGAGGTTCATCACGATCTGCCTGAGCTGCGTGGCGTCGGCCTCGATGGCCGGCAGGTCCTTGGCGAAATGGTACTTGAGGACGACCTTCTTGCTGATGCTGACGGAAAGCAGGTGGCCCATCTCCTCGACCAGTTCCTGCAGGTCAATGGGCTGGATGACGAAGCGACCGCGTCCGCTGTAGGCCAACAACTGCCGGCATAGATCCGCGGCCCGCCGCGCCGCCACCTCGATCCCCTCCAGGCTCGTGCGCGCCGGCGCCAGCGACGACATCTCGGCTTTTGCGAGGTCGGCGTTGCCCAGGATGCCCGTGAGCAGGTTGTTGAAGTCGTGCGCGATGCCCCCCGCGAGGACACCCAGGCTCTCCAACTTCTGGCTGTGCAGCATCTGCTGTTCCAGATTGCGCTGCTCGGTCACATCCCACGCCGCGGTGAGAGACATGAGCTTGCCGGACAGCTCCAACAGGCGCGCCGAGATCTGCACGATGCGCAGCTGCCCGTCCTTGCGCCTCATCTTGATCTCGAGCCTGTCCACCGCTTCTCCCCGTTGCAGACGCTCGTACATCTGGCGGCGCAGCTCCGGTCTTTCCCAGGTCACGATCTGTTCGAGGCTGCAGCGCGCGGCTTCCTCGCGGGTGTAGCCGGCCTGAGCGCAGAACGCGTCGTTGCAGCTCATAAGGACGCCTTGCGAATCGGACAAGGTCAGGGGGACGGGGACCAACTCGAAGATACGACGAAACTTCTCTTCGCCCTCGCGGAGGCCCTGCTCATGGTGCACACGCTCGGTGACGTCGCGGGCCGCAGAGTAGATCATGCCGTTGCCCGCGGGCGTGCTCCGCCATTCCGTGAAACGGTAGCTGCCATCTTTGCAGCGATAGCGGTTCACGAAATTCCGGATGACCGTGCCTCCCCTCAGGGCGGCCATCGCCTCCAGGCTTTGCGCGCGGTCGTCCGGATGCACGAAACCCAGGAACTCCACGCCCTCCAGTTCGGACAGCGGCCAGCCCATAATCTGCTCCCAGGCGTGGTTCACCCGAACGAAACGCCCGTCTTGATCGGTGATGCACAGCAGGTCGATGTTGAGCATGAAGAAGCGATCGAGCTCATCCTTCTTCTGCTGCAGGGCCAGTTCCCGCTCCACCGGCTCGTGGATATCCTGGACGGTGCCGATCATGAACAACGGGTTGCCGTCGTCGTCGAACTCCAACTCGCCCGTGCCGTGCACCCAACGCGTGACCCCGTCGTTGGGGCGAACCACGCGGTAACGTCGATCGAAGGCCTTCCGCCTGCCGAGCACCTCCTCTCGGAAGTAGCGCGCCATGGGCTCCCGGTCTTCGGCGTGGACCAGGGACAACCAGCCGTCGAGGTCGCGGCAGAAGTCGGCACCGATGCCAAACACCTTGTCGAGGGCGAAGGTGTTCGTCCAGGTCTCACGAGCCAGGTCGAAGCGGTACGAACCCAGGTTCGCCACCCGCTGCGATTTCATGAGGAACCATTCGCTCTCCCGCAGCGCCCTCTCCTGCCGCCTCCGTTCGGTCACGTCCAAAAAGATGGTGGCGAAGAATCCCTGGCCCATGGGGGCGATACTGATTTCGTAGTGGCGGTCGAAAGGCGCGAAGTAGGTTTCCAGCCGCCCGGGTTCTCCAGACAGGGCCACCTCCGCGTACGCATCAAGGTACGGGGGCTCGGACACGCCGTAGGCCTCGGTGGCCAGCCGATTCAAGACTTGCTCGGGACGTAGCCCGGTGAACCGTTCGAACTGGGGATTCACGTCCACGATGCGGTAATTCACCGCCCGGCCCGATTCGTCGCAGACGAGCGCGTGCAGGGCCACACCCTCGGCCATATGCGTGAAGAGCGAGCTGAACAGATCTCCGATTCCAGGCTGCGTCGGTTCCTGAGTGCCAGATGCCATTGCTACTCCCTGTCACCACGGCGGTCCTGGACTACGAACCGCGCAAGAAGGCCGATTGTAACAAGTCCGATCAGAAGGGCATTGTCCTTCGAGAGCCTTGTACCGCTGTGCCATCACGGCGGTACAGCGTTCGACGTCACTTCACCCGATGCGAACTTTCGCTGAGTACTTATCGGGCTCGGCGCCTCTAATGGCTTCGACTGCACCCGGTAGGAGTCTTCCCCATGCGCCACGCCCCGATACTCGCCTTGTCGTCCCTGTTCATGCTCGCCGGCTGCTCCAGCTCTGAATCGGGCTTGAGCCCAGATGCGGCGGCGGGCACCGGCGGCCTGAAGTCCACCGGAGGGAGCGCGACAGGAGGGGCGCTCGGCGGTTCGGGTGGCGCCGCGGGAGGCGGCGGCAGTCACGGTGGACAGACCGGCGGCAGCGGTGGCCCTTCGGGCGGCGGGGCACACGAGGTGGGTGGGGCTTCGGGGCTGGGCGGCTCGACCGGCGGTGGCACCGCGGGCGCAAGGGGTGGCTCGACCGCGGAGTCTGGAGGAGCCATGGCGGGAGGCGGTTCCGGCAATGGCGGCAGCGCAGGCACCGGCGGCGCAGCGGCCTCCGGCGGTCTGGCGGGATCGGGCGGCTCGGCGGGATCGGGTTCCGGGGGCGCCGCCGGCGCAGCGGGTGTCGGGGGCAAGGGTGGATCCGGGGGCACCGGCCCAGCCGCATGCCCTTCCGTGACCCTCACCGCGATCGATGCGCAAACCCTGACTGGCGAAAGCACACCCCTGCAGATCGCGGCCTACGGCGTGCGCAACCATTCGGCCCCCGTCGCGGTCGACGGCAAGCACGATCCGAGCAACTACAAGGCTGCCCCGGTGAAGCCCACGTGGCAGTTTGCCACCACCGATCCGACCAACGGACAGCTCACCGATCTGGAATGCGCGGTCGCCCCGGACGTCGGCTTCCACAGCTACAGGCGCAAGGGCGGCAGTCCAACCACGCACGAGAAGGTCGTCGTCACGGGTGGCCGTAACGCCCCCAAGAACCGTGTGTACACGGTGTTCAACGGCCAGCAGTTGGTTGCCGCCATCAAAGAGGCGGGGCTGGAGCCCAAGATCATCCGCGTGGTCGGCCACATCGACCTGCGCATGAGTGAGAACAACACCGTCTTCAAGGAGTACACGAGCTACAGCGATCAACGATTTGGCGGCTCGATCAGCATCCCGTCCAACACCACCCTGGTGGGCATCAACGATGCCAAGGGGAATCCGGCGCGCATCACCGGCACGACGATCCTGATCGGCGGCGAGCTGGCGCAGACCGCGGGCGGGGAGCCCGAGGCGGATTTCAAGGCCTGGATCGCGGCCGGCAAGGATGGCGATCTCTATCCGACCTGGACGCGCAACGTGATTCTCCGCAACCTGGCGATCGACACGCCTTGGGACGTCAATCCCGAGGACGATGCCAACGCCTACGCGGACGGCATGACCATCTCGCGATCCCAGAACATCTGGATCGATCACATCAGCATCACCGACGGCGACACGCCTGACACGCTGGCATCGGACACGCGCCACGACGGTAGCCTGGATATCGTGCGCGGCTCGGACTACGTGACCGTGTCTAACAGCTACTTTGGCGATCACGGCAAGAACACGCTGGTGGGCAACGGCGACAGCGGCCGAGCGTGGAGCGACGAGAATCGCCTGCACGTCACCTTCACCGGGCTGTGGTGGAAGGGCGTGGCCTCCCGCCACCCGCTGGTGCGCTTCGGACAGCTCCACACCTTCAACAACCTGATGCAGGGGTCGACGGGAACCCCAACCTATGGCCACAAATTCGGCAGTGGGCTCGACGTGCGTTACCAGTCGGACGTCATCTCCGAGAACAATTACCATTTGTTCAGCGGCCTGAAGCCCAAGGAGGTGTGCGGCAAGGTGGCGGGAGGCAAGGATGGCACCGGTTTCCGCGGCGCGGGCAATGTGTTCATCAGCGACAAGACCGACGACGGCAAGGCTTGGTCCGGCGGTCCCATGTCCATCGATGCGGCACTCAGCGCCTGCGAGGAGCTGCCCGCCGCCGGGAGCTGGAAGCCGCCCTATACGTACACGCTCAAGGACGCCGCGGCCGCACGGACCGCCATCGAGGCGGGCAGTGGGGCCGGACACATCGGACCGTCGGCGAAGTAGGGTGTCGCCGCGCTTCGAAGCAGCCCAGCCACGGTCAGCCGCACAAGCTCTACGAGGTCCCGGGAGCGGGGCTGCGCACCTGGCGGCGCCGGGTGATGAGGAGAACAGCGAGCACCAGGGCAAGAAGCGAAAGCAGAGCCCCGCGGAGCAGGTAGGTCGAGCGGAAGGTTAGGACCACTTCGCTGGCCCCGGCGGGCACGGGGACGGCGCGCATCCAGGCGTTGGCGGGCAGGCAAGGCTGCTCGCGACCATCTACGCGCGCCGACCAGCCGGGATACCAGGGCTCGGCCACGATCAGCAGGCCGGCCGAGTGGGATCGCACGCTCACCTCGACCCGCTCGGGTTCGAAGCGCGTGATGTGCGCTTCGCCGGCGGGCGCGCGCGTGTCCGCGGGCAAGGTCGAGTCCTGCTCGATCAGAGCCACGCGATGGAAATCGTGCCGGGCGCGCATGAGTCGGGTCGCCTCGTCGGGGTTGCGCACGGTTCGTGCCGCGCCCACCACATAGGCGCGCGGGTCGGGATCGTCACGGCTCACGAGACGCCCGTACCGATCGGCGCCCAACACCAGATTCATGGAGTCGTAAGGGAAAGGCCCCAGGCCGTCGATGCCCGACGAGGGATAGGTGTTGCGGTCCAAGGGAATGGGCACGCCGACCGCCTGGTGCAGGTGTCGCCACACGCGATCCGGGGCCAAAGACGAGTAGCCGTAGGGCGAGCTCCACCCCTGCCCCATGCCCGCGTTCTCCCGAGCCTGGGGCACGAACACGCGAGGCGGCGGGGCGAAGGGTTGGGCCAGCTTGGCGTGGACCAGGCCGGCGCGGGTCTGGGCCTCGATGCGGGCAGGAACCCTATCCTGGAATTGCGGTTTGAGGGCGTGGATGGCTGACGCCCCATCGGCCGCCATGAGCAGCACCAACGCCACCTCGACCACGCGAGCGCGACGCGAGTGGGTCTGGCCGCGCAGCCAGAGCACGAGCAGGACACCGGTGGCCAGAACCCACAGTGCCCGCTGCACAGCCCATCCCACAACTTGCGTGCCGTACCCAGGCCACCCCAAAGCGAAGGCTACGTTCGCCGCCAAGGCCAGCAGCGTGGCAACGGCGATCGCGCGCCAACCGCGGGTGTGGCGAGCCGAGAGAAAGAGCCCGGCCAACATGACCAACGCCAGGGTCACCAGCACCGTGTTGCGGGAGTGGATGCGCAAGCGCCCCAACCCGGGAATCACGTAGTAGAACAGCCGAAAAAAGGGCGTGCTCTCGCCCGCGGCGATGAGCCCGGCCAGGACACCGAGGACCAACAGCGCGCGCGTGTTCCGACGCCGCGAGGTCAGCAAGCCGGCCACGCCGGCCACCAGCGGCACGAGGCCGGCGTAGAGCTGGGCGTTGAGCTGAACGTGGAACGCGGGCATGGAGCTGGGCATGAACAGCGTAGCCCACCCGAAGCCGGGCTCGGCGAAGGCCGCCGCCAGGGCCACCGAGGACGCGGGACGGTTGCCCTGCGAGATGAGCTCCAGGAGCGGCAGGAGGGCCACGCCCGCCACGCCCAAACCCAGCATCAAAGCCAGCAGGACGAGCCCCAGGTCGGCCGCAAGCGAGGTCAGGTGCGCGCCCCAGGGCGGTCCCAGGCGGCGGCCCACCAATAACGTGCCCAACCCCAGCAGGCCGATCCAGAACGCCTGGGGATGCCCACACAGGAACTGCAGACCGAGGAGCAGACCCAAACCGGCCACCGAACGCCGGCTCGGCCGCGCCTGCACATGCAGGCCCAGATAGAGCAGCAGCGGCAGATAGCACAGGGCACTCGCGTAGTGAATCAGGCCGCCCGCAAAGGCACCGACGATAGGCGCGCTGGCCACGAAGGCGAAGGCCACGGCCAGGCTGGGCGCCCGCTCCATGCCCAGCCCGCGCCCCAGCTTCACCGCGCCGTAAAGCCCCAGCAGCAGGTGAAGCGCGCAGGTGACAAGACAGGCCAGGTGCAATTCCAAGAACAGGTAGAGGAGGTCCGGCGGATAGAAGAACGCCGTCTCCACGTCGGCGAGGAAGGGCCGCCCCAGCCAGATGTGCGGGTTCCACAGGGGGAGGCGGCCCGCGGCCACGGCCTCTTGGATGTAGGACTTGTACAGGCCGTGCAGGCGCACGAAGTCCATTCCGTCGAACACGCCAGGCTCGACCAGACACACGAAGACCGTAAGGACGCAGGCGCCCATGACGAGCAAGAGCCACTCGCGCGCCGAGAGTCGGCCGTCTTGCGCGCCCAAGGCCAGCGGACGCGGCGCAAGCTTCGCCAGTCCAGCGGGTCGCGATTCATCGATCGGGGCGGGGGCAACGGCCACGTCGGCCAGTGTACCCCATCGACGCCGCGCTCTCGGCCGGGCTCAGATGGAGACCACCTTGTCGGTCCGCGCTCGACGCACGTCGCGGGTCGCGTTGCGGGCGTCGACCACCAACTGCGCACGCTCCACCAGGCTGTGGTAGTCCACGTCCCCGTGGTCGGTGACGATGGCCACGCAGTCGTAGTCCTCGACGCGGTCGAGCGAGACGTTCTGCACCGGCGCACCGTCGTGAACCACCGCCGGCACGTGCGTGTCGTGGACGTGCACCAAGGCACCGCGACGGTGCAGCAGATCGATGATGTCCAGCGCGGGCGATTCGCGCAGGTCGCTGATGTTGCGTTTGTAGGCCACGCCGCACACCAGGATCCTGGAACCGTGCACGGCCTTGCGCCGCTGGTTCAGCGCGTCCGCGATCTTGACCACCACGAACTCGGGCATGGACGAGTTGACCTCGTCGGCCAGTTGGATGAAGCGCGCGTTGTACTTGAGGACCTTGAGCTTCCACGACAGGTACAACGGATCGATGGGAATGCAGTGCCCGCCCAGGCCGGGCCCGGGATAGAAGGGCAGGAATCCGAAGGGCTTGGACGCGGCGGCCTCGATCACCTCCCAGGTGTCGATGCCCAGGCGGGCACACATCATGGCCATCTCGTTGACCAGTCCGATGTTGACGGCACGGAAGGTGTTTTCCAGAAGCTTGACCATCTCGGCCACATCCGCCGACGACACGGGCACGATGTGGTCGATGAAGCAGCTATACAGCGCCTGTGCCATCTGCAGGCTGGTCGCGCTGATGCCGCCCACGACCTTGGGCGTGTTCTGCGTTTGGTAGGTGGCGTTCCCCGGGTCGACCCGCTCGGGGGAGAAGGCCAGGAAGAAGTCCTCGTCGGGGCGCAAGCCGCCGGACGACAGCTTGGGCAGCAACACCTCGCGCGTGAAGCCGGGGAAGGTCGTGCTCTCCAGCACGACGAGTTGGGGTGAGCGCATGCGCGGCAAGAGGATCTCCGCCGCATCGAGGATGAACGAGTTGTCCGGGTCGCGGGTCTTGTTGAGCGGAGTGGGCACGCAGATCACCACCGCGTCCGCGTCACGCAGGATCTCGGGATCGCTGCTGGCAACCAGTTGGCGCGACTGGATCAGCGGGGCCAGCACGCTGTCCGGGACGTCACCCACGTAGGAGTGGCCCTGCTGCAGAGATGCGATCTTGTCGGCCGCGCGGTCATAGGCCGCCGCGTGAAAGCCAGCCCTGCATGCGTTCACCGCGAAGGGCAGCCCCACGTAGCCCGCGCCCACCACCACGACCCGTGCTGAGCGATCGCCGAAACGATTGAGAAGCGCATTCATCATGTTGTCTCCTGAGACGGCCCCGCCGTCTTGCTTTCGATGCTCCACGCGCGCCACCGCAAACGAATGCATGGCGCGCAAACGGCGCGCGGGGCGAGCCGCGGGACGAGGCTGCTAGACTGGTAATTGTCGGAGGAGGTCGCGATGAAGCGGTGTGCGGCGGCGGCGGTGATGCTTGGCCTACTCTCCTGCTCCCACGCGCCCATCACGGGACGCAAACAACTGCTCCTGTTGTCGCCCAGTGAGGAGAAGCAACTGGGTGAGCAAGCCTTCCAACAGATAATCAGCACCGAGAAGGTGGACACCGATCCTGCCGTCAACGGCCTCGTCACGCGCGTGGGCGAGCGCATCGCGACGGCCACGGGCAAGACCGACTACCAGTGGCAGTTCAAGGTCATCGAGAAGAACCAGGCCAATGCCTTCTGCCTCCCGGGTGGCAAGGTCGTGGTCTTCACGGGCATCCTGCCATTGACCCGCGACGAGGCGGGGTTGGCCACAGTACTGGGCCACGAGATCGCCCATGCCGTGGCCCGCCACGGGGGAGAGCGCGTGAGCGAGGACCTGCTCGTGAACGTAGGCCTGACGGCCGTCCAGCTCGGTATGGGCAATCACGACCCACAGACCATCCGGACGGTTACGGGCCTGCTGGGCGCGGGCGTCGCGGTGGGCGTCGAGCTGCCCTTCTCACGCGCACAGGAGTCGGAGGCTGATCACCTGGGCCTTATCTACATGGCCAAAGCCGGCTACGACCCCCGCGCGGCTTTGTCTTTCTGGGAGCGCATGGAGCAGACGCAGAAGGGGAGCGCCCCGCCCGAGCTCCTCTCGGACCACCCCGCCGACGCCAAACGCATCCAACAGATCAAAGAATGGATGCCGGAGGCGCTGAAGGACTATCGGCCCAGGTGACTCCCGTACTCGTATTCGCGTTCGACTTGCACGGGCACCACTTGGCTGCGGTCCCAGGTCAAGGAGGCGTGGATGATGCCAGCCGCGGCCAGGTTGGATCCCAGCAGGCCGATGGGGGCAATGAGATTGCCCGGTACGCGCAAGGCCAGACAGGCGAAGGACAGGACAGCCAGGACGGCCAGGAAGGCACCCTGGCCGGTGAGCACCGCGATGGATTTGCAACCCACCGCCGCCTTGCCCTCGGCGTAGGAGCGGATGGACATGGTCAGCGGGTGCAGCACGAGGCCCAGCGCGCTCCAGCGCACCGAACTCAGCATCTCCGGGCGGCACTTCTGCAGGCCCACGTAGTACCAGTCGGCGGCCCCGGGCAGGATGAAGAGCAGCGGCACCACCCCCGCCACGGCCCCGGCCAGTAGGCCGAAGCGCACCAGCCTGCCTCCGCCCCGGCCGTTGGGTGGAAAGGCAATGGTCAGGGCCTGCATGCGGGTGGCCGCGTAGGCCATGGGGCCGGCCAGCCCGGCCGCCAAGTAGTAGGCGGGCAGCATCTCCTCGGGGCGCGGCGCGCGCGCAATCACCGCGCCGGTGACCATGCTGGACAACGAAAGAAAGAAGCCGCCCAAAGACAACGGCAGCGTGAAGAGCAGGATCTCCCGACTCGCGGGCACAGCGCCCGTGGCCGGGCCCAGCCTCCTGAGGTGTGGGCGGGCGAAATACCAGGACATGGCGACCTCCGCCGAGACGGGTACGGTCATGCAGACCACGGCCCAGACCGGTCCCACCAGACCCAGCGCGCTGAAAGCGGGCGACAGGGCGGCGGTCATGGCGATGCGCAAAATGGTGGCCGCGCTGGCCAATCCGGTGGCGCCATGGACGTAAAGGCAGACCTGGTACGGATTGCGCAGGAAGAACAGCACCTGCAGCGGAATCTGGGCCACAAAGGCCGCTTTTGCGGGGGCCTCGATGTTGGGCGGCAGGCCGACCAGCGAGCCGAAGAGCACGTGCGCCACATGCGGAATGCATAGCAACGCCTGCAGCAGCCCGGCCACCAGGGCCAGCAGCGCGTTGACCCGAGTGAAGGCCGCATAGCCCTCGCGTGTGCGCGCGTAGAGCATACCCGACGTGACCAAGCCCGCGCCGATGGTGCCCAGCAGAAACATCATGCTGTTGGACTGGGCCACGCCCGCTAGATTGAGCGGCCCCCCCTCGCCGCGCGAGGCCACCATGGCAACCAGGGGATAGGTCAGAGACTGGGACGCGGCCTGAATGGCCAGGGGGAAGAAATAGCGCGCCAACTCGCCATAGGTGGCGGTCGTGATCCGTGGCCCGGACCCTTCCTGCTCGGCCAGATGCTGCATACCAGGCCCACAATGTGATCGAGAAGAGCAGGTTGGGCCAGAGTCTTCCGTCGGAACGTCGAGGGCGGATCGACGTATCAGACGCACCGCTCGTCCCCGCCGAGCGGCCGGTCCACCGTCCGCCGCCCCGTCTCCCCGCGCGACACGCCTGAGGCGGTGCGGGCTGGACTTGGGAGCGCCCCCACGTCGGGCCGCTCGCGCGGCCTCGGCTTCAGAACCGGCGGTAACCGCCGATTGCAAAGGATCATGAGCGCGCGCAGCCGTGGTCTCACGCTGTTACTCGGTCCGGCGCTCGCCCAAGACGAGCCATTCCGAGTCGTGGCTTCCCGCCCCGCTCCACCCTGCCCTTGCCGGCCAGGAGGTACACCGTGACCATTGAAACCCAGTCCACCCCCAGCCCCAGCGCCCCCGAGGCGAATGCGCTCGGCCATCAGCTAGCGGGCAAGTACATGACCTTCAAATTGGCCGACGAGGAGTACGGCCTGGAGATCCTGAAGGTGAGGGAAATCATCGGCATGATGGACATCACCCGGGTCCCTTGCACGAGCGGCTTCATCCGCGGCGTGATCAACCTGCGGGGCAAGGTCATCCCCGTCATCGATCTCCGTCTCAAGTTCGATATGCCCGCCTGCGAGGCCACCGACCAGACCGTCATCATCGTCGTGCAATACGCGGCGGGGACGACTCAGATGACGACCGGGATCATGGTGGACCAGGTTCTGGAGGTCCTGTCCATCAACGCCGGCCAAATCGAACCCGCGCCGGCCTTCGCCTCTGGCGGGACCAGCACGGAATTCATCCTGGGGGTGGGCAAGGCTGACAAGCGGGTCATCTTCCTGCTCGACATCGGCCGCGTCCTGGGCGGCGACGCAGCCGCGGCGGCGTCCTGATCGAAGAGGGCCAGCCCCATGAACATGAAGACTCGCACCAAGACCTTCCTGGGCTTTGGTCTGGCGCTGGCCGTGAGCATCGTGATTAGCCTCATTGGCTTCTCCGGGATCTCCACTCTCCGGGGCCAGACGCAGGAAATCGGAGCCGTCCACCTGCAGAACGTGTACAGCCTGGCCACGCTCCGCGACGGACAAGAAAGCGTCGGCTATGCCTTGCGCGGCCTCATCAATCCGCTCACCGCCGACCCGGACTTCCGCAAGTTCCAGTTCGCTCTCATCGACGAGGGCGTCCGGGACTTCCAAGCAGGACTGGAGCGCTACGAATCCAAGCCCAAGGAGCCCCAAGAGGAAGCGGCCTGGCGCGAAGCACGGCCATGGCTCACCCAGTGGGCGTCCTCCGTGCCGACCATGGTGCAGGTCGAGCACGAGCGCGATCGTCTGCTCGCCGCGGGCCTGTCCCCCGACGACCCCAGGCTGCAAGCCGTGACCGGCGAGTCACTCAAGGCAGCCGCCGTCGTTCGCGCGGCCATGCTGGAGAGCAACAAGGGCCTGGACAAGCTGTTCGAATACAACGTGAAGGGCGGAGAAAACGCCATGAGCGAGGCTCAGGCGGTATCCACCTCCGCAAGAGGAACCATGCTGGCGGCCGTACTGATCGGCGCCGTGCTCCTCGGGGTGATCGGCTGGTATGTGTCGGGCTCCATCGACCGGACCCTGCACACGCTCGTCAGCGAAACCAAGCGCTTGACCGAGGCTGCCGTGCACGGCCATCTGACGACTCGTGCGGACGTCGGCCTGGTGGCCGAGGAGTTCCAACCCATCGTGGTGGGCGTCAACGAGACCCTGGATGCATTGGTGCAGCCGCTCAACGTGGCGGCCGATTACGTCGACCGCCTAGCCAAGGGCGACATTCCGCCCCACATCACCGACGTCTACGAAGGCGACTTCAACACCGTCAAGAACAACCTCAACACCTGCATCGACGCGGTCAATGCCCTGGTCGTCGACACGCAAATGCTGGCCGAGGCGGCGGTGCAAGGGAAGCTGGCCACGCGCGCCGATGCCAGCCGCCACAAGGGCGATTTCCGTCGAATCGTGCAAGGCGTGAACGACGCCCTGGACGCGGTGGTCGGTCCGCTGAACGCCGCCGCCAAGCACATCGACAGCATCGCCAAGGGCGCCATACCCGCCAAGGTCACCGAGCACTACCCGGGCGACTTCAACACCATTAAGGAGAACCTTAACCGCTGCATCGACGCCATCGGCCTGCTGGTCAGCGACTTCAACCGGCTGGCAGCGGCCGCGCTGGACGGCAGCCTGAATACGCGCGCCGACCTCAGCCGGCATGAGGGCGACTACCGCAAGATCGTCGACGGCGTGAACCGCACGCTCGACGCCGTGCTGGCACCGGTACACGAGGCCACCCAGGTCATGGAGAAGCTGGCCCAGCGCGACCTGCGGGCCCGCATGCAAGGCGAGTACAAGGGTGACCATGCCGACATCAAGCGGTGGCTCAACGAAACCGCGACCGCCCTGCACGATGCCTTGTCCCAGGTGGCGGCAGCCGTGGAGCAGGTCTCGTCGGCGGCCGGTCAGATTGCGTCCTCTAGCCAGGCCGTGGCTGACGGCGCCTCTCAGCAGGCCAGCTCACTGGAGGAAACCTCGTCCAGCCTCGAATCCATGAGCTCCATGGCCCGACGGAGCGCGGACAGCGCCCAGCAGGCTAACGCCCTGGCCCAGGCGGCCGAGACCTCGGCCCAGGGGGGCACGGTCGCCGTCGAGCAGATGACCGCCTCCATGGGCAAGATCCGGGCCTCCTCGGAGGGGACCTCGCAGATCATCAAGGACATCAACGAAATCGCCTTCCAGACCAATCTGCTGGCGCTGAACGCGGCGGTGGAGGCCGCGCGGGCCGGCGAGGCGGGGCGCGGCTTCGCCGTGGTGGCCGAGGAGGTCCGCAGCCTGGCTTTGCGCTCCAAAGAAGCGGCCATGAAGACCGAGGCGCTGATCCGCGAATCCGTGCACCAAGCCAGCGAAGGCGAGGTGACCTCCAAGGAGGTGAGCAGGAAGCTCGCCGACATCTTGGCCGGCGTCAGCAAGGTGAGCGGTATCGTCAACGAGATCTCTGCCTCTGCAAAGGAGCAGGCCGCGAGCGTGGACCAGGTCAATCAGGCCGTGGCCGACATCAACAAGGTCACGCAACAGAACGCGGCCAACTCCGAGGAGTCGTCCTCGGCCGCCGCGGAGCTGTCGAGCCAAGCCGAGGAGTTGGCGGCCATGGTGGGCAGTTTCCAACTGTCCCGGGACGTCGCGAGGCCGCCGACGATTGCCCCCCGCCCCCTGGCTCGCCCGGCCAAGGCCCGCCGCCCCGCTGTCGCGCTCGGCCACACGCCCGAGGACCTCATCCCGCTCGGGGAGGATCCCGCCTTCCGCGAATTCTGAGTCTGACCAGGGCGCTCCTGCGGCTCCAAGCTCGACGAGCCCTGGCGGGCGGCTGGCGGGTGCGCCTTCCGCCCTCAATACACGGTCACGCGCTCCGTGCCGCCGGTGGCCTGGCCGGGTTCGAGGACCCACTGGAAGCGATCGAGCAGAACGGTAGAGTCCAGGACCTCGTCGCCCATATCCCACACGGCCAAGCGCAGCTTGAAGATTTCGCCGGGCACGATCTGGGCCTTGGTGCGCAGCCAGCCCGTCGCCGCGCTGTTAGCCGGCGTGTCGAAGCCGGTGCCCTGGAGCTCCTGACGCCCTAGGGCACAGGTGAACGACTTGCCGCCCGCCGCCCCGGGAGAACAGACCTCCACGAAGGCGTTGTTGACCGACACGGGATTGCCCTGCTTGTCGAACGAAATGTTCTTGTTGGCCGGCGTAGCGGGGTGACGGGAATCCAGCAAGGCCACGAAGAAATCGTTGTACCGGGTGCAGACATAGCGGGGGTACTCGTAGGTGTAGAAGTCGAAATCGAACGAGAACCCGTAGGCGTTGCTGGGGGCACGCACCTCCAGCTCCAGCGCCACGCCATCGTTGGCGTCGGTGGTTTCGGCGATACGCTGGTTGGGGCAAGCGGCGGTGGATGAAACGGGAAAGCCCTCCGGCGTTCGGCTGCGGGTGCACATCTCGGCCCGCTGAGGCGACTGGTCCACGGCCGCGGCTTGGGCCACGCCACTGGACAAGGCCAGCATGCTCGTGCCATCGCGGGGTGCGACGTTGGGTCCGAAGGACGCGAGGATCGCGTGCGAGCGCGGGTGTGGCGGGTTACCTTCGCCCCCGCCCCCGCTCACGCAGGTGCTCGGGCCCAAGAGGCTGCCCTTTTGTGCCGGGGTCAGCGAGGCGCGGCTGCCGTCGGGGAAGACCCAGCGTGCCGACAGCACGCCCCAGGTGCGCGTCTGCGCCGTGGAGGTTCGACACAGGCCCATGGCCCGCGCGCCGGCCAGAGCGTCGTCGGCAGCATGGCCTTCGCAGGTGGCGGGCTCGTCGTCCGCGTCGCCGCTGCAGTCCTCGTCCACCTGGTTACCGGGCACGTCGTAGGCCCCCGGGTTCACGTGGGGGTCGCAGTCGTTGCAGTCTCCCTGCGCCGCGCTCCAGCCGTCATGGTCCCCATCGTCATCGGGTCCACCCGGGCAGGCGACAGGCGCGTCAGCGACGGAGGGCCCCGGCCCCACGGGCAGCAGCGAGGCGCCGGCGTCCCGGGTTGTCGACGAGGGATCGACGGAGCTCGTCGTGGGCTGCGCGCTGCACGCGCTGAGCACGAGGAGGGCGACGATTCCCGGTTGCAGCAATTGGACCTTGCGCATGCCGAGCGGAAGGCTGGCAGGTGCTTGCGAGTCAATCCCGCAAAAAGCGCACCGACGTCGGCGCCCGACGTCGGCGCGGCGGCCAGCGCCCTTAGGCTCCGCAGGCGCGCAGCACGGAGGGCGCCAGCCGGTCCAAGGGCAGCACCTGGTCCACGCAGTTGCGCTTGATCGCCTCTTTCGGCATGCCGAACACCACGCAACTGGCCTCGTCCTGAGCGAACGTGGTGGCTCCGGCCTCCTTCATCTCCGCCATGCCGCGGGCGCCGTCGTCACCCATGCCGGTCATGATCACGCCCACCGCGTTGCGACCGGCGTAGCGGGCCACCGAACGGAAGAGCACGTCCACCGAGGGGCGATGCCGCGCCACCAGCGGGCCGTCGCGGACCTCCACGAAGTAGCGAGCGCCGCTGCGCTTGAGCAGGGTGTGACGGTTGCCGGGCGCGATCAGCACCCGCCCCGGGATCACCGAGTCGTTCTGCTCGGCCTCCTTGATGGACACGTCACACAGCGAATCCAGACGTTTCGCGAAGGCGGCGGTGAAGTGCTCGGGCATGTGCTGCACGATGACCATGCCGGGGCAATCCGGCGGCAAGGCCTCCAGGAACACGCGCAAGGCTTCGGTGCCCCCCGTGGAGGCCCCCACGGCCACCACGCGCTCCGTGGTCTGAATCATGGCGTGCCCCACCGGCTTGGGCATGACCACGTCGGCGGTGAGTTTGGGCGCCACCGCGTGAACGCCGGGCTCGTAGCGACGCAAGCGCGACCGGGCCGCCGCGCGCACGGCATCGCAGACGCGCACCCGCGATTCCTCGAAGAATTGCCGCGTGCCCACCTTGGGCTTCTGAATCACATCGACGGCGCCGTACTCCAGGGCGCGCAGGGTGGTCTCGCACCCCGCCTCGGCCAGACTGGAGCAGATGATCACCGGGATGGGATGCTGGGCCATGATCTTCTTCAGGAAGGTCAGCCCATCCATGCGCGGCATCTCGACGTCCAGAACGATCACGCCGGGGACTTCATGGCGGATCTTTTCGGCGGCCACCAGCGGGTCGCCGGCCGTGGCCATGACCTCGATGTCTGGCTCGTCCTTGAGGACATCACACAGCGCCTGGCGCGCCACCGCTGAGTCGTCGACGATGAGAACCCGGACAGGAGAAGTCATCATTCCGCCGCCTGGTAAATGGTCGGAGCCACCCCCACCAGCGGCACGTCCAGCCCGGTAATGGACTCGGAGTGACCGAGGAAGATGAAACCGCCGGGCGCCAGATGCGTACGGAAGCGCCGAAGGATTCCTTCCTGGGTGGCGCGATCGAAGTAGATGAAGACGTTGCGACAAAAGATCACGTCGAAGTGCTCGCGCAGGTCGTAGGGCGCCTCCAGGAGGTTGAGGCGCTTGAAGTGCACGCGCGCCCGCAGCTCGGGCGTGATGCGCACCTGACTGCGCGCCCGATTGAGCAACAAGTATTTGAACCGCAGATGCCGCGGCACAGGCTCCACGCGCTCCACCTCGTAGGTGGCCTGGCGGGCCTGATCGAGCACCTCCGTGCAGATATCGGTGGCGAGGATGGAATAGCGGCAGCCCGCCTCGGCCAGCACCATGGCGATGCTGTACGGCTCCTCGCCGCTCGAACAGCCCGCGCTCCACACGCGCAACTCGCGCATGCTTCCGATCCCGCGCGCTGCCATGCGCGGGACGACGTGCTCGACCAGGTAGCTCAGATGGTTCGCCTCGCGGAAGAAATCGGTCTTGTTCGTGGTGACCTCGTCGAGCAAGGGCACCAACTCGTCGATCCCCGAGTCTCCCATCACCATGTCGCAGTAGTCGCCGAAGTCATCCAACCCCAAGGCGCGCAGGCGACGACGCACGCGCGCCTCGAGCATGGTGCTCTTGGTGCGGATCCCGGTCTTGTCCTTGATGAAGCGGCTGAGGCGCTCGTAGTCGCGCTTCGACAGGCGTGCCTCCGGCGAAGCACCATCCAGCGCGCTCGGGCTCGAATTTGCGTCACTCACGCCCATTGCAAATCTTCCGGTTGGGAGACATCGGTGCTTGCGCACAACCATCCCTGAGTCCATGCCACGTTCCACAGCAAGGCTCTCATCGGCTCACCTCCGTCAGGCCTTGAGCTCCGCGGGCAAAGCCCTGAGCCATTGGGACCTCCGGCGCCAGCAGCGGACAAGCCACCATGTCACTTCTCCGAATAGGGCTGGAAGCCTTCTGCCTCCTCACCGTGAAGCTCCAGCGCCACCCCCTCCGTGGGACCCTTGCCCTTGGCAGGCGCCAGCCGATGGGGGGCCTGGGCGAGCTTGGCCTTGACCCGCGTCAGCGTCTTGGCGACAGGCTTCTTCACGGTCAGGGAGGTCTCGCGACCATGCACCTTGAAGAACGCAATGGCCGCCTGCAGGGCGTCGCCCTGACCGGACAGCTCCTCTGCCGTGCCCGCCATCTCCTCGGCCGCGGAGGCGTTCTGCTGAATCACGGCGTCGAGTTGCTGCAGGGCCTGCGTGACCTGCGTGGCACCGCTATCCTGCTCCCGGCTCGCGCCGGTGATCTCCTGCACCAACGCCGCCGTACGCTGCACGTCGGGCAGAATGCGCGCCAGCAACGTACCCGCTCGCTCGGCGACGTCGACACTGCTCCTCGACAGCTCGGTGATCTCGCCCGCCGCCCTCTGACTGCGCTCGGCCAACTTGCGCACCTCCGAGGCCACGACCGCGAAGCCCTTCCCATGCTCGCCGGCCCGCGCCGCTTCGATGGCCGCGTTCAACGCGAGCAGGTTGGTCTGCCGAGCGATCTCCTCGATGATGGAGATCTTCGCCGCGATCGACTTCATGGCGCTCACCGTCTGAGCCACGGCGTCACCGCCCTCCTTGGCATCGGTGGCGGCCTTGAGGGCGATGGTCTCCGTCTGAACCGCGTTGTCCGCGTTCTGTTTGATGTTGGCGCTCATCTCCTCCATGGACGAGGAGACCTCCTCGATGGACGACGCCTGCTCCGAGGCGCCCTGCGATACCTGCTCCGACGAAGCGCTCATCTCCTGAGAACCAGAGGCCACGTTGGCCACCGCGTTCTTCACCTCCTCGACCACCTCGCTGAGCTTGGTCACCATGCTGGCGATGGCGCGCATCAGCTCGTCGTGCTCGCCGCGCTCGCGCACGGTGACGGTGAGATCGCCGGCCGCCACGGTCTGGGCCACCTTCGTGACCTGCTGAAGCGAATCGATGAGCGCGTTGAGGTTGTTCTTGATGTCATTGAACTCGCCCTGGTATGCGGCCGTGATCCGCGGCGGCAGATCACCGCGCGAGATGCGGTCCACATACTCAGCCGCCATACGCAGCGGCGCGGTCACCGCCTCCAAGGTCGCGTTCATGCCCTCCACCACGGGGCGGAACTCGGCTTCGATGGCCTGGGCGCTGGCCCGGGTCGAGAGCTGTCCTGCCATCGCGGCGCCGGTGAGCCGGCTGGCCTCGCTCACCATGCCCTCCACCGCCCGCCGCACGTTGCGCCCCACCAGGACGCCGAGGCCGATGAGGATCACGGCGGCGGACAGAATGACGACAATCGAGACAAAGGTCGCCCGCGCCGCGGCCGCGACAGCCGCTTCCCGGTCCGTGCGGACGGCCTCGTCCGTGCTGGCGAGAATCTCGCCGAGAGCACGTTCAATGGGGGCGAAGGTCGTGACGGACGCCATGCGCTGCTCGTAGACCCGCCCGTCCAACTCGGCCAGACGAGCGGCCGGCACCCCGGACGCGGCCTGGCGTTGGCGCTCCTTCGCGAGCTCGACGAATCGATCGAAAATCGGGCGCCAATTCGTGATGAGGGCTTGCGTCTCCCGCCACTTCTGGGCGTTCCTCTCGGGTTTGGGGCGCGCATCGTACAAGCGGCCGCTCTCATCGAACTCCCTCAGCGCAGCTTCCATGGCGGCGAGCTGAGCACCACGAGCTTCTACATCCGTCAGGCGATCCGTGACCAATGCCCAAGCCGAGCGGGCCACCGTGGTGATGGCCTGTTTCATCTTCGCCACGTCGTTGTTGCTGGCGAAGCGCACGTCGGTTACCAGGTGCAGTCGATCGCTCACGTTGCTCGTCCCCCAATAACCGACAGCCCCAACGGCCGTTGCGACCACCACGGCCAGGCCAGCCAACATCAGCACTTTCGTCGCGGTCCTCATGTTCTTGAACATCGAATCCTCCAGTTCCTTGGGCCCGGTTGCCGCGCGCACTCCCCGCTCTCTCGATCTCAGGTCATCGGCCGCTCGGTCGTGCACTTGAAGGCAGGCCGCTCTCTCCCGACGCGGGCGGCAACAGTCCTGTCACGCGGGAGGCAAGCGTCGCGCGTGTTTCCACCGGATTGCGGCGGAGTGAATTCACAGAGCGCTCTGGCGGTTCCGCGGCCCTCGGCCGGTCCTCTCGGCATACTGGCTTGCAGATGAGCCTCACCGATCTCTACTTCGCCTACGGGGCGCACATGGACTTGCCCACGTTACGCGCCCTGGCCGGCGACGCCCGGCCCGTGTCGCCAGCCCGCCTGCTCGGCTACCGCATCCTCTTCTCCGGTCACGACCCGGTTTGGGACAGCGGCACCGAGACCCTGGTCGCGGACGCGCAGGCCGACACCTGGGGCGTGCTCTATCGCCTGCGCGCGGCCGAGTGGGAGCGACTGGATCTCTGCATGGGAGCCACGCTTGAAGGCGCGGGCCAGCACTTTCACTACCCGGTCGACTTGACCACGCCACTTGGTGAGCGCCTGCAGGCGCGCACCTACCAAAAATCGGCGCGAGGCGAGCAGCGTCCGCCGAGCCGCGAGTACTTGGACTTCCTGGTGGCGGCTGCGGCCTCACATGGTCTGCCCGCCCCCTACCGGGAGGCGTTGACCACCCTGCCCGCCCCTCCCGCGCGCTATCCCGTGCCGAAGACCGATCCGGCACGGCGGCGACGTCTGCCGATCCTCTGAGCCTCCGGCTCCCGAAGGGCCTGCAGGATGCCGCGACTCGGCGCGAGGGCGGGGAGAGGCCATGGGGCGCTCTCCTCGCGGCCGCGCTGCCGGGCTCACTTCTCGGTGTAGGGCTGGAACCCGCCTTCCTCTTCACTGCTGAGCTGCAGAGCCACGCCCGGCGTGCTCGCGACCGGCTTGGCTGCGGCAAAGGCACCCTTGCTCGGCCCGTGCGCCACCGCGCCTTTGGGCTTGCCCGTCGCGGGCAGCATCCTGCTGGGCTTGCCGACGCTCCGTCGCATCACGCTTCCGTTCTCCTCCACCTTGAAGAAGGAGATCACGGACTGCAGGGTCTCACCCTGGCTGGACAACTCCTCGGCCGTGCCCGCCATCTCCTCCGCCGCGGAGGAGTTCTGTTGGATGACCGAGTCGAGTTGCTGTAGGGCCTGGGTGATCTGCAAGGCGCCCGCGTCCTGCTCGCGGCTGGCGCCCGTGATCTCTTGCACCAGGCCCGCGGTCTTCTGCACGTCGGGCAGGATGCGCGCCAGCAGCGACCCCGCCTGCTCGGCCACGCTCACGCTGCTCTTGGAGACCTCGGTGATTTCGCCGGCGGCCTTCTGGCTGCGCTCGGCCAGCTTGCGCACCTCCGAGGCCACCACCGCGAAGCCCTTGCCGTGTTCGCCGGCACGCGCCGCCTCGATGGCCGCATTCAGCGCCAACAGGTTGGTCTGACGCGCGATCTCTTCGATGATCGAGATCTTATTGGCGATGGACTTCATGGCGTCAACCGTCTGCGCCACCGCGTCCGCCCCTTCCTTGGCGTCGCCCGCCGCCTTCACGGCGATCTTCTCGGTCTGCGTGGCGTTGTCCGCGTTCTGTTTGATGTTGGCGCTCATCTCCTCCATCGACGACGAGACCTCCTCGATGGACGAGGCCTGCTCACTCGCGCCCTGCGAGAGCTGCTCGGACGAGGCGCTCATCTCCTGGGAGCCCGAGGCCACGTTGGCCACCGCCGTCTTCACCTCTTGCACCACCTCGCTCAGCTTCTTGACCATGCTGGCGATGGCACGCATCAACTCGTCGTGCTCGCCCCGCTCGTGCACCGTCACCGTGAGGTCGCCGGCCGCCACGGCCTGGGCGACATGGGTCACCTTCTGCAGCGAATCGATCAGGCCGTTCAGGTTGTTCTTGATGGCGTTGAATTCGCCCTGGTAGGCCTCGGTGATCGGCGGCGGCAGGTCACCACGCGAAATGCGGTCCACGTACCCGGCCGCCATGTTGAGCGGCCCGATGACCGCATCGAGGGTGTCGTTGACCCCCTGGACGATCTTGCGGAAGTCGCCCTGGTGCTTGCTGGCATCGGCACGCGTACCCAGCTTGCCCTCCACCGCCGCCTGGGCCAGCGTGTTCGCATCGGTGATGAGGGCGTTGACGGCCTGGATGCACTGATTGAGGTTGTTCTTGATGGTGTTGAAGTCCCCCTTGTAGGCATCCGTGATGGGCGCGGGGATATCGCCCTTGCTGATCTGGTCGACGTACCGGGCCGCCATGTTGAGCGGGGCGGTGATCTCGTCCAGCGTCCGGTTAAAGCCCTCCACGATGCCGCGGAACTCGGGGTCCACGCTCTCCAGCTCACCGCGCGTCTCCAGGTCACCCTCGGCTACCGCGGCGGTCAGGCGCTCGGCCTCCTCACGTACGCGTCCGATAGCCCGGTTGCTGCTGCGGAAGAGCAGGAAGCCGACCAGGACGGCAAAGAGTGATGCGGCCACGACGATGGTGGTGCTGGTCCGAATCACCGCCTCGGCCTGCTTGGTGTTCTCCTCCGACCGCGCGTGGCCCGATTTGCTGAGCTTCCCGTTCAGCTCATCCGTGGCCGCGACCTGCTCGCGGCGGGCATTCTCGAGCTCGCCGGTGATGAGCGCGAGGGCCGCCTGGCCTTGGCCCTTGCCGGCCATCTCGGCCACCTCCTTGATGCGTCGGGAGAGCTTCTGAATGATGACCAGGTAGTTCTCGGCCGGCCCTGCCAGCTCCGTGCCCTTGAGGGCAGCGACCATGGCCTCCACTTCCTTCTCGGAAGCCACCAGCCGCTCCTCGATCCGGGCAACCTGCTGCTTGCGCTCGCCCTCGTCGGTCTCCATCGCGGCTTGCATCAGGTTCGCCCAGCCGCGCAAGAACAAGGCCCGGTGTTCACCCATATGGGCGATGGGCACCAGCCCTTGCTCGTTGAGCGCCGTATCCGAATCGTCCAGGCGCTTGAGCGAGGTCGAGGAGTACAAACCCAGACCCACGATGACCACCACCATGATCCCCAAGGCGACGGCACAGCGCATGCCGATGGTCATGTTGGCGAGGAAGCCATCGCGCCGCGCGTGGCCACTCGAAGAGCTCTTCCCGTTCGTACGCATCCTACTGCTTCCTTTCAGGTGTCGTTCGGCCACCAACGAAAAATGGGTTTCCGCACCCGCCGCGAGCCAACCCGCCGGGGGTCTCCTTCCGCCGCAGGGCCGGACCATCCGGTCCCGCCCGTTTACTCAGCTCACCGGTGCTTCCGCCGAACTGGCCACCACTTTGAGGTCATCCGCGCTGAGGACTTGGTCGATGTCGAGCAAGATGACGAACTGCTCATCCCGCTTGCCCATGCCGCGGATGCAATCCGAGTTGATGCGGGTGCCCATGCGCGGCGGCGGATCGATCTGTCCCGCCTCCAGCTCGACCACCTCTTGCACCGAATCGGCCAACGCACCCAGCACGGTGGTTTCGCCGTCGATCTCCACCTCGGTGATCACCACGCAGGTATCGATGGTCCGCTCGGTTCGCGGCAGCCCCAGCTTGAGCTTGAGGTCCACGACCGGCACCACGTTGCCACGCAGGTTGATCACCCCGCGCATGAACTCAGGCATGCGTGGCACGCGGGTCGCCGCGCTGAATTCCAGCACCTCGCGCACCTTCCCGATATCCAGGGCGTACAGCTCCTGGTCCAACTTGAAGGTCAAATACTGCGACGTCTCGGTCGGCATGCTCATGATCATTTCTCCGTGTAGGGCAGCAAGGAGCTGTCTTCGCTCTGCGCGTTCAGGCGCAGGGCCACGCCGCCGGCCGGAAAGCCGTTGGCCTTGGCATCGTGACTCGACGAGGTGGCCACGCGGCCACCTCGACTGAGGCGGACCGCGGCTGGCTTGCGCTCGCCGTCTCGGGCCGCATGGAACTGCAGGAAAACCTCCAGGTTCGCTGGTCGGTTGGTTCGCAAACTCGCTGTGAGGCCACGAGAGCGCTCTCGTAGGTGTCGGACGACGCCACCGCTCACTCCAACGCTTCGACGCCACAGCCGCGGAGTGCCTCTTCCGCGTAGGGCGCCATGTCCCACGCCGTCTCGGCAGGGGACCTGTGTCGGGGTGACAGGGCGAGGATCAGCCTTCGGGTGAGCGTGCCTTGCGGTGGCTCGACGAAGGCACAAACCTCCTGCGCGCGCTGATTGGCCAGCGCCTCGGTTTCCACCGGCGTGAACCGCGATACACAGATCTTCATCGAACCCACTCCCTTGATTCGTGCCGGTCGCGCAAGGTCGACGCGGCAGCTCCAAGCACTATCGGCCGAAGTCCACCAACCTTGAGGGTGCGCGCCTCGCCGCCTACCCGCTCACGGGCGCTTCCCGCCCCGCGCGGTTTGCGGCGGTGTCGCGCATGACCTCTGCTTGGGCCGTACGCATGAGCGTGGGCACGTCCACGATGAGCGCCACCGTGCCATCACCCAGGATGGTCGCGCCCGAAAGGCCGCGCACGTCACGGTACATTTTGCCGAGCGTCTTGATGACGGTCTGCAACTGCCCAACCACGCCGTCGACCACGAACCCGAAGCGGATGCCGTCGATGGTGGCGATGGCGATCTGCTCGATGGGCGGGCGGACGCCGGGCTCGGCGAACCAGTCCCGCAGGCGCAGGTAGGGCACCAGCTCGCCACGCACCGCTGCCAGGCGATTGCCGTGGGCATTGCTCACATCCTTCTCGGTGAGCTCCACGCACTCCTCGACCAGCGACATGGGCAGGACGTAGCGCCCGTCGCCCACCGCCACCAGCAAGCCCTCGATGATGGCCAGAGGCAGCGGCAGTCGGAAACGAATCGTGGTGCCCTGCCCCGCCGTGCTCTCCACCTCCAGCTCGCCGTGCAGAGCATCGATGGAGCGTTTGACCACATCCATGCCCACGCCGCGCCCCGAGAGATTGGACACCGTCGAGGCGGTCGAGAAGCCCGGCAACAGGATGAGCGCGAAGAGCTCCTTGTCCGTGGGGTGAGCGTCGGGGGCCAGCAGCCCGCGTTCAATGGCCTTGGCGCGAATGGCCTCGGCGCGCAGGCCCACGCCGTCGTCGCGCACCTCGACGACCACGCTGGGCCCCGACTGATAGGCCGACAGCCGCAGCGTCCCGCGCGCCGGCTTCCCCGCCGCCACGCGGTCCGCCGGGGACTCGATGCCGTGATCACAGCTATTGCGGATCACGTGCACCAAGGGATCCCCGAGCTGCTCGATGACCGTCTTGTCCAGCTCGGTCTCCGCGCCCTCGGTGATAAGCTCGATCTCCTTCTTCAGCTCGCTGGAGAGGTCCCGCACCAAGCGCTTGAAGCGGCTGAACGTGGTGCCGATGGGCACCATGCGGATGTTGAGCGTGTTGTCGCGCAACTCCCCCGACAGACGCTCGATGTCCTCGGAGATGCTGACCAATTCCACGTCGTCCACGCGCCCGGCCACCTGCGCCAGGCGGGCCTGGGCGATGACCAGCTCGCCCACCAGATTGACCAGGGTGTCGACCTTGTTGGATGCGACGCGGATGCTGGAATTGCTGTCGCTGCGGGCGGCCTCGCGTTGCTGGCGCACGTCCCGCACGACCTTCTGTTCCACGGCCGCCGCCTGCACCACCGAGTTCGGAACCACGCCTTTTTCGCACAGCAGCTCGCCGATACGCTTTTGCGACGCGAGAGCCTCCTGCACCTGCTCCGGGGTCACGTCCCCGCGCTCGACGAGGATCTGCCCCAGCTTCTTGTCTTCACTTGCCTCGTTGGCCTGATCGATCAGGTCGACACGGATCTCGGCATTGTCTTCCACGAACACGAAGACATCGCGGATGGCCTCTTGGCCCTTGTCGGTGACGAGGACCGCATCCCACCACACGTAACAGCGCTCCGGGTCCAGCTCGTCCAGCGCGGGAACCCCCGCGGCGTGAACCATCACCTCGCAACGGCCCAAGCCGCGCAGCTCGTCGAGCAGGCTGGCCGGATTGGTTCCGTCGAGGAAGAGGGTGGGCTGGGGGCGAAAGCGAATGCGATAGGTGTGCGCCTCCTGCGCGGCGGACGAGTCCGGAGCGACCTTCTCCGCGACGGGCGCGACCTCTTGCGCGGCGGGGGCAGCCTTCTCGGCGGCCTGAGCGCGGAAGCCGGCCACCAGCCGGTCGCGCACCGCCGTGTCGGACTCGCCGGCCAGCATGGCGCGGATGAGGTCCTTGCCCTCCAGCGCCAGTCCCACCAGGTCGTGCGTCACCTGCAGCTTGCCGTTGCGCACCCGATCGAACACTGTCTCCATCTCGTGCGTGAAGGAGGCGATCTCCTCGAACCCGAACATGGCGCCTGAGCCCTTGATGGTGTGCATGGCGCGGAAGATGCGGGCCACCAGTTCGGTGTCATCGGGCCGCTCCTCCAGTTCGAGGAGGCCCTCCTCCATCTCGGCCAAACGCTCGGCCGCCTCCTCGCGGAAAGTCGACGCAAATTGCTCCGGAGTCTTCATGGTCATCCCATCACCTTCTTGACGACCGCCAGCAGTTGCTCGGGCGTGAATGGCTTCACGATCCAACCGGTGGCACCGGCGGCCTTGCCCGCTTGTTTCTTGGCGTCCGCGGACTCGGTGGTCACCATCACGACGGGCGTCAGGCGGTGGGTTTGCGACGTGCGCACCGCCTTGATGAAGCCCACGCCGTCCAGGTTGGGCATGTTGAGGTCGGTGAAGATCAGATTGACGGTGTTGCCCTGCAATTTGGCCAGACCATCTTGCCCGTCCACCGCCTCCAACACCTCGTAACCCGCGCCCGACAGGACATAGCGTTGCACCTGACGGATGCTGGCCGAGTCGTCCACGACCAGAATGCGCTTAGCCATGGACCTTCCTCCAAATGCAGGAGGCCAGACACGCCACCTCGCCGTTGAACCCGGCTCGGGCACTGCCGGCGCGAAAGGCCTCAGACGCGCCGGCGATGCTGAGACTCCGACCCTTCCGGTCGAGACAGCGGTGCGTGGCACAAAGAAGCTGCAAGCCGGCCACATCCACCTCGGTGATCGCCGAGACATCGATGTCCAGGTCTCCACCTTGAGCCACGGCATCCACCAGGAGCGGTTTGATCTCGCTCGCCCTGGCCAGTGTCAGCTCGCCCTCGAGTTTCACCTGCATCGATTTCCTCCTAGAACAACTCGACGTTGTCGCCCAGAACCGACGTCGGCGCGGTTTCCATCGGGCCGGCGGCCTCTCCCGCCACCACCTGATGGTGCGTAGAACGTTCATCTTCCATGGTGTAGCGCTCGGCCAGTTCCTTGAGACGCTGCGAATCCCCGCTGCCAGGCCCGGCCACTGCCTCGGCGGCTCGTCCCACCAGCGACAGCTCCAATTCGATGTTGGCCAGGCTGCGCACGGCGCGACGCTGGTCGGCCAACTGAGGAACCAGGGCTCCAACCTGGCTGCGCACCGCCTCGGCTCCGTCGCGCAGGACGCCCGCGAGTTGGAGCATGGCCTGGTGCCGCTCGCGTAGCTGGCGTGCCACCGCGCCCAGTGCGGTGACGATGGCGCTGCCGTCGCCCAGGTCGGCGGCCGTGACGGTACCGTCGCGCACCATGTCGGTCATCACCCGCGACACGGACACCGTCATCCCGTGCACCTGGATCGACACCTCGCGAATGGCCTTGGCCAGCGAAGCCAGCGCGCGCCCTTCGGTGCCTGTCTTCTCGGCCTCCACCTGGGCGTTCAGGGCAATGATCTTGATTTGTTCGCCGATGCTCTCGATGGCGCGGATGAAGCCGCTCATGCCTTGCAGGGTGGCATTGGCGCGTCCCAAGGCCGCGGCGCTTGCCTGGCGGTTCTCCGCGTGGGCGCGCAACTGCTGGGCCGCCTGCTCGATGCCCTGCTCGACTGAGAAGAACAGCCCCGCATCCTGTGTGCCGGCCAACCCGCCCGTGGTCTCGACCAAATCGGCGGCCACCGAGCTCATGACCTGCAGTCCGGCCTCCATGTCGGTCAGCGCCCCCGAGAAGCGCCGACGCGCCTTCTGTAGCTGCGCGTGCAGCAGGCGGCACAGTTGGAAAACCTCGACCAAGGCACCCGCCGGTTCGGCCACCGGACCATTCCCCAGGTCGGCCTCGAACTGCGACAGACCCTCCACCACGTGTTCGATCATCTGCCGGGTGATGTCGTGTTCCTGGATGGCCAGCAGCACGCGGCCCACGCTGTCCACCACGGACTTCGAGGATCGGGTGGCCGTCGTGGCGACGGTTCCACCGCCGGCGGCCAGTTGATCGAGCCCGCCCAGGCTGTCGTGGATCTTCTGGAGCATGCAGTTGGTATCGCAGCCGTGCGCGCTCACGTAATCGCGCGAGCGGCGCACGGCCTCCTGGGCCGAGTCGCGCAGTCCTTCGCTGTGCTTGAGCACGGCATCGAATTTGGGCTCGATGAGCGCACCCAGGTGGCGAACGGCAGTGACCACGGTGCCGAAGCCGCTGTGGTCGTCGCCGCAGCGTGTGTTCTCAATGTTGATGCTAATGGCCAGGGCCCAGAGCGTGGTGGCCATGCGTTGAAACTCACCGCGGAAGAGAGACAGCCTGTCGGTTCCCTGCAGCACCGGCTCAAGCCGGCGCGTGGCCTCTTCCAGGCTCAGCCTGCTGGCCTTGAGGTGCTCGGCCGCCGCCTGGAAGTGGCCGCGTAGCTGAGCGGCCGGCCCCTCCATATCCAGCGGCGGCGCATTGGCCGCCGCATCGAGGAGATCGCGGGCCTGCTTCTCTACGCCTGCTAGAGCGCCGCCGACCGACAGGAACACCGCCTCGGAACTGCTGAGGAACCGAGACAGCTCGGCGGTGACGTCGGACAGACGGCGGCGAAGGTCGTTCAGTTCCGACAGCACCCCCGCACGCTCCCCTTTTTGGACATGGGCAGGGTATCGGCAAGCGGCAACTCTTTCTTTAAGCACTGGAACCCGCACGCGCTACATCGCGTGGTCGCCGATCCGCTCAACCACGCCGCGGCTCGGATTGCCCGCCTTGTCGACGGCGCACAGGCGATAGAAGACGGGCCTACGCGGCACGCGGCTCGCGAAGGAGGTCGCCGTTCCGCTGTACACAACCGAGCCGATCCCGCAGCCTGGAGGAGGCGGCCCCAGGGTGCTGGACACCAAACGATACCGCGCCACTCCCGATCCCGCGTCGCTGAAGCCGGACCAGTTCCAGGCCACGCGCATGGCACCGGGGCTGGCGTCGAGCGCACCGTCGAGCGGCGCGGTCGCGTCGAGCGCAATGGAGGCCACCGCGGGGCTGGCGCTCTGGTTTCCGAGGCTGTCTTTCCACCACACGCGCACGCTCTTGGTGCCGTCACCGCTCGACAGCCGCCACAGGATGAGGGGCGAGTACGAGCGCCACGCGGTGCAGGCCTCCGAGTTGCTCACGCAGACCTGCGTTGCCGTGCTCGTGGCGCGCGCGTCGAGCAGCACGGTGGCCGTTCGCGTATAGGCCCCGCCGAAGTTGATGCGCAGAGTCCCCGTGGGACCGGGCGCACCGCCCGCGTCCACCGCACCGCCTTCACCCGCGCCGGCCTCGCCGGAGGCGCCGCCCGCGCCGGCGTCCGAGCCGTACTCCAACGCCGCGGCCACGTCCAGGCGAGGCTTGGAGAGGTGGTTGCGTACGTCATTGATGGGGACGCCCGTGGCGGTCAGTCGCGTGACCGTGGCATCGAGCGACTCGCCGGGGAAGGCGGCGCGCAGCACGGCCAGCGCTCCCGCCACGTGGGGGGAGGACTGCGACGTGCCGGTCATGGTGACCCCGGCAGCGTTGATGAATACGCCGGGGGCCAACAGGGTCAGGAAGCTGGCCGAGTTGGAAAAACAGGCCACACGGTCCGGGGCCGTGTTCTCCGCGCAGCGGGCCGTGGCGATGGGGCCCACATTGGCGTGATAGACCGTACCCACCGAAAGAGCACTCGCCGCACAGCCCGGCCAGGCCAGCGCGTCGGCGTAGCCATCGTTGCCCGCGGACACGACCGACAGGACGCCAGCCGCGCGCAGGTCACTGATGGCGATGGCCAACGGATCGCTCGTGCATGGCTGCGTGAACTTGCCACCGCCCAGGCTCATGTTGACCGTCACGATGTTGTATTCGTCCTTGTGGGCCAGGACCCAGTCGAGAGCCGCCAGGACGTGGGACGAGGACGATCCTTCGTCGTCGAACACGTCGAGAGCGATGATGTTGGCCGCCGGCGCCACGCCCAGCACGATGGCGGCCACATTGGTCCCGTGGAAGGGCGCCTGGTCAGGAACCCCGTCGTCAGGCGCGAAATCCTGGGCATAGGTCACCCTGCAACTCGCGGCCCCGGGCGCCGCGCACGCCCCGAAAGCGGCGCGCGTGTAGTCCACGCCCGTGTCGATGACCGCCACCGACGTGCCCGCGCCCACGTGCCCCGCGGCCGCGGCCCTCGGCTGATTGATGAGCGCCAGGTTGGCCGGGGTGGTTTCGAGCATGCGGATGGCCTCGTCGGCCCAGATGCCCGACACCTCGGGGCGCGCGGCCAAGCCGGCCAACGCCTCAGGTGACTCCACACGCACGTGCAGAATCGGAAGGTGCTGCCAGGAGCTGAGCTGGCGCAGATCCTGACCGGCCAGGCCCAGCCACAGAGCTCGCTTCGCGCCGGCTAGGCGCTGAACCCGGGCCGCCATGCGCACCCCGTCGGACGCGGCGCCCAACGAGAGGGCACGCGCCGTGTCCTCAAGCTCAGGCGTCTGTTCGCGCAACACCACCAGGACATCACGGGCCACACCGTTTTCAACGTCGGTGGCCACGCCGGGCTCCACCGTCGCCGAGGCCGTGGGCGCATCCGACGCCATCGGGAGCGGCCCTCCTTCGCAAGCCGTCCCGAGGACGACGACAAGCATCAGAGTGCCACGCGCCAGTCCCCATTGCTGCTTCCGGTACATGCGATCTCCTTTCGGCAACCCGGCTGACTCAGAGAGTCCCGTGGCTTTGCGTCCCCCGGTCGCCCGGGGTTTGCTCTTTTCGGACGGAGTTTTTTATCTTCTATCACTAGTAAGCTAGCATACTGGTTTTCCGAAGCACAATCTCCCATTCCCCGGGCCGCGCCGGCGGCTCCTCGCGCCGGCGTGGTAGAGCATTCGCATGCGCACCTTCCGTTACGTGCTCTGCGATGTGTTCACGGAGCAGAAACTGGCCGGCAACCCTCTGGCAGTCTTCACCGATGCCCGTGGACTCGATGACCGCACCATGCAGTCCCTGGCGCGCGAGCTGAACCTGTCCGAAACCGTGTTCGTCTTGCGGCCCACCCAGGGCGGCCACGCGCGCATCCGCATCTTCACGCCGGCCCGCGAGGTGCCCTTCGCCGGCCACCCCGTGTTGGGCAGCGCCTTCGTCCTGGCCACGCCGCTGCAGTTGGCGAGCCTGCGTTTGGAGACGGGCGCGGGCCTGGTGGACCTGCAGTTGCACCGCGACGGCCACACCCTGTCCTACGCCACCATGGCCCAGCCGCTGCCGCACCTGGTGTCCTTCTCGGACCCCGAGCGCCTCCTGGCCGCCCTCGGGGTTTCGGGTACGCGCGTTCCCGTGGCCATCTACGACAACGGCATCCGCCACGCCTTCGTGGTCGTCGAGCATCCGGCACAAGTGGCGGGTCTGCGTCCCGATCTGCCCGCCCTGGCGGCGCTCAGCGCGGCCAACGCCTTCAGCGTGTGCGCTGGCAGCGGCGACCAGTGGAAGACGCGCATGTTTGCCCCGGCCCTGGGAGTCAACGAGGATCCCGCCACCGGCTCCGCCGCCGGCCCGCTGGCCCTGCACCTGGCCCGCAACGGGCTGATTCCCTTCGGCCAGCAGATTCGCATCGAGCAAGGCGCCGAGGTCAGTCGCCCGTCCGTGCTCTTCGCCCGCGCCGTGGGCAGCGCCGATCAGGTAGACCGCATCGAGGTGGGCGGCAGCGCCGTCATCGTGGCGCGCGGCGAGTTCGTGCTGTAACGATTCTGCCGTGCCCCCCCCGCATCCACTTCATCACCGAGGACCGGCCGGACGACGATCGCCTCTCGTACTACCGCGATCTGCAGGATCGCCGCTTGGCCGACCAATCGGGGCGTTTCGTGGCCGAGAGCGAGTTGATCGTCCGCAAACTGCTGGTCTCTCCCATCGAGACCGAATCGGTCCTGCTCACGGCGCCGCGCCTGGCCAGCCTGGAACCCTTGCTCTCCGCGCTGAGCGCCGACATCCCGGTGTACGTCGTGCCCCAACCCATGATGGATCGGGTGGCAGGGTTTCACGTGCACCGGGGCTGCCTGGCCATCGCCCTTCGCCCGCGCCGGACCGGGATCCCCGAGGACGCCCGCTTGGTCGGCGTGTGTGTCGATCTGGTCGACGTGGACAACCTGGGCGCCATGACCCGCAACGCCGCGGCCTTCGGCGTGGACGCGCTCCTCCTGTCGCCCAGGTGCGCCGACCCGTTCTATCGCAAGGCCGTGCGCACCTCGGCGGGCGCGGTGCTGACCCTGCCCATCGTGCGCGCCACCGACTGGCCCGCCGACCTCCTGGCCCTGCGCGAGCGCGGCTTCGCCCTGCTGGGCGCCGCCCTGTCACCGCGAGCCGTCTCCCTGGCCGACTACCGACGCCCGGACCGTGTGGCGGTTCTCTTCGGCAGCGAAGGCCCCGGCCTGGATCCCGCCACCATGAGTCTGTGCGACGCCCTGGTCACCATTCCCATGGCCCCATCCCCGGGCGTGGACTCACTCAACGTGGCCACGGCCGGTGCGGTGATCTTTTTCCAACTCACCCAGGGACACCAGCCGCCGGCTCGTTGCCCGGCTTCCATTTGATGTTGCATCCGATGCTGGCCCGCTGGTCGGAGGCGGGACGCTGGCCGGCCAACAGAGCCTGCACGGCCGCGCGGGCATCGGCGCCGGTCACCGGGATGCCGTTGCCCGGCCGGCTGGCGTCGAACTGGCCGCGGTAGGCCAGTCTGCCCTGCGCATCGAAGATGAAGAGGTCAGGCGTGCACCGGGCATCGTAGGCGCGGGCCACGGCCTGCGACTCGTCGTAGAGGTACGGAAACGGATAGCCGAGCTGACGCGCCTCACTGGCCATGGCGGCAGGGTTGTCCTGCGGGTAGCTGTCCACGTCGTTGGAGCTGATGGCCACCATGGGCACCCCGCGCTCGCGGCACCAGCGGCCGAAGTCCGCCAGACCGGCGCGGATGTGCTGCACGAAGGGACAGTGGTTGCAGATGAAGACCACCACGCCGGGCCGCCCGGCCAGCGAAGCGGACGAAACCATCTCGCCGCTGACCGTATCGGGCAGGACGAACGCGGGCATGGGGGTTCCCAGCGGGATCATGCTGGACGGTGTGCGGGCCATAACATGAGACCTCCTCTGTCCTTTGACTCGGCTGGCGCGCCGCGGGTTTCGCGTTTCCGCGCATCCCCAGTATGCTGCCGCCATGACTTGTGCATGCGGCAAGGGCGACTCGCTACAGAGCTGCTGCGGGCGCTACCTGAGCGGCAAAGAATGGCCCCCTACCGCCGAGGCGCTCATGCGCGCGCGCTACGCGGCGTTCGCCACGGGCCACATCGACTTCGTCATGCAGTCCCATCACCCGGCCAGCGCGGAATCGGTGGACCGCAAGGGCGTGGAGGCTTGGAGCCGCAACTCGGAATGGCTGGGCCTGACCATCGTCTCCGTCGAGCAAGGCAGCCCCGAGGACGAGCGCGGCGTGGTGGAGTTCCGCGCCCGGTACCGCGAAAACGGCGCGGTCCACATTCACTGTGAGCGCTCGCGTTTCGAGAAGAAGGACGGCCGCTGGTATTTCGTGGATGGCGAGGCGGCCCCCGCGGTCAAGGGAACCGAAGTGGGTCGCAACCAGCCCTGCCCGTGCGGCAGCGGCAAGAAGTACAAGCGCTGCTGCGGCTGAGCCCTGCCCCCGCGCGCCCGCCGGACAGCTTCGTCACGGCGGTTCCGCAGGAGCCGCGGCGAGCTGACACAGCCCCGTCGGGACAAGCCCGCGGGCATCCCCACACAGGCGCGCGGCAGCGGCGCGATCGCCGCGACGCAGGTGGGCGGCCACCAGGGCAGCCAGGGCGTTGCGATCCCGGGGTGCCAATTCCACCGCCCGCTCCAGGGCAGCCACCGCCGGCGCGGGGAACCCGGCCCTGAGCGCCGCCAACCCCATGCGGCCGTGAGCCTCGCCGTCGCCCGTGATGTCGAAGAGCAGAATGCCGGCCCCGGCGCGCGCGGTTGGCGTGCGCTCGTGGAGCCAGGCATAGGCCTCGCGCCCGGGCGGGTACACGCCGGTCAAGGCCGTTGCGCTGATGGCGATCCATTCTCGGCCGTTGGGGTCGGGCCCGTCGAGGGCCAGCTCGGGGGCGAAGTTGTAGGCCGGCATCCAGCGGTAGCGGGGCAAGCCATGCGCGGCCGGACGGGCCGAGCCGAAGTAGACCAGGTACAAGCGCTTGAGCGGCTGGCGATCGACGATGGGCGCCACGCGACCCAAGTCCGTGCCCCAGTCC